>JBEKGK010000097.1:0-14413 GCA_050012835.1 Solirubrobacteraceae bacterium | reverse complement strand
TGTGACGCGGGTGAGTCGTCGGCATCGGCGCAAGTGTAGCACCGTGCAGCACCGGTCAGGCCGCGCAGTCCCGGCACGCCCCGTGCAACACGATCTCGTGCTCTGAGACCGCCAGTGGAACGCGCTCGCTGAGCGAGTCGATCGCGCGCTCGAGGCCGGCGTCGGAGAACGGCATCACCAGGCCGCACTGATCGCACACGAGGTGATGGTGGTGCTGCTCGTGCTCGCACACGCGCTCGTAGCGCACCATCGCCTGGCCGGTCTCCACGCGCTGCACGAGCGCGAGCGCCTCCAGCTCGTCGAGGATCCGGTATATGCTCGCGCGGCTGACCGGCCGCGCCGAGCGCGCGCGCAGCGCGTCCTCGATCTGGGGCGCGGTCAGCGCGCATTCCTGCCCGGCGAGCAGCTCCAGCAGCGCGCGCCTGGCGCCGCCGCGCTTGCGACCCGCCGCCGCCAGCGCGAGCTCGGCTTGCTGCACCCACTCCTGTGCGGCGACGTCGGCACTCATGTCACGGATGGTAGAGGCGTCGCCCTGCGCCGCCACGCCGTCCAGCCGCGCCCGAGCGCGTAGGCGCCGGCGCTGATGCTGCCGACGAAGAAGCCGACCGGGTAGTTGGTCGTGTAGGAGGCGGCGATCGCGCTCCACACGGTGACCAGCGCGATCGCGACCGACAGGCCCATCGCCGCGAGCGGCCTGTCGGTGAAGGAGCGCGCGGCGGCGGGAGCGCCGATCATCAGGCTGAAGATCAGCAGCGTGCCCACTACCGGAACCGTCATCGTGCTCGCCAGCGCGACCACCGTCAGGAAGCACAGCTCCATCCTGAAGCTGCTCACGCCGCGCGCCTCGCCGACCTCGGCGAGCACCGAGGACAGCATCAGCGGGCGGTACAGCAGCGCGATCGCGGCGACGCACGCGAGCGCCAGCGCGGCGGTGGGCGCGACCTCGTTGCCAGCGATGCCCAGCACCTCGCCGAACAGCAGCGAGTCGACCTCCGGCGCGTACTCGACGCTCATGCTGACGAACAACGCCCCGAGCCCGAGCATCATCACGAGCGCGAGCGCCGTCACCACGTCGTGGCGCCCGCGCCGGCCCAGGACGCCGATGCCGAGCGCGCCCAGCAGCGAGAAGACCCCCAGCCCGACGAGCGTGCTGATCCCCACCAGGCTCGCCCCGGCGGCGCCCGCGAACGAGCCGTTGGGCACCGCGTGGGCGACGAACGCGGAGCCGCGCAGCACCACGAAGAAGCCGACCAGGCCGGCGACCACGGCGACGATGCTCGCCACCTCCCATGCGTTGACCATGAAGCCCGAGAACATCTAGGAGCCCCCGGAGCGCCTGCGCAGCAGCCCGGGCAGGCCGGAGAGCAGATACGCGAGGAAGATCAGCGTGACCACGAAGAAGCTCACCGGCCAGCCGGTGCCCGCCGACGACCACGCGAAGCTGTCGTAGGCGAGCAGGATGCCCAGCCACATCGCTGCCGCTCCCAGCAGGCCCGCCAGCGCGATCGCCCTACCGGGTCGCCTGGTGAGACGCAGCGCCGTCGCGGCCGGACCGACGAGCAGAGCCGTCGAGAGGATCGCGCCGATCGTCATCGCCGCCAGCGCCACAGCCAGCGCCAGCGCCAGCAGA
Source organism: Solirubrobacteraceae bacterium (assembly GCA_050012835.1). Lineage (GTDB taxonomy): Bacteria > Actinomycetota > Thermoleophilia > Solirubrobacterales > Solirubrobacteraceae > Palsa-744. The sequence continues at coordinate 12,783 of JBEKGK010000097.1, read as the reverse complement.
TAGGCGGCGCCGAGCGCGCGCACGTGGATCCCCCGCGCCGCGGCCATCTCGGCACTCACCGAGCTGAGCAGCAGCGGCCGGTACAGCGCCGCCACGATCCCCAGCACCGCCATGCCCAGCAGCACGACCAGCGGGATCGTCGCGCTGCCGACGGTGAACACCGAGCCGAACAGGATTGTGAACGTGGCACCGGTCGTGTTGTGGACCGTGCTGTCGAGATACAGCAAGAGCGCCGCCACGCCCAGCCCGGCCCCCAGCACGATTCCGGTGGCCAGGTCGCGTCCGCGCGGGCGCTGGATGCCGATCAGCTCCATCACCGCCGCCGCCACGACGCTGACCGCCACGAAGCCCCACAGCGGGGCGACGCCGACGAGGAAGGCCGCCGACCCTCCGGGCGTGTTGAGGTCGCCGAGCGCCTCCCCGGCAAACGACTGCCCGCGTATGACCGTGAACACGCCGACCGTCCCCGACACGATCGCCACCACAGCGCCCACCACGATCGCGACGCGCACGTCTTCGCCCGCGAAGAAGCCAGGTTCGATCACCGGCGCCAGCAGGGCGGCCAGCGGCGCGCCGCTCACTGGACGATCTCCATCCCGGGGAGCGCGGCCTCGTGCCCGTGCAGGTCGGAGGCGTCTCCCGCCCCCGCCACCACCAGCACGCGCCCGTGCACGTTGAGCACGTCCACGTGGCTGCCGTACAGCTCGCTGAGCACGTCCGCGCGCACGACCTCCGCGGTGGTGCCACTGGCGGCGCGACCGCCGGCCAGGTAGACGATGCGATCCATCACCGGCAGCAGCGGGTTCATCTCGTGCGCGCTGATCAGCACCGCGATCTGCTGCTCGGCGGCGATCCGCGCGAGCAGCGCCACGACCTCCTGCGCGGCGCGCAGGTCGAGGTTGGCCAGCGGCTCGTCGAGCAGCAGCAGCTTCGGCCGGGCGATCAGCGCGTGGGCGATCAGCACGCGCTGCTGCTCGCCGCCCGACAGCTGGCCGACGCGCGCGTCACCGAAACGGTCGGCGTCGACCGCCTGCAACATCTGATCTATGAGCGCCCTCCGGGCGCGGGATGGCAGCGGGATGCCAAACCGGTGCGCGTCGATGCCCAGGCCCACGAGGTCGCGGGCGCGCAGCGGCATGTCGGGATCGAGCAGGAACTTCTGCGGCACGTAGCCGATCAGCGGGTTGCGGTGCGAGCGCGGGCGACCGTCGAGCAGCACCTGCCCGGCGCTCGCCGACTGCAGGCCGAGGATCACCCTGAACAGCGTCGTCTTGCCGGCGCCGTTCGATCCGATCAGCCCGGTGAACTCGCCCGGGCGGATGCCGAAGCTGACCTCGCGCAGCACCTCGCGCCCGGACAGCCGCACGCTGATCCCCTGCACCGACAGGATCTCCTCGCCGCCGGCGAGCTGCTCCAGCCCCGGGATCTGCTCGTCACGGCGCGTCACAACTTCTCCGTCGACGCCTTTTCGGCGACCGCCCTGCGCAGCGCGCGCACCTCGGCGAGCATCCACGACTGGTAGTCGTAGCCGGGCGCCGGCATCGTCTCGTACACGCCCACCACCGGCACGCCGTCGCGCTTGGCGTCGTCCAGGAACGACTGCGTCAGCGAGTCGGTCACCTGCTGGTTGTAGACGAGCGCCTTCACGCGATGGCTCGCAAGCAGGCCTTCCTGCAGCGTCACGTCCTGGGGCGCCGGATCGACGCCGTTCATGATGTCCGCCTGCAGCCCGAACGGCGTCAGGTTGACGGTGCCCGCCGCTTCGAGCATGTAGTCGCCGACCGGCTCGGTGGTCGCGACGGGCGTTCGCGGGTATTCGGCCGCGAAGCGCTCGAGCGCCTGATGCCACGGCGTCAGCGACTGCTCGAACGCGGCAGCGTTGGCCTGGAAGTAGGCGGCGTGCGCCGGCTGCAACTGCGAGAGGGAGGCGGCGACCGCCTTCGCCACCGCGGGCATCGTCTGCGGCCTGTACCAGAGGTGCGGGTTGGAGGTGGAGTCCGGCAGGCCGAGCAGCTTCTGCACGTCGATCACCCTGCGCCGCGAGCTCGGCGAGGCGGACTCGATCCGTTCCATGAACGTGTCGTAGCCCACCCCGTTCTGCACCACGAGTCCCGCGGAGCCGACGACCTCGGCGACGCTCGGGCTGGCCTCGAACGTGTGCGGATCGGTGTTCGGGTTGCTCTCGATCGCGAGTGTGCTCACGTAGCGCCCGCCGACCTGCTCGATCACGTTCGCGTACTGGTTCTCGGCGCCGACCGCGAGGATCCTGCCACCCGGCCTGGCGCTCAACCCTAGGCCGCCACACCCGGCGATGAGCGCGCAGAGCGCGGCGAGGGCCGTCCCGGCGAGGATGCGCGGACGCCTGTGCCGCAGCGGACGGCGGCTCCCGTGCCGCATCGAACGGGGGTTCCTGCATCGCATCGGACGGCGGTTCCTGCATCGCATCGGGCGGCGACTCCTGTGCCGGCGTGGTCGGGGGACTGCGAACGCCAAACCTATCATAAGACTGAGTCTCGTTCTCAGTCTCACTCGGCGACGCCGAGCGCCGCGCGCAGCTCCTCCAGCCCGACCCCCTCCACACGCACGACCTTCTCACGCGCGCTCAGCCCGCGGATGACCGACACGCTGCGCACGCCCACACGCGCGCGCTTGGCGATCAGGCGGCACAGCGCCTCGTTGGCGCGTCCGTCCACCGGCGGCGCGGTCACGCGCACGACCAGCACGCCGTCGCGCTCGCCCACGATCTCGTTCGCCCGCGCGCGCGGCGCCAGGCGAACGCGGATCTCGCAGCCGCCCATCGCCGCCTGACGCTCAGCCCTCCGGGCCGCCGGGCGGGGCGCAGGCGGGCGCGCGGCTCATTCTTCTTGCGTGGCTTTGCGTTTGCGAGCGATGTACAGCACTGCGCCGACGATCACGATCACGACGATCGCGATCCCGCCGACGATGTAGCGCAGTTTGTGGTGGACCGGTTTGGCCTTCAGTTCTTTGACCGCTTCCGTCGGCGTGAGCACCGTGACGGGCACATGCTTGGCCGCCAGCGCCGCCGCGACCGCCGGCTCTTCCTTGGGCTTGTACTTGGCGAGCACGTAGCGGCCGTCCTTCAGCGTCACACGCACCGAGCGCACGCGCTTGTTGATCGTGACGGCCTGGACCTGGCCACTGGCGAGCTGCTGCTGGTATTCGGCGAAGCTCTCTTTCTGATACGCCACCGCGCCCGAAGCGACGGCGGTCGTGAGCAGCGAGATACACGCCAGCAATGCGACGCATGCGGCGATCTTGGCAGTGCGTGAGACTCTTGTCGTTGCGATCATCGGCGGTACCCTACCGTCGCTCGGCGAGATATGCGTGCACGCCGGGAAGCGAGCCAACGCTCACTTGCGCGCCGTCCGCACGGCCTTCAGGCGCTCGACCTTCGACAGGACCACCTTGCGCATGCGCACCGACACCGGCGTCGCCTCGACCGCCTCGTCCTCGCGCACGAACTCCAGCGCCTCGTCGAGCGTCAGTTTGCGGTGGGCGTCCAAGCGCACGAGCACGTCTGACGTCGAGGAGCGCATGTTCGTCAGGTGCTTCTCCTTGACGGGGTTGACGTCGAGGTCCTCCGAGCGCGAGTTCTCACCGATGATCATGCCCTCGTAGACCTCCTCGCCGGGACCGACGAACAGCGAGCCGCGCTCCTGCAGCGTGAACAGCGAGAACGTGACCGTGACGCCGCGACGGTCGGCCACGAGCACGCCCGAGTTGCGCGTCAACAGCTCGCCCGCCCACGGCTCCCAGCGGTCGAACACGTGGTGCATGATGCCGGTGCCGCGGGTCTCGGTGAGGAACTGCGTGCGGAAGCCGATCAGCCCGCGCGCGGGCACCAGGTACTCCATTCGCACCCAGCCGGTGCCGTGGTTGGTCATGTGCTCCATGCGGCCCTTGCGCGCTGCCAGCAGCTGCGTGACCGTGCCGACATGCTCCTCGGGTACGTCCACCGACAGGCGCTCGACCGGCTCGTTGCGCTTGCCGTCGATCTCGCGCTCGACCACGTGCGGCTGCCCCACCGTCAGCTCGAAGCCCTCCCTGCGCATCATCTCGACGAGGATCGCCAGCTGCAGCTCGCCGCGCCCCTGCACCTCGTAGGTATCCGGCCGCTCCGTCTCTTTCACGCGCAGCGACACGTTTCCGACCAGCTCCTGGGCCAGGCGCGCCTCGATCTGCCTGGCGGTCAGCTTGTCGCCGTCTTTGCCCGCCAGCGGCGAGGTGTTGACGCCCAGCGTGATCGACATCGCGGGCTCGTCCACGGTGATCACCGGCAGCGGGCGCGGGTCGCCGAGATCGGCGAGCGTCTCGCCGATCGTGACCTCGGCGATGCCCGCCACCGCGATGATCTCCCCCGGTCCCGCCTCCGGAGCGTCGACCCGGTCGAGCGCATCGGTCACGTACAGCTCGGCCACCGTCGCGCGCTGGATCGAGCCGTCCGCCCGGCACCACGCGATCTGCTGGCCCTTGCGGATCTGGCCGTGGCGCACGCGGCAGATCGCCAGGCGCCCGACGTATGGAGAGGCGTCGAGGTTGGTCACGAGCGCCTGCAGCGGGTGCTCGGGGTCATACGTCGGCGCGGGGATGCGTTCGAGCAGCAGGTCCAGCAGCGGCGCGAGGTTCTCCTCCTGGATCGGCTTGCCCGGGTCGTAGTGCAGCGAGGCGACGCCGGCCTTGGCGTTGCAGTAGACGATCGGGAACTCGATCTGGTGCTCGTCGGCGTCGAGGTCCAGGAACAGCTCGTAGACCTCGTCGACGACCTCCGCCACGCGAGCGTCCGGGCGGTCCACCTTGTTGATCACCAGGATCACCGGCAGCTTGGACTCGAGCGCCTTGCGCAGCACGAAGCGCGTCTGCGGCAGCGGCCCCTCGGAGGCGTCCACGAGCAGCAGCACGCCGTCGACCATCGTCAGCCCGCGCTCGACCTCCCCGCCGAAGTCGGCGTGCCCGGGCGTGTCGATGATGTTGAGCTTGACGTCCTTGTAGCGAAGCGAGGTGTTCTTGGCGAGGATCGTGATGCCCTTCTCGCGCTCGAGGTCCATCGAGTCGAGCACGCGCGTGGCCACGTCCTGACCGACGCGAAACGCGCCCGACTGCCACAGCATCGCGTCCACCAGCGTGGTCTTGCCGTGGTCGACGTGCGCGACGATCGCCACGTTGCGGATGTCATCTCTTGTTACGAGCACGGCCGACTAGGCTAGCGGCGCGAGCCGCCCGCACCGGAACGCACTTGTAAAGCTGCCGCGGGCGCCTCCCCCGCGACAGGCCGCGCGCCGGCGGCTAGCGACCCGCCCGCACCGCGCGCAGCCCGGTGCGCAGCCCGAAGCGCGCGAGCGCCGCCGGGTAGCGCTCGGCGGCGGCGATCGTCTGCTCCAGCGCGGCCGCGAAGCGACGGATCTCGGACTCCTCGATCGTGAGCGCCGGCAGCGCCTTGATCACGTTCATGTGGTGGCCGGCCACCTGGCAGAAGATCTTGTGCTCGTGGAACAGCGGCACCGTGACCAGCTGCGAGAACAGGCCCGGCTGGCGGCGCTCGACGCGCTCCCACAGGCGCCGCGCGCTCGCGCCGGCGGGCGGCCCGAATTCGATCGCCCACATCAAGCCCAGGCCCCGGACGTCTGAGACGACCTCGAAGCGCTCGACCAGCGGCGTGGTCAGCTCGAGCAGCAGCGCGCCCATGCGCTCGGCGCGGGCGACGAGGTCCTCGCGCTCGAGCACCCTCAGCGTGGCCAGCGCGACGGCCGCCGCGAGGTCGTTGCCGCCGAACGTGGAGCCGTGACGGACGGCGCGCTCCATGCCGTCGAACACCTTCTCGAAGGCCGTGCGCGATACCAGCACCGCGCCGATCGGCACGAAGCCGCCGGACAGCGCCTTGGCGAGGCAGATCATGTCTGGCTCGAGGCCCCAGTGCTCGAGCGCCAGGAAGCGCCCCGTGCGCCCGATGCCGGTCTGCACCTCGTCGCACACGAACAGCGCGCCCGCCTCGCGGCACAGGCGCTGCGCTCCCGGCAGGTAGTCCGGCGCGGGCAGGTTGACGCCCTTGCCCTGGATCGGCTCCACGATGAACGCCGCCACGTCGCCGCGGGAGAGCTCCCGCTCGAGCGCGTCCAGATCGCCGAAGCCCACCGGATCGCAGTCCGGCAGCAGCGGCCCGAAGCCCTCGCGGAACTCGACGCCGCCGTTGAGCGACAGCGAGCCCAGCGTGAGCCCGTGGAACGCGTGCTCGGCGTAGAGCACACGCGGGCGCCCGGTGGCGGCGCGCGCGATCTTGATCGCCGCCTCGACCGCCTCGGTGCCCGTGTTCGCCGGCACCATCGCCGCGACGCTGCCCGGGGCGCGTGCGAGCAGCTGCTCGGCGAGCACCCCACTGAGCAGCGTTACGCCCAGCTGCGGCAGGCTTCCCGTGCGCGCCGCCAGCACCTGCTCGATCGCCGCGATCGCGTCGGGATGGTTGCGTCCGATCGCGAATACCCCGTAGCCGCCGAACAGGTCCAGGTAGCGCTCGCCGTCGGCGTCGATCAGGTGCGCCCCCTCGCCGCCCGTCCAAACCTTGTCGAATCCCAGCGTGCGCACGATCCGCCCCATCTGCGGGTTCAGGTGGCGGTCGTTCAGCGCCATCTCCTCGCCGGTGCGCGACTCGATGAGCTGCTGAACGCTGGGCACGGGATCGGCGGGGATCGCCATCGGTTGAGCCTAGCGACGCCCAGCCCCGGCGTCTCGCGCGCCAGCTCTCGCTCTCTCGCAGCGACACACTCGACAGCGTCTGTATAGCCATAGTGATACAGAGCCCGTCTCGCGCGCCAGCTCTCTCCCTCGCAGCGACACGCTCGACAGCTTCTGTATAGCCATAGTGATACAGAGCTCGCAGGCGGACACAGACGCTCGACGCACATCGGCGCTCCGCAGACGTCTGTCTGAGCCACGCATCCGGCTGAGCTGGCGGCCAACCGCTCAAGGCGGGCTCAAAACCGGCCGAAAGCATTCGAATATGCAGGCAGAATCCTGGCTTTGCCCGACCGAGCTGGACCGCAGCCGCGTGGTGGATGCGAGCGCCCGCGTCCGCATGATCCGCATGGTCGGGACCGGCGCGGTCGGCGCGGCGCTGCTGATCGCGGCGCCGTGGCTCGGCTGGTGGACTTTCATTCTGTTTGCGCTGTCGGTGCTGAACTTCGTAAACGTCGAGCGCCGCATCGGCACGAGCGCCAACCCCGAGCGGGTGAGCGCGTGGGCGATCGTGATCACGCTGCTGCTGATCGCCACCGGCGTGACGCTCAGCGGCGGCCCCAGCAGCCCGGCGCTGCCGTGGCTGGTGCTGCCGGCGGCGATGGCTGCCGCGCGCTTCCGCGCGCAGGTGGTGATCGCGGCGCTCGCGCTCACGATCGTCGTGATCCTCGCTTCAACGCTCGGCATCGAGACCACCGCGACGATCGAGGACCCGGTGCCGGTGATCACCACCCTGGCGCTGCTCGCGGGCGTGGTGTCGATCGTGCTGGCGCTGCAGGCGGCCGAGCTGCACCACCGCGGTGAGGCGATCCTCGACCCGCTGACGGGCCTGCTCAACCGCCACGGGCTGGTGCCCCGCTTCGCGGAGCTCTCGGTGCAGGCGCGTGTGAACAGCCAGCCCGTGTGCCTGCTGCTGTGCGACGTCGACAACTTCAAGGCGATCAACGACGGGCACGGGCACGACCAGGGCGACGCGGTGCTACGCGACGTCGCCTACGCGCTGCGCAGGCAGCTGCGCTCGTTCGAGCTCGTGTACAGGCTCGGCGGCGAGGAGTTCCTGGTGGTGCTGCCGGGCGCCGAGCTTGCCGAGGGCGTCGAGATCGCCGAGCGGCTGCGCGCGGCGGTCGAGCAGGTGAGGCCCGCCGGCATCCCGGTCACGATCTCGCTGGGCGTGAGCACGGCGCGCGGCGAGCAAGTGCGCTACGACGCGCTGTTCAAGGCGGCGGACACCGCCCTGTACGCGGCCAAGCGCGCGGGGCGCAACCGCACCGTGGTCGCGCCGGCGCTCGCCGGCGAGGATGCCGGCGCCGACGGGATCGTAGGCGGGGAACCCGACGCGCAACGATCGCCGATCAACACCGTTATCGGGGTTTAGCCCGGTCCCGGCGTCGCCGGCCTGAGCTCGCGCACGCGACGCTCGAGGAAGCGCCGCTCGGGCTCTGAGCGCACGAGCTCGAGCGCCCGCTTGTAGGCGATTCGCGCGTCGGCTGGGCGCTCCAGCCGGCGCAGCAGCTCGGCGCGCGCGGCGTGCAGGTACTGGTAGCCGTCGAGCTCGAGCCGGTCGATCGCGCGCAGCCCCGCCTCTGGCCCGTGCGCCTCGGCGAGCGCCACCGCGCGGTTCAGCTCGACCACAGGCGAGCGTGTGAGGCGCGCGAGGCGGCCATACAGCTCGACGATCGCCGGCCAGTCGCTGCGCTCGCCCACGTGCAGCGCGGCGATCGCCGCCTGCAGCACGTAGACCCCCTCCTCCCGGCCGCCGCTGAGCGCCCGCGCGCGCTCGAGCGCGGCGCGTCCGGCGCGGATCTGCGTCCAGTCCCACAGCGCGTGGTCCTGTTCGGCGAGCAGCACGATCTCCCCGTCGCGCACGCGCGCAGCGCGGCGCGAGTCGTGCAGCAGCATCAGCGCGAGCAGGCCCAACGCCTCGGGCTCGTCGGGCATCAGCTCGGCGAGCGCAGCGCCGAGGCGGATGGCCTCCGCGGCGAGCAGCTCGCCGCGACCGTCGTAGCCCTCGTTGAAGATCAGGTAGATCACCGCGAGCACGGCGGCCAGCCGGTCGGGCAGCAGGTGCGCGGGCGGGATCCGGAAGGGAATCCCCGCGTCGCGGATCTTGCGCTTGGCGCGCACCAGCCGCTGCGCCATGGTCGGCTCGGGAACGAGGAACGCGCGCGCGATCTCGCCGGTGCCGAGCCCCCCGAGCGCGCGCAGCGTGAGCGCGACCTGCGCGTCGGTTGCGAGCGCGGGGTGGCAGCAGGTGAAGATCAGCTCGAGCCGCTCGTCGCGGAAGGTCGTCTCCTGCATCTCATCCTCGATCGTCGCGGCCGCTGCCTGCTCGGGCGCCTCCCCCGTGCGGGGATCGGCGAGCAGCTTGGTCTTGGCGGCGAGCGTGCGCTGGCGGCGGATGCGATCGATCGCGCGGTTGCGCGCGGTGGCGATCAGCCATGCGCCGGGGTTGTCGGGCGTGCCCTCGCGGGGCCAGCGCTCGGCGGCGATCGCGAACGCCTCCTGGGCGGCGTCCTCGGCGAGGTCGAAGTCGCCGAGGTAGCCGACCAGCGCAGCGAGCACGCGGCCCCACTGCTCGCGGAAGACCTGCTCGATCAGCGCTCCACCACCGGGCGCACCTCGACCGCGCCGCCGAGGCGCGCCGCGGGAATCCGCGCGGCGAGCTCGATCGCTGCGTCGAGGTCGTCGGCCTCGAGCAGGTAGTAGCCGCCGAGCGCCTCCTTGGTCTCGGGAAAGGGGCCGTCGGTCGTGAGCGTGGCGCCGTCCTTGACGCGCACGGTGGTGGCCGTCATGGCCGGCTGCAGCTGCGCGCCGCCGCTGATGCCGGGGGTCTGCATGATCGCCATGTACTCACCCGTGACCGCGCTCTGCTCCTCCTCGGAGAGTCGTTCCCACGCGGCCATCGCCTCGCCTGTGTAGATCTGGAGCATGTACTGCATCGATTCCTCCTCTTGCCGGATTATGGTCGCCTCTAAGACGTTGCGCGCGGTCCCTCGCCGACCTATATTCCTTGACAGACATATAACTATTTATATATATTATTAATATGATGAGTGCGTTCGACGTCGTGGCCGAGCCTGCGCGGCGGGAGATCCTCGACGTGCTGCTGGACGGCCCGCGCGCGGTCGGCGAGCTGGTGTCGCAGACGGGGCTGAGCCAGCCGAACACCTCGCGCCACCTGCGCATCCTGCGCGAAGCCGGCCTCGTGGAGTCCCGCGCGGTGGGCCAGCGCCGCCTGTACGGGCTGCGCGGCGAGGGCTTCGCCGAGCTCGCCCGCTGGCTGACCCCCTACGTGCTGCTGTGGCAGGGCGGCCTGGACGCGCTCGAACGTCACCTCGAGCAGAGGGAATGAGCGATGCCGCTTGACCAGCACGATCCGCTCACCCAGCGCGGCTGAGGAAGCGCTCGAGACCGGCGAGCAGCGCGCGGGCGACCCGCTCGCGAAACGCGGGGCGCTCCATCGGTGCCTCATCGGCGGTGTTCTGCATGTTGGCGACCTCGACGAACACCTTGGGCACGCGTGACAGGTTCAGGCCACCGAGGTCGGTGCGCGGCGCGAGGCCGTCGACCCCGTCGTAGGTGGAGGTATGGAGACCCGCGTTCAGCAATGACGCGCGCAGCGAGACGGCGAGTCGCCGCGAGGGGGCGATGATCCCCTGATTCGCCCCGCCTGGTATCGGAGCGGGGATCAGGATCGCGAAGCCCGAGCCGCCGGGCGGCCCGCCGTCGGCGTGAATCGAGATCGCAGCGCTGCTGTGCGCGCGGTTGCCGATCGCCGCGCGTTCGGTGATGCACGGCCCGACGCCGGTGTTGCTGTGGCGCGTCAGCACGACCCGCGCACCGGCCGCCAGCAGCAGCGCGCGCAGCCTCAGCGCCACGCTCCAGTTGAAGTCCGTCTCGCGGTATCCATCCGGCGCGGCGGTGCCCGTCGTGTCGCATTCCTTCTCGCCGTTACCGTCGTTGACGAGCCGTGCGATCTGCTGCGGGTGCGTGAAGTTGCCGCCGTTGTGACCCGGATCGACCGTGATCACGCGCCCGCGCAGCGGCGGCCGCGCGGTGGACGTGGAAGCGGTCGCAGCGGTCGTAGCGCTCGCGGTCGCGGCGGTCACCGAGTCGGCCGTGTCGCTGAGGCGCGCAACCGAGTCCGCGGGGCTCGTGGTGGGCGTGCTCGAGCGTCCGCCGCTCCCGCAGCCGACGAGCAGCACAAGCGCACACACCAGAACCGTGCACACGCGCGCGCCGGCCCACGAGAAGGCGCCGACGCTGCTCATCGGCCTCAATGCCTTACGCGCTGGACGCCTCGGAGGGCTTGAGCCGCTTACGGCCCTTCTGGTCCGTGCGCCCGGTCCCGATGCACTCGCGGCAGACGATCCACTTTCCCTCCTGCGAGGACTCCGCGTCCCCGGGCCACCACGTCCACCCCGCTCCGCTGCAGGTCGAGCAGCGGGCGTTCTCGGGGATCTGTCGATCGCTCTGGGTCATCACGCGGAGCATACCCCGCCACACAACGGGCTCCGATCCAGCCTCGTCACAAATTCCGGCCCCGATCCAACATGGAGTAGTGAGGTCAAGAGATCTGTCGAGGTGCTCAGATGAGGAACTATTGGAGATCGGCTTGGATGACGTGCAGGCGTTCGGCGCGTTCTATGACCGCTACGAGCGACCGCTGCTCGCGTTCTTTCGGCGCGCGACCGGACGTGCTGACCTCGCGGCGGACCTCACGGCCGAGGTGTTCGCCGTCGCGCTCGCCTCACTCGGGGCGTTCCGCTCGGAGCTCGGCAACGCACGGGCATGGCTGTTCGGCATCGCGCGTCATGAACTGGCGCAGAGCTGGCGACGCGGCCGCGTCGAGGCGCAGGCGCGGCGGCGCCTGGGGATGGAGCCGATGATGCTGAGCGACGAGGACCTCGAGCGAATCGACGAGCTGAGCGCAGCGGCGCCACTGGACTCGCTCTCGCTGCTGGACGCGCTGCCTGTCGAGCAGCGCACCGCGGTGAGGGGTCGCGTGATCGACGGGCGTGACTACGACGACCTCGCCCGTGAGTTCGACTGCTCCGAGTTGGTCGTGCGCCAGCGTGTCAGCCGCGGTCTGCGAGCGCTGCGATCGCTGGCGGGGTACGGGCGATGACACGCATCCCCAGCGAGCTTCCGCAGCTGCGCCGGGCACTGATGCTGGCGGCGGAACGGCAGGCCGCGCACGCCCAGGGCCACTCAGCACAGGCGAGCGAGCCTTGGCCGCTGCCTCGCCGCTCGCCGCGCTGGCGCCCGCTGCTCCGCTGCTCGACGGCGCGGCACGGCTCGATCGGTCTGATGTTCGCGGTGGGCCTGTTGATGCTGGCCGCGGTCGCGTATGCGACCACGCAGCTGATCCAGACCGGCTCGCCGGTCACCTCCGAAGAACGCTTCTCCGCGAACGCCGGCGTCGGCGTGGCGATCCCGAAGACGGAGGGGTTGCTGGGCATCGCCGCGCCCGACCCCGCCGGCGGTCCGCCGTGGACGATGCGCGAATATGACACCAGCCGCGGCCTCGGTTGCGTGCAGGTCGGACGACTGGTGGGCGGACGCATCGGCGTGCTCGGCCAGGACGGCGCCTTCCACGACGACGGTCGCTTTCACCCCCTCCCCACGCAGACCAGCCAGGCAGAAGGCAACTGTGTGCTGCTCGACGCGCACGGTCACGCGTTCCTGGGCGTGGGCACCTACGACGAGCCCGCCAGTGGACTGCCACGCGAGTGTCACCTGCTCGGCTCGCGGGCCGCGAGCGAACGCTGCTCGAGAAGCGATCCGCGCGACGTCTTCTACGGGCTGCTCGGACCCGACGCGCGCAGCATCACCTACACCGCGGAAGGGCTCACCCGCACGATCCCGACGGTCGGCGACGAGGGCGCCTACCTGATCGTGGAGCGCGGACCCGCGCAGCTCGCCACGCTGGGCGTCGAGTCGGGCGGATTCGGCGCGCTGCCCGCCGGCGGCGGCTCGGTGAGCGGCCGCGGCGTGCACCTGACGCTGCGCCAGCCGATCCGCAAGATCACCTAC
>JBEKGK010000096.1:0-14510 GCA_050012835.1 Solirubrobacteraceae bacterium | reverse complement strand
GTCCGCGCCACGGTCGCGATTGACCCCAGAGTCCTCCGGCGTGAGCGACGAGCATCGGATCACCACGCTTGACTCAGGCGTGAGGGTGGTCACCGAACGCGTGCCCAGCGTGCGTTCGGTGGCCCTCGGCTTCTGGATCGCCACGGGCTCGGTCGCCGAGCACGAGGGCCAGGCGGGCATCTCGCACCTGCTCGAGCACATGCTCTTCCGCGGCACCGAGCGCTACGGATCGCAGGAGATCGACGAGATCTTCGACTCGATGGGAGCGGAGATCAACGCGGGGACCGACAAGGAAGCCACGTCGCTGTACACGCGCGTGCTGGACCGCCATCTCGAGCACGCCTTCGGAGTGATGAGCGACATGGTCTGGCAGCCGCGCTTCGGCGAGTTGGAGGCCGAGCGCGAGGTCGTGCTGGAGGAGATCGCGATGTATGAAGACGATCCCCAGGACCGCGTCTTCGACGTGCTCGGCAAGGCGATCTTCGGCTCGCATCCACTTGGCCGCGCGGTGATCGGCACCGCCGAGGTCGTCGGCGCGGTCACGCGCGAGCAGCTCGCAGCGTTCCACGCGCAGCGGTATCTCCCCGGCAGCATCGTGATCGCGGCCGCCGGGTCGGTCGACCACGACGCGCTCGTGGAGATGGCCGCTCAGAGATCGCCCAGCGGTCTCGGACAGGCGCGGGCTGCGGGCAACGGCCACTCCACACAATCGCTTCAAGCGAGCGCAGCGGCGGTCACAGCGGCCGGCGCGCCTGACTTCACACCCCGCGCGCAGTTCCTGCAGAAAGACACCGAGCAGTACCACGTGTGCGTGGGTGGCGCGGGGATCGCGCGCGCGGACGAGCGACGCTTCGCGCTGCGCGTGCTCGAAGGCGTGCTCGGCGGCACCTCCTCCTCACGACTCTTCCAGGAGGTGCGCGAGCGCCGCGGCCTGGCCTACTCGGTCTTCACCTTCTCCAACCTGTACGCGCACACCGGCGAGGTCGGGTTGTACGTGGGCACGCGCCCGGACAACGTCAGGGAGGCGCTGGCGGTGGTCGCCGCCGAGCTCGAACGCTGCGTCGAGGACCCCGCCAGCGAGGAGGAGCTCGTACGCTCGCGCGAGAACCTCAAGGGGCGCGTGGTGCTCGGCATGGAGTCCACCGGTGCGCGCATGAGTCGCCTGGGCGCCTCGCTGCTCAACGACATGCCGATCCTGTCGGTGAACGAGATGATCGAGCGGATCGACTCGGTCGAGATCGACGCGGTGCGGACGCTTGCGGGTGAGCTGTTCAGCGCCGGCGGCCTGTCGGTCGCCGGCGTGGGGCCCGCCGAGACGGAGTTCCTCGCGGCGATCGAGCCGCTCGGCGGCGCAGTGGCGAAGGGCGCCGCCGCCGCAGACGTGGCGAGCGCAGTGGAGGCCACCGGAGCGGCGCGATGATCCGAGTGGCCGTCGCCGGAGCCGCCGGACGCATGGGCCAGACGGTGTGCGAGGCGGTGCTCGGCGCCGAGGACATGGAGCTCGTCGGGCGCGCCGACCCGCTGCTCGGCACCGCGCTCGCGGACTTGCTCGCGAACGCCGATGTGGTGGTCGACTTCACCCGGCCCGACACGGCGCTCGAGAACGCGCTTGCGTGCGTGCGCGCCGGCGTGCACGTGGTGATCGGCACCACCGGCTTTGACCCCGCGCCGCTGCAGCAGGCCCAGCTCGAGGAGGGCGGGCGGGCATCCCAGGGCGAGCGCGCATCGCATCCCGCGAACGTGCTGATCGCGCCGAACTTTGCGATCGGCGCCGTGCTGATGATGCGCTTCGCGGCCGAGGCCGCGCGGCACATGCGCAAGGCCGAGATCATCGAGCTGCACCACGACGGCAAGCTCGACACGCCCAGTGGCACCGCGGCGCGCACCGCGCAGCTGATGGCCGAGGCGAGCGGCGGCGAGCCGCCGCCGATTCACTCCGTGCGCCTGCCCGGCCTGGTCGCCCATCAGGAGGTGATCCTCGGCGATCTCGCCCAGACGCTCACGATCCGCCACGACACGATCGGGCGCGAGTCGTTCATGCCGGGGGTGCTGCTCGCGGTGCGTAGCATCGGGACGCTCGAACGCCGGTTCACCGTGGGCCTGGAGAGTCTCCTGTTCTAGCGTCCTGTCGTGCGCGCCGGCGCTTCGCCGGCGTCTTGGGTGGCGGGCGGCGCATCGACTCGTAGACCCTGTGGCCGTATATCAGCCGGTAGCGTTCGCACAACGGCACGTGGGCGAGGTCGGGGCGTTCGTACTGGATCGTGTCGGGTAGCGCGCCCGCGTCGGGGTATCCGTCGAGGTGCCCGTACTCGTGCAGCATCTCCTTGCAGAATGCGGCGAAGTTGCGGTCGTCGGCCTGCCAGCTCGGCCACACGCTGGAGTTGACGTGCACCACGCAGCCGCTGAACTCAGCTGGCGGGATCGGCTCGCCGGCAGCGTCGAACTGGTTGGCGCCCGCGGGGGTCAGCCAGGTCGCCCACATTGCCGCGAGGCCGCCGGCGGGGCTGGGCGCATTGACGCCCGCGGGCGGCGCTTCGCTGCTCTGGTTCGAAACAACCGTGACCTGCCCGGCGCAGGGCGTGCCGCCCCAGTACTCGACGGCGCGCGTGACGGCCTCGGCCACCGGGTCGGAGTCCACGATCGGCGTGCGCGCCCCCGCCACCGCGGGCAGCGCCAGCGCGATCAGCAAGCTGGACACGAGGCTGCGCCGCATCTGCGGGCAGCGTAGTGATCGGCGCCGGTCCGTTCGTGCGTCCCCGGGGAAGTCGGCCGGCATGAGATACTGGGCGCATGCACGAGCTAGGCACGATCCTGACGGCGATCGTCACCCCCTTCGACGAGGATCTGCGGGTCAACGAGGAGTCGTTCGTCGCGCTCATGCGGCACCTGGCGGAGAACGGCTCGGACGGGTTCGTGGTCGCCGGGACAACGGGCGAGGCCTCGACGATGAGCGGCGATGAGCAGCTGGGGCTGATCGAGCTGGCGGTCGCCGAGCGTCCCCCGGGCAAGACGATCGTGGCGGGCACCGGTACCAACGACACGCGCCAGGCGGTGCACCTGACCGAACGCGCGACCGAGCTAGGCGTCGATGCGACGCTGTCGGTGACCCCGTACTACAACAGGCCCAGCCGTCTCGGCCTGCGCCGCCACTACGAAGCGGTGGCTGCCGCCACCGACAAACCTGTGCTGCTGTACAACATCCCGGCGCGGACTGGCACGAACATGCCGCCCGACCTGCTCGCGGAGCTCGCGCAGATCCCCGGGATCGAGGGCGTCAAGCAGGCGAACGCCGACGAGCTTCAGCTGATCGACGGCCTGGCGCTGTACGCCGGGGACGACGCGACGTTCGCGCGGACGCTGGACATGGGCGGCGCCGGTGGCATCACGGTCGCGAGTCACATCGTCGGCAACGAGATGCGCCGGATGGTCGACGAGCCCGAGCATCGCGCCGAGATCGACGCGTCGCTGCAGGACGTGTACAAGACGCTGTTCCTGACCGCCAGCCCGACGTGCACGAAGGCGGCGCTGAACCTGCTGGGACATAACGTCGGGGGCCTGCGCCTGCCGCTGGTGGAGGCCACCGCGGAAGAGACGGAGACCGTACGCGCGATGCTCGAGCGCCACGGTCTCGTGCCGATCCAACCCGCCCGCACGCCCGCGTGAGCTCAAAGCTGCGCGTCCTGCCCCTTGGCGGGCTCGGGGAGATAGGCAAGAACATGACCGTCGTCGAGTACGACGGCCGGATCATCGTGGTCGACGTAGGTCTGCGCTTCCCGACGCCGGAGATGGTCGGCATCGACCTGGTGCTGCCCGACTTCTCCTACCTGCGCGAGCGTGCGCGCGACATCGAGGCGATCGTCGTGACCCACGGCCACGAGGACCATCTCGGGGCGCTGCCGTGGGTGCTGCGCGAGCTCGGCGCGCAGGCCCAGCCGCCGGTGTTCGCCGGCGCGCTGACGGTCGCGATGGCGCGCTCCAAGCTCGACGAGCACAAGCTGCGCGACGTCGAGCTCCATGAGGTCGATCCCGGTGAGAGCCTCGAGCTCGGCCCGTTCTCGCTCGAGCTGGTGCACATGACGCACTCGATCCCCGACTCCAGCGCCGTCGCGCTCGGCACCGACCTCGGCACGGTCCTGATCACCGGCGACTACAAGTTCGACCAGACGCCCGTCGACGGGCCGCCCGCGGACGTCTCGCGCCTGGCCGAGCTCGGCCGCGAGGGGGTGCTGCTGCTGTGCGGGGATTCCACGAACGTCGACCGCTCGGGCTTCTCGCCGTCGGAGTCGGTCGTCGGTCCGCACCTGGAGGAGGTGTTCGCGCGCTGCGAGGGCAGGATCGTGGTGACGAGCTTCGCGTCGAACATCCATCGGGTGCAGCAGGTCGTCGACGCGGCGTACGCGCTCGACCGCAAGGTCGCGCTGGTCGGGCGCTCGATGCGCAAGAACGTTGGCATCGGGCGCACACTCGGGCACATCGAGATCCCCGACGGCATGCTGGTGGGGCCACGCGAGATCGCCGACTTCGCCGACGAGCGCGTCGTGATCATCTCGACGGGATCTCAGGGCGAGCCGCTGTCGGCGCTGCGCAGGATGGCGCACCGCGATCATCCCCAGGTGGAGCTCAAGGCAGGCGACACCGTCGTGTTCTCGGCGACCCCCGTTCCCGGCAACGAGCGCGCCGTCAACGAGACGATCGACCGCCTCTACCACATCGGCTGCGACGTGATCACCCCGAGCGAGGCCCCCGTGCACGCCTCCGGGCACGGCTACGCCGAGGAGGTCAAGCTGATGCTCAACCTCGTCAAGCCGCGCTATGTGATGCCGTTCCACGGCGACTTCAAGCGGCTGCGCCTGCACGCCCAGCTGGCCGAGGCCGTCGGCGTGCCACCCGGCGACATCTTCAAGGGCGACAACGGGCTGCCCCTGGAGCTCGACGCGCGCGGCGCACGCTTCGGCGCGCGCGAGCAGGCTGGCATGATCTTCGTCGACGGCGTCGAGATCGGCGAGATGGCCGACGCGGCGCTACGCGACCGGCGGATGCTCTCAGCCGACGGGATCTTCATCGTGGTCGTCACGATCGCCGAGCAGGACGGCAGCTCGGTGGCGGACCCGGAGGTGATCTTCCGCGGCGTGCCCTTCCTCGACGAGGCCGACGAGCTCGTGGATGAGATCCGGCTGACCGTCGAGCAGTCGCTGAGCCGGGCGGCGGGCGAGGAAATCAGGGAGGTGGACCTGCTCCAGCAGGTGCTGCACGACGACCTGGCGAAGCTAGTCTATGACCGTCTGAAGCGCCGGCCGATGGTGCTGCCGGTCGTCGTCGAGGTCTGAGTAGGCGGGCATCGTCACGACGAAGCGGGCGCCGGTGGCGCCCTCCGCCTCACCGAGCTGCGACCGTTCCAGCGTGACGCTGCCGCCGTGAGAGACTGCGACGGCCTGCACGATCGCGAGGCCGAGGCCGAACGAGCCGCCGCGGTCGCCGGCGCCGCGCACGAAGCGCTCGAACAGCGTCGGCGCGAGCTCGGCGGGGACGCCCGGGCCGTTGTCTTCGACCACCAGCTGCACGTTCCCGTCGGTGCTCGTGAGCGTCGCGACGTGGATCGTCGTGCCCGGCGGCGTGTGGCGCAGCGCGTTCTCGAGCAGGTTGATCGTCAGCCGGTGCAGCTCGTCGCGCGCGCCCATCACCTTCGCCGGGTGGATGTCGAGCGTGATCTCGTGGGCGGCGCTGACCGGCCCGAGCTCGCCGGCCGCCTCGACGACGATCTGCGCCAGGTCACACGGCTCGCGCGCGACCACACGCGCGGCGTCCGTACGCGCCAGCAGCAGCAGGTCGGCGACCAGACGGCGCATCCGCTGCGAGGAACGCAGCGCCGAGCTCGCCGCCTCGCCCTGGTCGCCGTGCAGGGATTCGGCGAGCAGCTCGAGGTTCGCCAGCACGCTCGTCAGCGGCGTGCGCAGCTCGTGCGAGGCGTCGGCCACGAACCGCCGCTGGCGGGCCAGCATCGACTCCGTCTCCTCACGCGCGGCATCGAGCCCGCGCAGCATGTCCTCCAGCGTGTGCGCGAGCTCTGAGACCTCATCCTCGGCCTGGGACTGCGGCATGCGGCGTGACGGATCGCGGGTGCGCGCGATCTCGGCGGCGGTGGAGGTCAAGAGCGCGATCGGCGCCATCGCCCGCCGCGCGATCGCCATGCCCGCGGCCAGCGCCAGCAGGCTGCCGGCGAGCACGCCCAGCACCAGGAACAGCTCCACGCGCTTGACCGTCGCCTCCGTGGCGGCCACCTGGCGGCCGTACTGCACGATCACGCGTCCGATCGGTTCGCCGGTCGCGCCGAGCGTCACCTCCGCTTCGCGGCTGATCACGCGATAGCCGTTGACGGTAATCGGGGTCGGCTCCGGCGGCCCGAGCGAGGGCGCCCTCGCGGGCTCATGTGCAAGGACGTTGCCGGCCTTCGACAGGATCCTGATCTCGGCGTGATCGGCATTCGAGGCGAAGTCTTCGAGCGGGCTGCTGATCGTGAACGGGTCGACGCTGATCCTCAGCTGGGACGGCAGCGCCTGGGCCGTCTCCAGCACCTCGCGGTTGAAGTCCGAGCGTATGCGCTCGACGGTCAGCGAGCCGATCGCCAGCGCGAACGCGCACAGGATCACAAACGTCAGCAGCGCCGAGACGCCCGCCAGGCGCACGCGGATCGGCAGCCGGTCGAAGCTGGCCGACAAGCGCTCACCGACCCGCCGCAGCGAGGTGGGGAGCGGGAGCGGTCTAGGCTCGGAGGACGTAGCCGGCTCCCCTGATCGTGTGCAGGAGGCGGGGCTCGCCCTCGGCCTCCAGCTTGCGGCGCAGGTTGGAGACGAACACCTCGATCGTGTTGGTGGTCGAGAACGGGTCATAGCCCCACACCTCGTCGAGCAGGCGCTGGCGCGAGATCACGATGCGCTCGTTGCGCATCAGGTACTCGAGCAGCTCGAACTCGCGCTGGGTGAGGTCAATCGTGCGCTCGGCGCGGAGCACCTCGTGCGTGTCGACGTTCAGCGACAGGTCGCCGACCCGCAGCGGCGCCGAGCCGCGCGGCGGGCGCCGGCGCAGCAGCGCGCGCATGCGCGCGAGCAGCTCCTGGCGCTCGAACGGCTTGACCAGGTAGTCGTCGGCGCCCGCGTCCAGCCCCTCCACGCGCGACTCCAGCGCGTCGCGCGCGGTCAGGATCAGGATCGGCACGTCGTCGTCGGCGCGCAGCTCGCGCGCAACCTCCAAGCCGTCGAGCTCGGGCAGGCCGAGATCGAGGATCACCAGATCGGGCGCGAACGAGTGTCCCTGCTCGAGCGCCGCGCGCCCGTCGGCGGCTGTCCTCACCTCGTATCCCTCCATGCGCAGAGAGCGCTGGAGCGCTTGGGCTATGTCCTCGTCGTCCTCTACCACCAGGACGCGTGGTGCGCGAGAGAAGTCGTTCATCGTCTTTATGTAAGTGGCCGCGTGTAAAGCGATGGTAAGGCTCGCAGGCAGGTTCCGGGCCGCTGGTGTCGAAGTTGCGCGAGATGGCTCCTGTCCGCAAGCGCGCCTCTCCGCGCCCGTCCGCTGGCCGATCGTCGATCCGTCGGCGCCGCGCGCCCGCGCGCGCCCGCTCGGGGCGAAGCAGACGCAGGGGTGGGGCCGCGAATCTCGGATCGCTGTTCTCGGGCGCGCTGCCACGCCTGCCCGTGCTCGACCAGCGCCAGCGCGACGTGCTCGGCCTGGCGCTCGTGGCCGCCGGCGTGTTCATGGGCTTCGTCCTGTACGGCGGCTGGAATGGCGGGCGTGCCGGGCACGGCCTGGCGGTGGCGCTCGGCTGGACGCTCGGGCGCGCGCGCGTGCTCGCGCCGGTGACACTCGTGGTGGGTGGCAGCGCGCTGCTGCTGCGCCCGGTGCTGCCCGCGCTGCGACCGCTGCGCACGGGCGCGCTGTGCGTGTTCGCGGCGGTCACGCTCGCGCTGGCGGCCGGCATGTTCGGGCTCAGCTCCGCTCCGGCGAACGGCACGCGCGTGTGGAGCAGCGCGCATCTGCAGGCGCACGGCGGCGTCGCCGGCGAGGCGCTCTACCAGCTCACGCACAGGCTGGTCCAGGACGTCGGCGTGGACATCCTCGTCGTCTTCCTGATGCTCACCGGCGTGATCCTGCTGACCGGCGCCTCGATCGCGAGCGTGATCCGTGCGACGGGCAGCGGCGTCGTCGACACCACCCGCATGATGCGCCGGCTGCGCGAGCGCGAGCCGGCGGCCCGTGGCCGCGCGTCGAGCACCGCCGCCATCGACGACGACCCGCAGTCCTCGCCGCTGATGCCCCCCGAGCCCGCTCCGCGGGAGCTGATCGTGCGCGCGACGCACGTCGAGGCGCCCTCGCACGACTGG
This sequence comes from Solirubrobacteraceae bacterium, assembly GCA_050012835.1. Classification (GTDB taxonomy): domain Bacteria; phylum Actinomycetota; class Thermoleophilia; order Solirubrobacterales; family Solirubrobacteraceae; genus Palsa-744. Next base: position 6,132 of record JBEKGK010000096.1, on the reverse strand, counting down.
GCCGACGCGGACGAGTCACTCCCCGAGGGGGATCTCGACCAGCACGATGAGCTCGTCGACGGAGGGCAGGACGTCCCGGTCGACGATCACGCTGGTGAGGAGGAGCACATCTCCGGACCGATCGAAGATCGGCCAGCGCACGCCGACCCGGGGGAGATGGGCCCCGATCAATTGACCCCGCAGGGCAGGCTCAGGGGCGCGGTGACGGACGACCCGGACTTCGTTTGGCACCTGCCCGAGGCCGCCGGGCTGCTGACCCGCTCAAGCGCCGAGCAGACGCGCCCCGACACCGCCGGACAGGAGCGGATCGCCACCAACCTGGTGGAGGCGCTCGGGCACTTCGGCGTCCAGGCCAAGGTCATCGGCACCGTCGCGGGGCCCCACATCACCCGCTACGAGCTGCGCCTGGCGCCCGGCACGAAGGTCGCCAAGGTGGCTCAGCTGAAGGACGATCTCGCCTACGCGCTCGCGGCCACCGACATTCGTATCCTCGCGCCGATCCCCGGCAAGCAGGCGGTCGGCGTCGAGGTGCCCAACGCCCACAGGCGCATCGTCAGGCTGGGCGACGTCTTCCAGGCGCCGCCCAAGGACTGGTCGCCGCTGACCGTGTGGCTCGGCAAGGACGTCGCCGGCAAGGCGATCGGCGCCGACCTGGCGAAGATGCCGCACATCCTCGTCGCGGGCACCACCGGCGCGGGCAAGTCGGGCGCGATCAACGCGATGCTCTCGAGCGTGCTGCTGCGCGCCACGCCGCACGAGGTGCGCCTGGTGCTGGTCGACCCCAAGCAGGTGGAGCTCAACCACTACGAGTCGATCCCGCATCTGCTGACGCCCGTGATCACGAGCCCGCGCATGGCCGCCAACGCGCTGCAGAACCTGGTCAAGGAGATGGAGCAGCGCTACGGGATCATGTCGCTGGCGCGCACGCGCAGCCTGGTCGAGCTCAACAAGTCGCGCGCCAAGCGCAGCGAAGCGCCGCTGCCCTACATCCTGTGCGTGATCGACGAGCTCGCCGACCTGATGATGGTGGCGCCGGCCGACGTCGAGGACTCGATCATCCGCCTCGCGCAGAAGGCGCGCGCCGTGGGCATCCATCTGGTGCTGGCCACGCAGAGCCCGCGCGTGGACGTGATCACGGGGATGATCAAGGCGAACGTGCCCTCGCGGATCGCCTTCGCGGTCTCCTCGCAGACGGACTCGCGCGTGATTCTCGACCAGAACGGCGCCGAGTCGCTGCTGGGGCAGGGCGACATGCTGTTCAGCCCCGTCGGCAGCTCGCGCCTGCAGCGCATCCAGGGCGCCTACATCGACGAGGCACAGATCGCCAAGCTGACCGACCTGTGGCGCCGCCAGGGCGAGCCCGAACTGCGCGAGGAGCTGCTGCAGGAGGTCGAGCCCGAGACGCCCGAGGGCACGCCGGACGAGTTCGACCCGGACGAGGATCCGCTGCTCACCGACGCGATCCGCCTCGTCGCCGAAATGCAGACGGCGTCCACGTCGATGCTCCAGCGTCGCCTGCGCCTGGGCTACACGCGCGCGGGGCGGATGATCGACATGCTCGAGCGTCGGGGGGTGATCTCCGGCTATGAAGGCTCCAAGCCGAGGCAGGTGTTGATCACCGAGGCCGAGCTGCCGCGGGTGCTCGCGGGCTTGGAATCCTCGCCCACGCAGTCGGCGACGGCCGTCAGCGACTAGCCTCTTGCCCTGATGCCCGAGATCGGAGCAACGCTACGCGAGGCGCGTATGCGCGCTCGCATCGACGTGTCGGAGATCGAGGCCAAGACCAAGATCCGCGCGAAGTACCTGCGCGCCCTGGAGAACGAAGAGTGGGGGCTGCTGCCGGGGCCGACGTTCGTCAAGAGCTTTCTGCGGACCTATGCGCAGGCGCTCGACCTCGACGACAAGGCGATCGTGGAGGAGTATCGACGCCACCACGAGCGCCCGAGCGAGGCGATGCTCGAGCCGATCGTCTCGACGCCCCAGAGCAAACGGACGCGCGGGCGCGCGGGATCCGGTGGCGGACCGTCACGGGGCTACATGCTCGCGGTGGGCGCCATCGGCGTGGTGATCGTGGTGCTGATCGCGCTGCTCGTGATCGGAGGCGGCTCCTCGACGAAGACGCCCGGCACCTCGAGCACCACCGCGACCAGGCACCACGCCTCCGCCACCAAGCACACCAGCGGCGGATCCACCGCCCACCGCCGCGCCGCCTCCACCGGGCTCGTGGCGTTGTCGCTGCGACCGACCGCGGTGGTGTACGTGTGCCTGATCGGCGACAACGGGCGCAAGGTGATCCCAGGGCTCGAGCTGCAACCCGGCGAAAGCACGCCGACGTACCATGCGAGGCGCTTTGAGATCACGCTGGGGAACAGCTCGGTGACGATGTTCGTGGACGGCACACCGCGGACCGTGGCGCCCTCCAGCGAACCGATCGGCTACTCGGTCACGAAGGCCGACGGCCGCCGGCCACTGACGGCCAGCCAGCTGCCGACGTGCAAGTGAGCTCGCGCGGGGATATGGATCCCGCCCACCCAGCCCGTCCCAGCGCCGGCCGAGCGGACGGCCGCACGGTGCGCGCGGGCATCGTCGTGACCGGCACCGAGGTGCTGACGGGCAGGGTCAGCGACCGCAACGGGCCGTGGCTGGCCGAACGGCTGCGCGAGCTCGGCGTGGACCTGGCGTACACGACGATCGTGGGCGACCGCCCGCAGGACATGCGCGCGGCGCTCGAGTTCATGAGCGAGCGCGGCATCGACGTGATCGTGACCAGCGGCGGGCTCGGGCCGACCGCGGATGACCTGACGGCGGAGGTCGTCGGCGAGCTCCAAGGCCGCGAGATGGTGCTCGACGAGGCGCTGGCGGAGCGGATCGCGCAGATCGTGCGTCCGCTGCTCAAACGCTGGCCGAACATCGATCCCGAGGCGATCGCGCAGGCCAACCGCAAGCAGGCGACGATCCCGCGCGGGGCGACCGTGCTCGAGCCGGTCGGGACCGCGCCGGGGCTGGTGGTGCCGGCGGGGACCGGGTCTCCGCCAAGCCACGCGCCCACCGTCGTCGTGCTGCCGGGCCCGCCGCGCGAGCTGCAGCCGATGTGGAGACAGGCGCTGGAGAGCGAGGCGCTGCGCGCGGCGCTCGCCGGCGCGACCGTGTATCGCCAGCACACGCTGCGCCTGTTCGGGATCCCCGAGTCGGAGATCGCCGAGACGCTGCGCGTCGCCGAGCGCGAGGGCGTGCAGCTTGGACGGCTCGAGGTCACGACCTGCCTGAAACGGGCCGAGGTGGAGATCGTGACCCGCTATGAGCCCGACGCGCAGGACGCCTACGACGCGTTCGAGCGGGTGGTCGCCGCGCGCCATGCGGACACGCTGTTCTCGCGAGACGGGAGCACCGTGGACGAGCAGGTGGCGGCGCTGCTGAGAGGATCCCAGCCACCCGACGGCCCACCCGACGCACGCCCACGCCGCACGATCGCCACCGCGGAGTCGTGCACAGGCGGTCTGCTGGCGGCGCGGCTGACCGAGCTGGCGGGCGCCTCGGATTACATGCTCGGCGGCATCGTCGCGTACTCCAACGAGGCCAAGGTCTCCCAGGCGGGCGTGCCGCGCGAGCTGATCGAGACGCACGGGGCGGTCTCGGGAGAGGTGGCGCGGGCGCTGGCCGACGGGGCGCGGGCTCGCCTGGGCGCGGACGTGGGCGTGGGGATCACGGGCGTGGCCGGCCCGGGCGGCGGCACCGAGCAGAAGCCCGTGGGGCTTGTGTGGCTGAGCGTCACGCTGCAGGGAAGTGAGCCGGTGACGCGCTCGGTGAGCCTCCCCGGGGGCAGGGCCGACGTGCGCGATCGGGCGACGACGGTCGCGCTGCATCTGGTGCGCCGCGCGCTGAGCGATTCCTGACCGCCTGGCGAGCACCTGCACGTACGGCCGGCGGAGCGGGCGCTAGCATCGGCGTGGCGCGATGTCCCGCGATGCCACAGCAAGGCTGTTCGTGGCGGTCGACCCGCCCGTGTCGGCGTGCGAGCAGCTCGTCGAGTGGGCTCGTGGCGTGGGCGTGTCAGCGCGGGCGGCCGGCAGCTCGCGCGGGTCGCTGCGGCTGCTGGACGCGCACTCGCTGCACCTGACGCTGTGCTTCCTGGGCAGCCGCCCGGTGGGGGAGATCCAGGCGCTGGCCGCGGCGCTCGCGCCCTGTGCCGAGCACGCCTGCGAGCTGTCGATCGGAGCGCCGCTGTGGCTGCCACCCCGGCGCCCGCATGCGCTTGCGGTGGAGATCCGCGACCACGAGGGTGAGCTGCAGCGCATGCACGCGCGTGTCAGCGGCGCGCTCTCGAGCGTGAGCGGCTGGCACCCCGAGCGGCGTCGCTACAGGCCGCACATCACGCTCGCGCGCGTGCGCCGCGGGGCCGGCGGCGCTCGCCGGACCGCCACCGGCTCGACCGGCGGCGGCGCCGATCGCTCGCGCTCGGGCCGGCTGCCGAGCGAGCAGTCGCTGCCCGCCACGCCGCGGCTGAGCTTCATGCCGGAGGCGATCGTCCTGTACCGCTCGTGGCTCACGCCCGAGGGCGCCACCTACGAGGCGCTTGCGAGCAGCGAGCTCGTCGCGGCGGGGCGCTGAGCGCCCGTCGCGACTGTCAGTCTTCGGCTTCGCAGACGAAGCTCGAGCTATCGCTGGCCGAGGCTTCGCAGGTCTGTTCGTCCGAGCCGGGGCTCGTGTCAGCGCTGCAGCCGACGCCTTCTTCTTCGCATTCGGTTTCGCTCGAGCCCGGTTCGGCTTCGGTGGCCACGGGGCAGAGCAGGCTCTCGCCGTTATCGGAGGGCATCGGCGTCGCGCCATCCGCACATGCCGGCTCGGAGCCGTCCGTGCAGGAGAAGGTCTCGCTGGCGCTCAGCACCGGCGCGCTGCCGTCTTCGCATTGCGCCGCCACCGTCGCCGGCGTAGCGGGGGAGCCCGCCTTGGGTGCTTTCTTGGTCGCATGCTTGGGGCGCTTGGTCTTGTGGCCCTTGCCCTTGTGTGTCTTCGTGCATGTGCGGCCCTCGCGCTTGGCCTTGGCGCGGACGGTGGAGGTCGGGCAGGCGACCTTGCGCGTCTGGGCGAGCGTCTGGGCGGGCCCGAGCAGCGCCGCGATCAGCACGCCCAGCGACAGGGCGATCGTCACGAGCACGGTGAGGCGTCGGGTGGGTGGATGGCTGGTCATGGGATGAGGAGGGGGTGGACAATGCGAGTGGGGGCTGGTCTTCCTATCGTCGGTGTGCGGCGCCGGCGCGAGCCGAGCGCTGGTGCGTGGACGAAGGATCAGCGTGCAGACGCCTGGCGCCGCGGGGAGGCGCGAGCGGCCGCCGGGAGATGCGTCGGGGATACGAACAACTGTTCCGTCCGCAGCGGCGTCTAGCTTCTGCTCTCCATTTTCGAACCGGAGGAGTTAGACCATGCCCGTGACCGACCAGGAGAAGGCTGCCAAGGCGCGCGACGCCGCCCTTCAGGGCGCGCTCACACAGATCGAGCGCGAGTTTGGCAAGGGCACGGTCATGCGCATGGGCGACGAGGGCGCCCAGGTGCGCTGCGATGCGATTCCAACCGGAGCGCTCTCCCTCGACCTGGCGCTGGGGATCGGCGGCGTGCCCCGCGGCCGCATCGTCGAGGTGTTCGGCCCGGAGTCATCGGGCAAGACGACGATGATCTACCACGTGCTCGCGGAGGCGCAGAAGCTCGGCGGCGTGTGCGCGTTCATCGACGCCGAGCACGCGATGGACCCTCTCTACGCGAGAGAGATCGGCGTCGACATCGACGAGCTGCTCGTCTCGCAGCCCGACTACGGCGAGCAGGCCCTGGAGATCGCCGACATGCTCGTGCGCTCGGGCGCCGTGGACGTGGTGGCGATCGACTCGGTCGCGGCGCTCACCCCGAAGGTCGAGCTCGAAGGGCAGATGGGCGACCAGACGGTCGGCGCGCAGGCGCGCATGATGTCCCAGGCGATGCGCAAGCTCGCCGGAAACCTGAACCGCACGCAGACGCTGTGCATCCTCACCAACCAGATCCGCGAAAAGGTCGGCGTGATGTTCGGCTCGCCCGAGACCCAGCCGGGCGGTCGCGCGCTGAAGTTCTACGCCTCCCAGCGCCTTGACATCCGGCGCATCGAGA
>JBEKGK010000095.1:0-14599 GCA_050012835.1 Solirubrobacteraceae bacterium | reverse complement strand
ACCTGCTCGAGCTCGCGCTCTGCGATCTGCTCGCGCTGCCAGTCGGCGAGCACGCCCAGCAGCACCGCCTCGGAGGCGAGCGGGTCCTCGATGTCGCTGATCAGGCCGCGCTCCTCGCACAACTCCACGAGCGGATAGCCGCGCCTGGCCGGCTCGAGCAGATAGGCGCCCAGCAGCGTGTCGTGCACGAGCTTCGCCGGCACGACGCGGAGCGCCTTGGCGTCATGGGCCACGACGGGACGCTCGCCCAACGCCGCGACGACCTCCTCGGGGCTCGCGCAGTCCCCGACCAGCACTTCCCCGTCTGCGGCCACCGCAAAGCGCCACGGCGAGCCCTCGGCGAACAGCTCGCCCTCGGGTGGCTCGTTGGCGCGCACGGCCACGCACAGCTCGCTGCCTGAGCCGCCGACGCGAGCGATGTCCGCTGGCGCTCCGGCGCGCACACGCGCTGTCAGGCTGACCTGTGCATCGGTCACCGGCGCCGCGAGATCAGCGTCTCCGAGCGCGTCCTCCAGACGCCTCAGCGGGTCGCGCAGCTCGTACTCGCGGAAGACCTCGCGCAGGCGTGAGCGGTCGGGCTCGCGCGTGGCCTCGGCGGCGATGTCGAAGTCGACCGCGACGTCCCGCTGCACCGTCGCCAAGCGCTTGGATATGCGCGCGTCCTCGGCGTGCTCGAGCAGGTTCTGTTTGCGCTTGGCGCCTTTGACCTCGTCGATGTGCTCGAGCACTTCCTCGAGCGAGCCGAAGCTCTGGATCAGCTCGCTGGCGGTCTTCTCACCGATGCCCGGTATACCGGGGATGTTGTCGGAGGTGTCACCCTTCAGGCCGTAGAAGTCGGGGATCAGCTCCGGTGCGATGCCGTAGCGGTCGACCACGGCCTGGCGATCGTAGATCTTGGTCTCGGTGATCCCGCGCGCGGTCGCCATCACCCGCACCAGATCGCGCTCGTCGATCAGCTGGAAGACGTCGCGGTCGCCCGTCACGATCGTGACGGGCACCGGCGGGCTGGCTCGCAGCGCGCGCTCGGTCAGCGAGGCGATCACGTCGTCGGCCTCGTAGCCCTCCACGCGCACGTTGCTGTAGCCGAACGCCTCCACCAGCGGTTCCATCGCCGGCCACTGCTGCTTGAGCAGGTCCGGGCGCGAGCGTCGCTGGGCCTTGTACTCGGCGAACATCTCCGTCCGCCCGGAGGTGCCGGCGTCCCACGCGACGACCGTCGGGCAGACGCCGTACTCGGTGACGATCTTCACGAGCATCGAGGCGAACCCGAAGATCGCATTGGTGGGAACGCCCGTCGAGGTCGCGATCGACTCGGGCAGCGCGTAGAAGGCGCGATAGACCAGGCTGGGGCCGTCGATCAGGAACAAGCGGCGCTCGGCGTTCACGACCGAGCACTCTACGAGCCGAGCCGCGCGATCGGAGACCTCCTAACATCACCTCCCGCCAACGACCGAGGGAGCCACACCAGTGAGCGCGACTCCTAGCGCCCAGTACCGTCTCACGATCCGCGTCAAGCTCGAGGACTCCCAGGGCATCCTCGGGCGCCTGACGAGCACCATCGGCGAGGCCGGAGGGATGGTCGACGCCGTGGACCTCGTCGAGGTCGATGGCGGCGACAGCGTGCGCGACATCGTCGTCGACGCCTCCAGCCGGGATCACTGGACGCGCATTCTCGAGGCGATCGCCGCGATCGCGGGCGCCGAGGTGATCGACACCACCGACCGCACGTTCCTGCTGCACGTCGGCGGCAAGATCGAACAGGCGAACAAGCATCCGCTGAAGACGCGCGATGACCTGTCGATGGTCTACACACCAGGTGTGGCGCGCGTGTGCCGAGCGATCGCCGACGACCCGGACAAGGCGTTCCAGTACACGATCAAGCGCAACACCGTCGCGGTCATCTCCGACGGCACCGCGGTGCTCGGCCTGGGCGACATCGGCCCGCGCGCGGCGATGCCGGTGATGGAGGGCAAGTGCTGCCTGTTCAAGGAGTTCGCCGGCGTCGACGCGTTCCCGATCTGCCTGGACAGCACCGACACCGCGGAGATCGTGCGCACGGTCAAGCTGATCGCGCCCGGATTCGGAGGCATCAACCTCGAGGACATCTCCGCACCGCGCTGCTTCGAGATCGAGGAGCAGCTCAAGCAGCAGCTCGACATCCCCGTCTTCCATGACGACCAGCACGGGACCGCAGTGGTGGTGCTGGCCGCGCTGCTGAACGCCGTCAAGCTGACGGCCCGGCGCCTCGAGGACCTGAAGGTGCTCATCATCGGGCTGGGCGCCGCCGGCATCGCCGTCGCGAAGATCCTGCTCTCTGCCGGCGTGCGCCAGATCCTCGGTGCTGACTCCCGCGGGGTCGTGCACGTGCGCCGCGAGGACTACCTGGACGGCTCGATGAACAACGTCAAGCGCTGGTTCGCCGAGGTCACCAACCCCGATTGCCGCGCGGGCACGCCGGCGGACGTGATCGACGGCGCGGATCTGCTGATCGGGGTCTCGGGCGCCCGCGCGCTGCCGGCGCAGGCGCTGGCGCGGATGAACAAGGACGCGATGGTGTTCGCGATGGCCAACCCCAACCCGGAGGTCAAGCCCGAGGAGGCGGCGCCGTACGTGCGGATCATGGCGACCGGGCGCTCGGACTATCCCAACCAGATCAACAACGTGCTGTGTTTCCCGGGCATCTTCCGCGGCGCGATGGACGTGCGCGCGCCGGCGATCACCGAGGAGATGAAGATGGCCGCGGCGCACGCGATCGCGGCGATCGTCGACGAGAGCGAGCTGCGCGAGGACTACATCATCCCGTCGGTGTTCAACCGCGACGTCGCTCCCGCGGTGGCGGCCGCCGTCGCCGAGCAGGCGCGCGCCGCCGGCACCGCGCGGGCCGGCCAGGAGGTCGGCTTCGCCCAGGGCGACACCGTTATCGCTACCTCGACGGGGGCTCAGGCGGTCGACGGGCGCCTGTGAGAGGCTGAGCGCATGTGCGCTCTACGCGTGACCATCACCGGGGCGACGGGCCTGATCGGGCCGTCGCTCGTGGCCGCCCTGCGCGAGCGCGACGCGCAGGTGACGGTGCTGACGCGCGACCCCGCGCGTGCGACCGCGCTGACCGATCTCCGATCGGTCGGCGATGTGCAGGCCGTGGCCTGGCAGCCGCTGAGCGAGCCGGCGCCCGCCGACGCGCTGGCCGGACGCGACGCGGTGCTGCACCTGGCGGGAGAGCCCGTCGCGCAGCGCTGGAGCGCGAAGGTCAAGCGCGCCATCCACGACAGCCGCGTGATCGGGACGCGCAACCTGGTGGAGGGCCTCGCGCGTGCGGGCGAGGCGGACACGGGCGGGCGTCCGCGTACGCTGATCAGCTCCTCGGCGACGGGCTATTACGGCGCGCACGGCGAGGAGCCGCTCGACGAGGACGCCCCGCCGGGCGAGGACTTCCTGGCGCGGGCGTGCGTCGAGTGGGAGTCCGCGGCCGCGGGCGCCCGCGAGCTCGGCGTGCGCGTGGTGCAGGTGCGCACGGGTGTGGTGCTCGACCGCAGCGGGGGAGCGCTCGCCAAGATGCTGCCCCCTTTCAGGCTCGGCATTGGCGGCCCGGTCGCCGGTGGCCGCCAGTACATCTCCTGGATCCACGCGCACGACGTCATCGGGATCATGCTCGCGGCGCTCGAGGACGAGCGCTGGAGCGGGCCGATCAACGCCACCGCGCCCGATCCGGTTCCCAACCGCGTCTTCTCAAAGGCTCTCGGCAGGGTGCTCGGACGTCCGTCGCTGCTGCCCGTGCCGGGTCTCGCGCTACGCGCGCTATACGGCGAGATGGCCGAGATCGTGACGAGCGGCGCCCGTGTGATGCCCGCCAAGGCGCTCGTGCTCGGCTACGAGTTCGAGCACCCGCAGTTGGAGCAGGCGCTGCGCTCCGCGCTCACGCGGTAGCGGGCACGCGCTCCGAGGTCTGTGCCGGGCGGTTCTCGGTCTCGATGATCACCCGGCACGGCCGCTTGCTGAGCAGGTAGGCCGCGGTCGGGCCGATGCGCTGCTCGCCGGCGGGCGCATGGATCGCCGACCAGTAGATGACGTCCGAGTGAACGCGTTCGGCTTCCTCGACCAGCGCCGCCCCCGGGTTGCGCGTGCGGATCAAGCCCGTGTGGATCTTGATGCCCAAGCGCCTGGCCTGAATGCGCGCGCTCTCCAGCACCGAGCGACCGTGGGCCTCCTCCTCTTCCAGGCCGGACTCGAGCGACAGCTGACTGGGCACCGGCAGCACGTAGATCGCATACACGACGCCTTCCGCGCCGATCAGCTTGGCGGCGCTGCTCAGCGCCGACGCGCTGACGTCGTCTCCGAAGATCGGCACCAGCGCCGTCTTGTACTCGAGCTCCTCGAAGTCCGCGGGGCGCTCCGCGTGCTCGATCTTGTAGCTCTTGCGCGGATCCATGCCCTGCCGCTTGCGGTAGTAGAAGTAGCCGCCCATCCCGATCACCATCCACGGGATCCCGACGATCTTCGCCTCCGTGTGCAGAATGGTCACGGCGACCCATGCGCCGGCCGTGCCGATGCCGCCGATCACCGCGGTCATCGGGATCACCGAGCCTTTGATGCGCACACCCCACGGCGTGCGGTACGGGCGCTCCCGCTCGGGATCGCTGACGCGCAGCCTCACGATCGCCGCGTGCGCGGTCGTGAACGAGAGCATCGCCCCGAACGAGTAGAGGTTGCCGAGGACTTCGGTGTTGCCGTAGATGATCAGCGTGCTGGCGAGCATCGAGAAGAAGATCAACGTGAACCACGGCGTGCGGTACTTGGAGTGCAACTGGGAGAACAGCTGCGGCAGCTGGCGATGCTCAGAGAGCGACCAGGACAGGCGCGAGATCCCGATCATGCCCGCGTTGGTCGCGATGAACAGGATCGTCGCGGCGAGGATCCCGAGGTAGTACCTGGACAGTTTCAGGACCGTGCCATGCAGCCCGAGGTGTTCGACGACGCCGAGCATCGGGTCGTTTTCGAAGAAGCCGCCAAGCGAGGTCGCATATCCGGGCTTGGAGAAGGACTGTTTGAGCTCGGTGCTGTAGCCGACGCCGTGGTGCAGCACCGGCAGCGCCGAGAGCGCGACGACCGAGATCCCGGCGTACACGCCGAGGACCGCGAGCACCACGAGGTTGACGGCCTTCGGAACCTGCTTGCCGGGGTCCTTGGACTCCTCGGCCATGTTCGCCACCGTCTCGATGCCCGTGTACGCGAGCATCGCCAGCGACAGCGCAAAGATCAGTTCCCTCCAGCTCGGCACCGAGCCCAGATGGACCTGGTTGATCAGCAGATGCGGGTTCAGGACGAGCGCGATGCCCACGCCGGCCAGCATGATCTGCGTCGAGAGGTCCAGGAGGGCGAGGACGATGTTCAGCTTCGCCGACTCGCCCAGCCCGCGGATGTTCAGCCACGCGAGCATGCCGACCACGATCAGCCCGCCGAAGATGTCGTCCGGGTTGTGCTTGAGCGCGCCCAGCCCGGGGAAGGCGCTGAGGTAGTGCGGCACGAAGAACGCCGAGATCGCGATCGTGAGGATGTAGTCGAGGCTCAGCGCCCAGCCCGCGAAGAACGAGACGACGTCGTCGAAGGCGTGGCGCGCGAATGACGAGGAGCCGCCGGCTTCGGGAAACATCGAGGCGCCCTCGGCGTAGGTTTTGGCGGTCAGCGCGAACAGGCCGCCCGCGAACACGAACACCAGCGGTGTGAGCCCGAGCGCGTGCGCGGCGACGAGGCCGAGCGCGTAGTAGATCGAGGAGCCGACGTTGCCGTAGGCGGTCGCGAACATCCCCGAGACGCCGACCGACTTGCGCAGTCCGTGCTCTGAGAGGCGTGCCATCGGTCCGGGAGGGTACAGATGCCCGCCGGCACGCCACATGCAACATCCCATGCACCCCAGCCGCCCAAGCAGGAACGAGACGTATGATTCCGACGAGTCCGGGCGGGCAGGCTCCGAATCAACCGGGCGGGCGGGCTACGGATCAGGCAAATGGAAACGGCGCGACGCGAAAACTACGACTCCGGCGAGGACTTCGTGCTCGAATACGGCGAGCTTCGCTTCACCTTCAACGAGGCGGACTTCTCCGAGCGCTGCGAGCAGGCGGCGCTGAAGCTGGGCTTCGTCGGCGGGCGCCTCGGCGAGGGCGAGCTCGAAGACCTCGTCAACCTCGCCGTCAACGGCGAGATCCTCGACCCCGCGTCAGGGCTCGGCGAGCACGTCAACGACTGCTGGCCCGAGCTCGTCGGGCCAGCCGAGCGCTCGCTCGTGCACTGGCTGCGCCGGCTGGTGTTCCGGGGAGCATGGCTGGATCAGCGCGTCAAGGAGGGCGAGCTCAGCGTGAGCTTCGACGAGCAGACCGGCAGCTTCTGCTACGTGCAGCCGACGGGTGGGCGGGACGGCGGTTCCTCGCGCGGCGGCGAACCGATCGAACTCGCGCCAGAGCCCTCCTGGAACCGCGTGGCGTACCGCCGCTAGGCGGCCGCCTCGACGGCAGCTGCGCGTGCTTTGGTGATCGCCTCGGCGCCCTCCTCCCCGACGAGCAGCTCGGGCTTGAGCGTGCCGCTGCTGGCGAGGTCGAGGATCGGCTGCTGTCCGGTGGAGGTGAGCGCGGCGTCGAGCGCGATCACGGTGGTCTCGCCCCCGAGCGGGCGCTCGGCGAGCGCGATCACGGTCAGCGAGCCGCTGTCGCGCAGGTTGCGGGCGGCGGCCAGCGCTCTGCGCGCCGCGTGCGGGTGCAGCCCGTCCAGGTTGTCGATCGCCACCAGCGCCTTGCCGCCGCGCGCGGCCACGCGCTTCGCCGCATCGATCGCGCGCTCGACCGCCTGATCCTGAGAGTCGGCCGACGCGGCGAACGTGAGCGCCGCGACCGGCGCCACCGGGCCCTCACGCCACTGTGCGATCTCCTCGGGCCGCGCGCCCACGAGCACGAGGCTCACGTCGAGATCCTCGCTTCCCTGAACCGCGTCCAGCATCCGGCGGAGCGTCTCGGTCTTGCCCGCGTGCCGGGCTCCGACGATCACGACCCGCGAGCCTTGACCGAGCGGGGTCATCCACTCGATCGCCTCCAGCGTCGGATCCTGGGAGCCGAGCGCGAGGCGCTCGCGCGGCCAGTCGACGGGCAGCTCGTCGTAGTGGACTCCGTCGGAGACCGTGTCGGCGGACGCTCCGTTGATCGTGTCGATGCGAACCAGCGACGGGTAGCGCTCCGAGCGGCGCGGCGTGCGAACGGGCCCCGTGACGCGGTCGCCGGAGACGAGCTCGCAGCGACGGACCTGCGCGGCGGAGATGTAGACATCCTCGTCGGAGGGCTCCGGCGGATCGACGCGCAGGAAGGCCGAGCCGTTGCCGAGCACCTCGACCACTCCCGCGGCGATGCGCCCGGCGTCCTGGGTGCCCTCCCCTTCGTGGTCGGTGCGAGCGCCCGTGCGAGCGGGCGCCTCGGTTGCGGCCGAGCCGCCGCGGGCACCCGTGCGAGCGGGTGCGCCGGCTCCGGCCGAGCCGCCGCGTGCTCCGCGACGCCGTCCGCGGCGCGCTCCCGCGGCGGCGTCGGTGCCAGCGTCGGCGTCGGCACCGGCGGAGACGGCTGCCTCGTCGGGCTCGGCGACCTCGGCATCGTCGGAGCCCTCGGCGCCGTCCTCGTCGCGTGAGCGACGGGCGCGCAACGAGCGGCGCCTGCGAGGGCGCTGGCCGGTCTCCGTCTCCGTCTCCGTCTCCGAACGGTCCGATCCGTCGCTCTCTGCGGTGGACCCGGCCTCGTTGAGAATCGCGTCGATCAGGTCGGCCTTGCGCAGCCGCCTGAAGCCCTCGAGACCGACCTGGTTGGCGATTGCGTGCAAGTCGGCCAGCGGGCTGGCCTCCAGCTCGGAGCGCGCGAGTACTGTCATCTGATGTTCCCTCTTTCTTGGTGAATGGGCGGTTGGCGTCCCGCCGCGTTGGACAGCGGCGGGCACCCGTGAATGACCTTCAGCCTAGCGGCTCGCGCGGCGGGCTCGCGTGGCGACAGGCGCGCGCTCGAGCGATGGCCGCGCTCAGTCGGTGCTCGAGCGGTCATAGCGGATCTCCTCGGAGAGCGCGAGATCTCGGCCAACCTCGATCTCGCGCGCGAGCGCAGCCCGCACCGCCAGGAAGTCGGCTGCCGCGGCCACGTCGTGCACGCGGAACACATGCGCGCCGTGCTGCACTCCGTGGGCCAGCGCGGCCAGCGTACCCGCGAGGCGCCCGCGAGGCGCCCGGCCGGTGAGCGCGCCGATGAAGTCCTTGCGTGAGATGGCCATCAGCAGCGGCCGACCCAGCTCGTGCAGACGCCCGACCTCCGCCAGCAGCCGGATCGTCTGCGCGGGCGTCTTGGCGAAGTCCGGGCCCGGATCGAGCAGCAGTTGCTCCCGCGCCACCCCCCGGGAGACCGCGAGCGCCACGCGCTCGCGCAGGAAGGCCATCACCTCGCCGGTGACGTCGTCGTAGAGATCGGCGTCCTGCAGACGCTCGCGCGGAGCGGCGAGCGTGTGCATCAGCACCAGCGCCGCGCCGCTCTCGGCGCAGACGTCCGCGAGCTCGGGGTCGCGCAAGCCGCTCACGTCGTTGACGATCCTCGCCCCCGCCGCGACCGCCGCGCGCGCGACCGCGGGCTTGTAGGTGTCGACCGACACGATCGCCCCCAGATCGTCCGCGAGCCGCTCGACGAGCGGGACCACCCGCGCGATCTCCTCCGGCACCTCCACAGGCGGGCGTCCCGTGGACGCCGACTCGCCGCCCACGTCGAGTATGTCGGCCCCCGCGGCGAGCAGCTCGCGCGCGAGCTCCACCCGCGCCTCGAGGCCGGCGTAGCGACCACCGTCGCTGAACGAGTCCGGCGAGGCATTGACGATCCCCATCAGCCACGGTCGCTCCCCCAGCTCGAGCGTCAGCTCGCAGGCGCACAGACGGTGCGCGGGCGCGCTCACGGCATCGCCGTCGGCTGTGGGGGGGCCGGATGGACGTCCTCGCTGCGCTCGGCTTCCGCCACGATCCCCTCGGCGGCGGCCTCATCTGCGAAGCGTGTCAGCTCGAGCTCGAGCCGCTCGCGGCTCCAGTGCAGCTCGCGCGCCATCGCCTCGCCGACGCGCCGCACAGGAGCGACGTACCCGGAGGCGCCGGGCGCGGGCAGATCAGATTGGGCCACCGGGGCTGTGAGCTCACGCGCCGCCAACAGCCCGAGACGGGTGCGCCTGAGCAGCACGTCGCCGATGCTGCGTGCCTGCTCGCTGCACGCGGCGAGCGCCGCCTCCGCAAGCAGGTCGGGCAGGCCCGCGACGATCGGCTGCGCGAGCTCGCCGCGCTCGGCTGCCAGCGCGAGCACCTGGTGCGCGGCGTGCCCGTAGCGGGAGGCAAGCGCCTGGTAGGACCCCTCGGGCACTCCCTCCACCCGTGGCAGCTCATCCACCGCGATCTCCTGCCCGAGCGGGATCTCGTGCGTGCGGCAGGGAGCGTCGCGCGCGTCGCGCTCCACCAGGCGGTCGACCGTCATCTTGGCCATTCGCCGCCACGTGGTGAGCTTGCCGCCGGTGATCGTGATCATCCCCGAAGAGGTCTCATACAGCTCGGCCTTGCGCGAGATGTCCACCGACTTCTTCGGGTCGCCGGTGGAGATCAGCGGGCGCACCCCGGCGAACGCGCCGGTGAGCTCGGCGGGACCGAGCTCGGTGCCGAAGAACGCGTTGATCGCGTGCAGCAGGTAGTCGACATCCTGGGGCGAGGGCCTGATGTGCTCGAGCGGGCCCTCGTAGTCGTTGTCGGTGGTGCCGACCAGCGTGTGTCCGAGCCATGGCAGCGCGAAGATCGAGCGGCCATTCCCGGCCGGCACGATCGCGCCGCCGATCAGCGGCAGGTCCTGCTGGCGGATCGTCACGTGCGTCCCGCGGCTGGGGCGGATGCGCGGCAGCTCGGCCTCCTCATGGAGCTCGTTCGGACGCAGCTGATCGGCCCACACGCCGGTCGCATTGACCACGTTTACGGCGCGCACGTCGAAACGCTCGCCGCTCTCGACGTCGAGCACCTGCACGCCGTGCGCGCGGCCGTCCCGCTCGAGCAGGCCGGTGACGTCGAGGCGGTTGGCACAGACTGCGCCGAAGCGCTCGGCCTCTCCGAGCACCGTCAGCACGAGACGCACGTCGTCGGTCTGGCAGTCGTAGAACAGGTAGCCGCTGGTCGGCTCGCGCGCCGCGAGCGCGGGCAGCAGCTCGAGCACCTCCTCGCCGGAGATCACACGGTGGCGCTCCGGGCTCCAGGCCTCGCTGCCCTCGAGCTGCGCGCTGGCGCTGGCGCCACCCTGGGCCCGCTCGGCGCGCCCGCGTTTCGCACGGCGCGAGCGCAGGCGGTCCCTGTCGACGGCCATCACGTCGTAGAGGTTCAGGCCGACGCCGACCAGCCGGTCGGGGTGCGCGCCCTCGAACGCGGGCACCACCAGCGGCAGCGGCTTGACGAGATGCGGGGCGAGCGCCACCATCAGCTGGCGCTCCAGCAGCGCCTCGCGCACAAGCCCGAGGTCGAAGTTCTGCAGGTAGCGCAGACCGCCGTGGACGAGCTTGCTCGAGCGGCTGGAGGTCCCCGAGGCGTAGTCGGCGCGCTCGAGCAGCGCGACGCTGTAGCCGCGCGCGGCCGCATCCAGGGCCACGCCCGCGCCGGTGATGCCGCCACCCACGACAACGACGTCGAACTCGTCCTGCGCGAGGGCCGCAAGAGCCTGGCTGCGCTCGATCACGAGCGCAGTCTCGCAGAGCCGGTGGGCAGGCTTCTAGACCTGGCGAATCAACGGGCGGGGACTAGAGCTGGGCCAGCTCGGCGGTGATTTCGCTCACCGCAGCCTTCGCGTCGCCGAACAGCATGGTCGTCTCCGGCTCGTAGTAGAGCTCGTTTTCGATGCCCGCGAACCCCGGGTTCATCGAGCGCTTGATCACGATCACCGAATGGCTGTTCGAGACTTCGAGGATCGGCATCCCGTAGATCGGCGAGGACGGGTTGTTCTTGGCGGCGGGGTTGGTGACGTCGTTGGCGCCAATCACGAGCGAGACGTCGGTGCGCCCGAACTCGGGGTTGGCGTCGTCCATCTCCTTGAGCTGGTCATACGGCACGTCGGCCTCGGCCAGTAGCACGTTCATGTGCCCTGGCATGCGCCCGGCGACCGGATGGATCGCGTAGCTGACCTCCACCTGGCGCTTCTCGAGCTCCTTCGTCAGCTCGCGCACCGCGTGCTGGGCCTGCGCGACCGCCATGCCGTAGCCGGGCACGATCACCACGCGATTTGCGTAGGCGAGCTGGATGGCGGCGTCGGCAGCGGTCGTCGAGCGCACCGTGCCCGCGTGCTCGCCGGCTCCGCTGGCTCCCTCTACGGCCCCGCCGCCGCCGAACCCGCCGGCGACGATCGCCGGGATCGAGCGGTTCATGGCGGTGGCCATCAGGTTCGTGAGGATCGAGCCGGAGGCGCCGACGATCATCCCGGCGACGATCAGCGCGGGGTTGTTCAGCGCGATCCCGGTCGCCGCCGCCGACAGGCCGGTGAAGGCGTTCAGCATCGAGATCACGACGGGCATGTCGGCGCCGCCGATCGGGAGCACGACGGCGTTGCCGAGCAGCGCGGCGCACACCAGCATGCCGATGAACAGCAGTTCGGAGTGAGCGCCCGCGACCAGATCCACGCCGGCTGCCAGAGCGAGGATGAGCAGCACGAGATTGACGATCTGCTGGGCCGAGCCAAAGCTGATCGGGCGACCGGGGATGATTTCCTGGAGCTTGCCGAACGCGATGTTCGAGCCCCAGAACGAAACCGAGCCGACGATCGCGGCGAACACGGAGAAGATCGCCACATAGGTCGGGACCCCGCCGACGTGGAAGTTGACGGCGGAGAATGCGCTGTTGACCTGCACGAAGTGCGAGCCGTACGTCGAGCCATAGCGGCGGAACTCGGACCACGAGATCAGGAACACCGCGCCGCCGCCGACGCCGTTGAACAGCGCCACCATCTGCGGCATCGCGGTCATCTTCACCTGCCGCGCCGCCGGCACGCCGACGGCCGTGCCGATCGCGATACCGAGCGCGATCAGGCCCCAGTTGCCCTCGTTGCGGTTGAGCAGCGTGGCGATCACGGCGATCGCCATGCCGACCGCGGCGATGCGGTTGCCGCGCACCGCCGTCGTCGGGCCGGAGAGCCCGCGCAGGCCCTGGATGAACAGGCCGAAGGCGATGATGTACAGGACATCCAGGAAGCTCTGGTTCTGCAGGAACGACGTGGCCAGCGGCAGCCCGTTCACGAGCCCGTCCCCTTGCCGTCGTGCTCGCCCTTGCCGGCCGCGTCTTCCCCGCCCTGCTTCGGCTTGGACTTGAACATCTCGAGCATGCGGTCGGTGACGAGGAAGCCGCCGACGACGTTGATCGTGCCGAAGGCGATCGCGATCACGAGGATGACCTTGTTGAACGTGCCGTTGCCGGAGAGGCCGACGATCAGCAGGCCGCCGAGCAGCACGATCCCGTGGATCGCGTTGGTGCCGGACATCAGCGGCGTGTGCAGCGTGTTGGGCACCTTGGAGATCACGACGAAGCCGATGAAGCCGGCCAGCACGAGAATCGAGAGGTTGGTCGTGAGCGTGCTCGCGACGATCATTGCGGTGCACCTCCCTCAGCCGCTTCCACGGCCGCTTTCGCTCCGGGATTGACGATCTCGCCGTCGCGCACGATGCACGCGCCCTTGACGATCTCGTCGTCGAAGTCGAGCTGCAGCGTCCCGTCCTCGCCGACGAACAGCTCGAGCAGCGCGAGCACGTTGCGCGCGAACAGCTGCGAGGCGTGCTCGGCCATGGTCGCGGGCAGGTTCAGCGGCGAGACGATCTTGACGTCATGGCGCACCACCGTCTCGCCCGGCTCGGTCAGCTCGCAGTTGCCACCGGCCTCGCCGGCGAGGTCGACGATCACCGATCCCGGCTTCATGCCCTCGACCGCGTCCGCGGTCACGAGCCTCGGCGCCGGCCGCCCCGGCACGAGCGCAGTCGTGATCACCACGTCAAAGCCCTTGATCGCGTCGGTCAGCGCCTGCTGCTGTCGAGCGCGCTCCTCGTCGGTGAGCTCGCGCGCGTAGCCGCCCTCGCCGCTGGCCTCGAGGCCGAGGTCGAGCCACTGTGCGCCCAGCGATTCGACCTGCTCGGCGACCTCGGGGCGGACGTCGTAGCCGGTCGTGCGCGCTCCCAGGCGCTTGGCGGTGGCGAGCGCCTGCAGCCCGGCGACGCCGACGCCGAGGACCAGCACCTTGGCTGGCGGGATCGTGCCGGCGGCGGTCATCAGCATCGGGTAGAAGCGGCCCATCTCCTCGGCGCCCAGCAGCGCCGCCCGGTAGCCGGCGACGTTGCTCTGCGAGGACAGCGCGTCCATCGACTGCGCGCGCGAGATCCGGGGGATCGCCTCCATCGCGAATGCGGTCGCCTTCGCGTCAGCCAGCGCGCGTGTCGTCTGCGGGCTGGTCAGCGGCGCCAGGAAGCCGATCAGGATCGAGCCGGACCCGAGCCCGCGGATCGCCTGCGGGTCGGGCGGCGCGATCGTGACCACCACGTCGCTGCGCCAGACCTCTGCGGCGTCCGTCGCGATCTGCGCGCCCGCGGCTGTGAACGCCGCGTCGGTCAGCATCGCGTCCGCGCCAGCATCGCCCTGGACGACCACGTCAAGGCCCTTGCCCTTCAGCTTGCTCACGACCTCCGGCACCAGCGCCACCCGGTGCTCGCCCGTCGCCGTCTCCTTCGGAACACCGATCCTCATATGAGGTGCGAGAACGTATCCGATCGCACGGATGGGGGGCGGTGCGGTGTGCGAGACTCGATGCTCGAGCCGGCCCCAGGACCTGGCATGACAGTCAATCTGACCCGCATCTACACGAAGCTCGGCGACGGCGGCGAGACGCACCTCGGAGACATGAGCCGTGTCTCCAAGCTGCATCCGCGCGTTGAGGCATACGGCACGGTCGACGAGCTCAACGCGACGATCGGCGTCGCGCTGCTGGCGCCCGGCCTACCGCAGAAGCTCGCCGAGTGGCTGCGTCGCGTGCAGAACGACCTGCTCGACGTGGGCGCCGACCTGTCGGTGCCGACCCCCGTCACAGCCGACGCAGAGGAGAAGGACGGCTCCGATCGCTCCCAGCGCGGACGGCTGCGTGTGGGCTCGGACTACACGCTGTGGCTGGAGCACGCGTGCGACGAGGTCAACGCGACGCTCGAGCCGCTGCGCTCGTTCGTGATCCCCGGAGGGAGCCCGGCGGCCGCGCACCTGCACGTGTGCCGGACCGTCTGCCGCCGCGCAGAGCGGCGCACGATCGCCGTGGGCGCTGAGGTCAATCCCGAGGTCGTGCGCTACCTGAACAGGCTCTCGGACCTGCTGTTCATCCTAAGTCGCGCCGCGAACACCCAGCCCGGCAGCGGTGCTCAGCAAGGTGGCGGCGATGGCGGCGCCGAGCCGCTGTGGGAGCCCGGCGCGCACGGATCCGGCGGCACGTGAGCGGTCCCTATGAGGGCAGGCGGGGAGGCCAGCGCCGGTCCGCGTAGCGCAGCGCGGCGACGGCGAGCGCCGCCCACAGCG
>JBEKGK010000094.1:0-14798 GCA_050012835.1 Solirubrobacteraceae bacterium | reverse complement strand
AAGCAGGGGTAGTCTCAACAGCCGGCAAGGCACGCTCCTTTCGCGAGGTTTGGCGTGCCTTGCCGCTTCAGCTCAAGTAGACATAATCCTGCTCAGAGCAGAGTTCTCGGATAGTTTCTAAGTGCCGAAGAGACCCAGCCGTGCGTGAATTTGGCACCTACACGGTGACGGGTAGAAGGCGCGCCGTCCCATCGAAATCTTCAACAGGGGCTTGCGCGTTGAAAGCCAGACCGGGAACCAACACGGTGTCCGAGTAGGCACAGTCGGGAGCCTCGAGCGCACAGCCCACAGCGGTCCCTGTGTCAATTCCGAGTTTCGGCCCGAGTCTGACCGTTTCGGCGGCGGCGGATGCCGCGAAGGCTAGGCTCAGCACCGGCGCGAGCAGTACACCAAATTGGACCATCCCACGAAACCTCTCTACCACACCGTGCACCAGCAATCTCCTTCCACTCCCGAGCTGCGTGGAGGACAAATAGTTCTAAGTAGACTAACTTGTGGTGCCGGTGGGTAGCCAGGCGTGTCTCTGACTGTTGTCGTAGTCCATTATGGACCTCATGGCCGGGCTGCACACGTTCGCTCCGGTCGACCAACCTTTGCCTCCAGCTTCGTGGTCTAGGCGCTTCCTGACCCGGGCCGGCGGGTTACGGACGTGAGTCGCGTCCATCGATCGCGTCGGCGAACTGGTGTAGGTCAGAGCCGAGCGCGTCGAGAAGCCGAAGGACGGTGCTGAGGCGGATGTCGCGCTGCCCGGCCTCAAGTCGGGACAGGTAGGTGCTGCTCGTGCCCATCCGCTCGGCGACCTGCTCCTGCGTGAGCCCGGCCTGCTTGCGCAGCTCGCGGAGAGCCCGGCCGACGGCTTGCTGATCTGGACTTGTCATACTGGATAGGTTTTGCTAGGGTCGGCAGACCATATAAGTGCCCCCGCACCGTTGACGCGGCCGGGGGCGTGGCACCGTGAGCGTGAACTCCCGGCGCGTAGACACCCTATCGAGACGATTAGGGGCGTCTTTCTCGCTAGAAGCCGTCTCCGGGGCCTCCAACGACAAGGAGGAACCGATGAGTAAAGCAGCACCTGATGTGATCTCTGATGAGCTGGTGTTGGCGGCGCAGGCGAGGTAGGGGAGCTGCCCGAGTCTCCGCAGCACCGTGCGTGGCGCAACGCTCGGACGACCGCCGCGCAGGAGATCGAGCGTTTCCACCAGGAGCTGCGCGACTGCCTGGAGCAAGCGTTGCTGCTGCTCGACGCCGATCCGCCGGCCGACTCGGACGCGTGGTTTCAGCTTGGAGAGAGCCTGCGGCCAGCTTGCCGGCGCTTGGGGTCTGCGGTGCATTGCCTGTGGGAGTGGCAGGAGCCCGATGACGCCCACGCCGACATCGACGTCAACGCCCTGCCGGGGGTCGGGCCTTGCTACCGCGCCGGGCGGCGCAACATCAACAACTGGAGCCGCCCAGCGTGACATGCACATAGGCGAACCGAAATTCGTTGGAGCGCTCAGGCCCCAGCCCGGATTGACGAGGTATGCGCTACTCCCGAAATCCAGCTGCAGTTTCCGGGCGCTCGCGGTCAATAACCCTGATGCCGCAATTGCCGCACACCCTCGGGGCGTCCCGGTGGCATACCGGGACGCCCCAACCCGGCCTCTCCACGCGCCCTGCGGGGTTTGCCGTTCGCTCGTATGCGATCGGCAAACCCAAGGGCACCGTATGTGGCTTGCTGGTGCGCAATCCGCCGGGTGGGGGCGCGCCCGACTCTCTGCCCGACTCTCTACCCACCCGTTACCTCATCGCTGTTGGTGATCCGCCGTTTTCAGTCCGCCCGGTCGCCCAGGTCTTCTGCCCATGACCGCTGAGCGCCCTCGCAACCGGGGTCGTGTCGTCCGGCCTCGTCGTCGATCCGCTCCTTCCGTCGCGCCGCTGGCCGAGATCGACCAGCGTGTCCTCGGCGTGCTGTGCACGCACCGCGTCGTGACACAGGCGCAACTCGGCCGGCTGTTCCCCGACGTGCCCGAGCGCACACTGCGCTACCGCACACGCCGCCTGCACGAGCTGGGGCTCGCCGGGCGCAGCCGCCCCTACCGAGAGCAGGGATCAGCGCCGAACCATCACTGGCCGACACGCCGCGCGGACTGCCTGATACGCGGCGAGCCCGCACCACGGGGCGGGGAGCGCAGCCAGCCGAACCCGATCTTCCTCGCGCACGCCGGCGCGCTCACCGACCTATACGTCGCGCTCCAAACCGAAGCCGGCCGCGTCGGGCTCGTGGTGCAGGAGTATCGCCGCGAGGGCGTGGCGCGCGAGACGTTCGACGGCGCCGGAAGGACGCGGGCGCTCGCGCCGGACGCGATGGTCATTCTCGTTCACGAGGACGGCCGGAAGTCCGGCGCGTTCATCGAGATCGACCTCGGCACGATGTCGCACACACGACTCCAAGCAAAGGCCGACCTGTACGCCGCCTACGTCGCGAGCGAGGCATGGCAGGAGCGGCACCTGTTCCTGCCGGCGCTGCTGTTCCTCACGACCACCGACACCCGAGCGAGCAGGTTCCTCGGCGCGCTCGCTCGGGCGCTCTCCTACAGCCCGCGCCAGCAAGGCCGTCGCGCGTTCGTCGCCGGCGCCGCCGGGATCGCGTGGACCCCCGGCCGACTACTCGGCGATGCGTGTCTCGCCGACCTCGACCGCAACACGGGCCTCACCCTCCTCGACGTTCTCAAGGCCGCGCGTGCGCCCTACGAGCAGGCGCTTGCCCGCCACCACGAGCGAGAGGAAGCCGACGAGGCCCTGCGGCGTGCACTGCGCGAGAACCCCCAGGCGATGCGCAAGCTCCTCGCCGACTACACCCACGCGCTGAGCGCATACGTGCAGGCCCTCGGCCCAGTCGGCAAGCAAGCGGTCGAGTTGCTGCGCGCGTCGACCGATGAGCCATCGCCGGACGAGCGCGCGCACTGCGCGCAATCGCACGCGACCTCGATGCGGCGCTACCCGAACCACGAGCGCACGAACTGCCCGCGCCCGGCGGGAGCGTGCGCGCCGAGATCGCGCTACTGGTCGAGCACTGCCGCGCCACACAATCCCAACAGGTCAAGACGCTCGCCGGCCGCCACGGCGCCGGTCCGTCCCTGCGCCGCGCAAGCGGCGTGCTCAGCAAAGAGGCGATCAAGGGACTGCACGAGGCGATCGTGCCCGAGGAGCTATTTGGGTGTAGACGTCTCATCTGGCCCCACTGTCGACGCTTGAAGTGGCTCCACCTCTGTCCGACCTGCGGCTGACGCTGAGCGCTCTTGTTGAGCGCGAGGCGAGGGGCCGGGAGGGGTGTCCAGAATGGAGCAGTTCGAGCAGATCAGGCGCGATCACGCGCGAGAAGGGTTGTCGGTCAGGGCGCTGGCGAAGCGTCATGGGGTGCATCGCCGGGCTGTGCGGCAGGCGTTGGTGTCGGCGGTGCCGCCGGCGAAGCGTCGCCCGGTGGGTCGTGCGGCGCCGAAGCTCGGCGAGTTTCGGGGGCTGATCGGCGAGTGGTTGGCGGCCGACGTGCTGGCGCCGCGCAAGCAGCGTCATACCGCGAGGCGTATCTGGCAGCGGCTGGTTGAGGAGCACGGCGCGGATGTGTCCGAGCGCCAGGTCGACCGGTACGTCGCTGCCCAGCGACGGCTGATGGGTGAGGTCGAGGCGTTCGTGCCGTTGGTCTCTGATGCCGGGGTGGAGGCCGAGGTTGATTGGGGTGAGGCGCAGGTGATCTTGCGCGGTGAGCCAGCCGATGTGCACCTGTTTTTGATGCGGGCGTGTCATTCGGGCGCGTCGTTCGTGATCGCGTTCGAGGCTGAGACCCAGCAGGCGTTCCTGGAGGGTCATGTCGCGGCGCTGGAGTGGTATGGAGGGGTCTTCGACCTGGTTCGCTATGACAACCTGAAGGCGGCTGTCGTGCGGGTCATGAAGGGTCGTCGCCGCGTGGAGTCTGACCGGTTCGTGGCGTTGCGCTCGCACTACATGTTCGACTCCTCGTTTTGTCAGTCGGGCAAGCGGGGCGCACATGAAAAGGGTGGTGTGGAGGGCGAGGTCGGGCGTTTCCGCCGCCGTCATCTGGTGCCCGTTCCCAGGGTCGGCTCGTTGGCGGAGCTGAATGAACTGCTCGAGGACGCGTGTTTCGCGGACCTGCAGCGCACGATCGTGGGGCGTCCAGAGCCGGTCGGGGAGATGCTCACCGCTGAGCGGCGAGTGTTGAACAACCTGCCACGCGAACCGCACTGCACCGCGCAGGAGGCGACGCCGCGCGTCGACAGCAAGGCGCTGGTCACGGTCCGCCAGAACCGCTACTCAGTCCCGGCGCGCCTGGCTGGGTTCAAAGTCCGTGCGCAGATCGGCGCGCGAGATGTCGTGTTCTCCCACGACGGGAAGGTCGTCGCTTCTCATGAGCGCCTGTCCGGCAAGCACGGCACGAGCGCTCAGCTGGATCACTACCTCGATCTGCTTGCGCGCAAGCCCGGGGCGCTCGCGCGCTCCCTGGCGTTGCGCCAGGAGCGCGACCATGGTGACTGGCCAGGGTGCTTCGATGAGCTCTGGAGCGCCATCCAGGAGCGCTGCGGGCGCGAGGAGGCCGCCAGGCAGATGGTCGACGTGCTGATGCTCTGCCGCGAGCTACCGTCCGGGCGGGTCGAGCTCGCGGTCCGTGGAGCGCTCGCCGCTGGCGCGCACGATGGCAGGGCGGTCGCGCTGCTCGCGCGTCGATCAGAGCGCCCCACACCACCAGTGCTGGAGGTCTCCGAGCGCCTGGCTCATGTCGGCTGCCCGCCACCGCAGGACCTCTCCGACTACGACCAGCTCAACCAGGAGACCCAGCGATGAGCGGCTACCGCTTCCAGATCGACGCCTGCGCGGGCCCAGCACGCGAGGGGGTACTCGACGCTCGCGCGCAGCTGCTCGTTCGTGTCCGGCTGTTCGACGGGCCCGGCGTGAGCATGACAGACACCGGGGAGCCCAGCGCGCAACCCGACGCCTATACCGACCTGCGCCCCGAACAGGCACGCTCCCTCGCGTTCACACTGCTCAGCGCCGCCGAGCACGCCGAGACCCTGACCCTCGAGACCGACTGGTTCAGGCAGCGATGAGCGCCCCACGAAGCAACCCCAAGACCGCGGCGATGGAGGCGCTGATCGAGGCGCACGCCGACGAACTGAAGCTGCCCACGGTCAAGGCGCGCTTCCGTGCGATGGCGGCCGAGGCCACACGCGAGCAGCAGACCCCGCTGGCGTACCTCGCGGCGCTGCTCGAAGCCGAAATGCACGAGCGCTCAGAGCGCCGCGAACACCGGCGGCTGATCGAAGCCCGCTTCCCGCAGATCAAGCGCCTGGAGGAGTTCCGTTTCGCCGATAACCCCAAGGTCCCGCAGGCCACGATCGCGGCGCTCGCGGAAGGCTCCTGGATCGCAGACCACGAGTCGATTATCTTCGTCGGTGACAGCGGCACCGGCAAGACGATGCTCGCGATCGCATTGGCGGTCTGCGCCTGCCAGCAAGGACGCCGCGTCAGGTTCACCACCCTCGCCGGCCTAGCGAACGAGCTCCAAGAAGCTGAGGGCAAAAGAGAGCTCGCGAGAGTCATCGCGCGCTACGCCCGCACCGAGCTCGTCCTGCTCGACGAGCTCGGATATCTGGCGCTGCCCGACGGCGCCGCCGAGCTCGTCTTCCAGGTGCTCTCCGAGCGCAACGAGCGCGCCAGCCTGATCGTCACGACGAACCTCCCGTTCGGTGAATGGACCAAGGTGTTCCCCGACCCGCGCCTAGCGAAGGCCGTCGTCGACCGGCTCACCCACCGCGCGCACATCATCGACACCGGCACCGAGAGCTGGCGCTTCCGCCACGGCCTCGAACGACGCACAAACAAGAAAGGAGGAAACTGACCCCCCCTCCGGGGAACGCGCCGCGAGCATCGCCGCTCCGCCTCCGCCTCCGCCTCCGCCCTACGGGCTCCGGCTCCGCAACGACGCTCGCGCACCACACCAGGCATCATCCACACCAACAAAACAACAACAGAGGCGGGGCCACTTCAAACGTCGAACCCGGGGCCACTGCAAGTGGCGACACTCACTATTCGACCGTGTGCAGCTCATGCGCCGCGAGCGCGCGCGCACACTCAAGCCAGGACGCCCATCCCCGAAGTACGTGCTGCGCGGACTCGCGCGCTGCAAGCGCTGCCACGCCAACATGCAAGGCACCAGCGGCGGACGCGACCTCAAAGCCCGCTACTACTGCGCAACCCGCCGCGCCAACCGCTCCTGCGATCAGCCGATCATTCCCGCCGAGCGCGTCGAGCAGCAGCTCGCGCAGTTCCTCACCGGCTTCGCGCCCAGCAAGGCGACGCAGACGGAGATCCTGAACCGCCTCTCGAGCCCCGCCGCGACCAGTGAGGACAGCCAGACCACCAAGCGCCGCGCGGCGCTCGAGGAGCGCCTGCGCCGGATGCGCGACCTCTACGAACTCGGGGATCTGCACCGCGCCGAGTACGTCGCCCGCCGCGAGGCGATCAACGCCGAGCTCTCCGCGCTCACACCGGCACCGGTCCCCGACCTCGACCAAGCCCAGGCCGTGCTCGAAGACTTCACGATCTTCTGGCAGAACGAGGCCGACCCCACCGCCAAGCGACAGTTCCTCAGCCTCATCTTCGAGAACGTCTGGCTCGACCAAGACCGCGTCGTCGCAGTCCAGCCGAAGCCCTCGTTCCTGGCGTTCTTCCAGAGCCGCCGCGCCCAGCCAAGGCAAACGGCGGGGGTAAAGTACGGGAGCTTCGGGACGAGCTGCGAACCTGGATGGCCTCCTGGAGCAGGTGCTTGTGGCGCTGATGGAGCCGATCGGCCGGAAAGCCCGGCGACGGGCGGCAGAGGCGATCCGGCGCGGCTGACGCGAAGAAGGCCCGAGGAAGCGCCTTGAGCCTTCTTCGGGCCTGGTTGGCCTACAGCAGCTTGCGCAGCTCGTCGCGGCTGATGCCGGTGCTGTTGAGAATGCCTGAGAGGGTGCCAGCCTTGATGTCGCGGTTGTGGTACGGGACGGGAACCATCTGGTCCCTGTCCGGGTGGGCCATGATGTAGTGGCTGCCACGGACCCGGTCGACTTGCCAGCCGTTGCGTTCGAGGGCGCGGATGAGCTGCTTTGGTCTGATCGCCGGGAGCTTGTCGCTCACGGCGTAGCGACGACGACGCGCTCGTGCTCGGCCGGCTTTGGCGACCAGCCACGCTCGCGCATGGCCTCGAGGTAGCCTTCGATGGCGTCTTTGGCCATCTCTAGGGCTTCCTCGCGGGTCTCGCCTTCGGTGTGGACATCGGGCAGCTCCGGCACCGACACCACGTAACCCCCCTCTGGTGCAGGGGTCAAGATTACGTCGTACTCATGCTGGTGATCCATGGTGGGAAGCTCCTGGGTGTTTGCCATAGCTGACATTATACCGGAGCTGGCAGGGTGGTACAACTGTCGGCCGAACCGAATAGATACGATGCGTGCGGGCGCCCCCCACCCGACCAAATCATTCCATATTTGCCGCGTGGTGGTATAACAAGAATATGGGTAACTCACGAGTGATATGAGCTTCACCTACCTCGACGATCGGTCGGTATACGAGGAGCGCTACGACAAAACCACGGTCGCAATCTGTCGTGACCGTGAGGAGATGGTGCACAAGTTCCTTGGCGCGCGTCCAGCTCTGAACTCGCGAGGGGAGGCGGAAGCCGATAGCGGCTACTACCAGTACAGCCTTATGTATTTCCACCTGGTGGAGGAAATGGCCGGTGAACGCTGGCAGGAGCGCGAGGACACGATCACGAAGTGGATGGGTGAGGACGAGGCCAAGGATCGGCGCTTGGCGGACGCCAAGCCGGCCACCATCCCCTACTGCCGCTCCTGTGGCGAGGACAGCCGCGATACGGCTAGCGAACACGAGGTTCGCCGAGTGTGTCGCACAACCGGTAATGGGCGCTCCGAGCGGTAGTGGCTTCGTCGCTATCGGGATTTGTGTTGAGCGCGCGGTCTTGAACCGGCCGGGCCTCGCGTCACTTGGGCCGTCTCGCAGTTTGCCACGGACGTTTCGACTTCCTTGACGTCTTCTGGCGCTTGCTGCCAGTTTGGCGATGGCAGGACGGGGAGCAGGTCGAGATATTCGTGCGCGTGTTGGATCACTCCGCTACAGCTCTGATCAGTGGCAGCGACGGTAACCCAGACGCGAAGAGTATTGGCCTCATTCTGGAGCTTGACGACTCGTGGATAAGAGGCCATCGCGTCGACCGAAACAGCCTGACGCATCGCGGCCTCGGCCGCTGCCGGATTTTCGAGCAGCGCCTCAGCATAGGCGAGACCCCGAAGTGCTGCGATCTTTGGAGCCGGCTGCGACAAACGGGCGATCGCTTCGCGGTACAGGGGGACAGCCTGTTCAGGGAAGTTGACCCGGCGGTAGACATCACCCACGAAAAAGAAGTCGGCTCCGTCGGCTTCTCGACGCAGCCGATGTAGGAGGTTGGTTGCTACGGCCAAGTCATCTTCCAGCTCGGGGCCGTTGTGGTGTTCGGCCAGTTCCGATATCCGCGGGTACTCCGACCGCAGCTGCAACAGCAAGCTCTGGTTGGTCTGTGCCTGAGAAATCGTGGCTTGTTTGCTTTGGGTGCGCTGCGATACGACGAACGAGACGGCTGCGACCACTATCGCGATAGCCGCCAGTACGTCGCTTAGTTTCGGCCGCCAGCGCGGGCTACGGTCGCCTGCGTCGCTCGGTGATGGAGTCGTTGGCTGATCGTCAGGCATCGCGGCTCGCAGCCTATCAAGGTCAGCGAATGGGCTTGATCCGGTCCGTGGAACCGTGTTACCGTGGTGCTGTCGCGCTCCTTTCGTGGGGTCGCCTTGGATGGTGCCTGCCGCAGCAATTAGCGGTAGGCAGCTACCAGGGTGAGAAAGGAGAAGCGATGACTACAGCAGCCACCGTCAGTCGTGGCGTACCCCAATGGCGCGCACTAGCGCAGAACCGCGTTACTGCTGGCAACCTGATCCATGTGGGGCTGGTACTGCTCCTTGTCGCGGTTGCGGTCGCCGTAGCTGGCGAACTGGAACCATCGATTGGGGGGCCGTGGCCCCTTGTCGTCGGCGGCGTGGTGGGTAGCACATGTGTAGCCGCCGGCATCCGACTACGCAAGCGGGCGATTGCCGCATTGCGGCAACTGCCGTCACCTGAGCGCCGGCTGGCGCTCGAATACATCCAAGGCGAGTACCAGCTGCGTCAGGAGCTCGACCTATAGACATAGACGCGAGGCTGGATTGAAGAAGCCGCAGCAACTAATGGCCCGGCGCGAGGACTCACTCGCGTCGGGCCTTCGGCATTTCGGGGGCAAGACGACCGAATTCAGCGTCTGATCGAGGCGCTCTGGCCGCGCGCGCCTAGCCTAAGCTCCGATGACATAGTAGTCCCTCCAGCGAGCGAGATCGGGCCTGTACTTCTCGGCCCCTGGCCAGCTCTGGAGCGGGCGGAAGTGGATCTCAGTGGCGTAGCAGCGGATTGCCGCTGAGTAGAGTCGGTAGTCGTCACCCGAGATTCGGACAAACTCGCCATAGTGCGCGAAGCGCTGCGCTCCTACGTGGGGTCAAAGAGCGAGATTGCCCGCCGCGAGTCAGCCCGCCACACCCGCAGGCTGCACGACCTGACCGGGGAGCAACAGAAGCTCGTACAGCTCTACTACAAAGGCGGCGTCTCCGAGGAGGTCTTGAAGGCCGAGCAGGAGCGCATAGAAACCGAGCGCGCCAAGGCACAGCAATGGGCCGACGCCGCCACGCGCGAGGTCGAGGACGTCATGGCCGCACTCGATGACGCCCTTGCGATCCTGGACGACAAAGTCCTCTACGAAGCGCTGCCAGAGAGCAGCCGACGGCTCGTCAACCAAGCCGTGTTCCTCGCCCTCGTAGTCGCAGACCCCGACAACATCCAAGCACAGCTCACGCCGCTGTATGCAACCATCGCACGGCTCATCCAAGAGCTACGCGGGGCCAAGGAACGCCCCCAAACCGGCCAGCAACGGCCCAGGACCCGCCAAAATAAGACCAGAAGCCTCCAAAACGACCACGACCCCGATTTTCGGGGCCGGGGTTCGTACATAAGTCGAATGGCGGGAGCGACGGGACTCGAACCCGCGACCTCTGCCGTGACAGGGCAGCGCTCTAACCTACTGAGCTACGCCCCCGCGATGCTCGGAGCGCCCGGGGCGACGTTCCGTGCCTCTGCAGTATGCCAAGGCTGGGCCGTCGGCCCCGCCTCGGCTGAGACTGGCCGGCCAGCCAGCTTTCGACTAGGCTTCCGGCATGGCGCTCGTCGGTCCCACCCCTCTGCTGAATTCGAACCCGCTGTCGGTGATGCTCGACGACCTGCGCGACGAGCGCTCGGCCACCGTTCCGTTCCCGCCGGGCGAAACGCGCTTCTCGCTGGCGCGCACGCGCCGTTTCGCTGACGACCCCCTGCCGATGCTGCTCAAGGCCTACGAGCGCTTCGGCCCGGTGTTCACGCTGCGGCTGTTCCACGGCAACGTCGTGTTCATGCTGGGGCCAGCCGCCAACCACTACATCACCGTCTCGCACGCATCCAACTTCACGTGGCGCGAATCGCACTTCCGCGACCTGATCGGGCTGATGGGCGACGGCCTGCTCACGATCGACGGCGAGTTCCATCGCCGCTCGCGCCTGATCATGCTGCCGGCATTCCACCGTGAGCACATCGCCGCGTCGGTGGAGGCGGTCGTGCAGGAGACCGCGCGCGCGCTGGACGAGCTCACGCCGGGCGCAAGCATCGACCTCTACGCGTGGACCCGGCGACTGGCCGTGCGCGTGGCCATGCGTGCGCTGTTCGGCGTCGACCCCGACGGCCAGCAGGCTCGCTCGATCGACGCCGCCGACCTGTTCGAGGAGGCCCTGTCCTTCTATTCGACCGAGTACGTCCTACGTGTGCTCCGCGGCCCCTTTACGCCGTGGGCCCGCCTCCAGCGGGCCGCGCGCAAGCTCGACACGCTGATCTACTCGGAGATCTCGCGCCGCCGCGCTACCGGCGAGCGCGGGCTGGACATCCTCAGCCTGCTGCTCGACGCCCATGACGAGGACGGCAACACGCTCACCGACCTGCAGATCCGCGACGAGGTCATGACCCTGCTGTTCGCCGGCCACGACACGACCACCTCGACCGTGTCGTTCATGTTCTACGAGCTCGCCCGCCAGCCACACCTCGTCGCGCGACTGCTCGCCGAGCAGGACGCCCAGCTCTCCGACGGGCAGCCGACGAGCGCGCAGCTCATGTCCGGTGAGCTCAGCGAGCTGGAGATGGTCTTCGAGGAGACGCTGCGCAAGTACCCGCCTGCGTGGATCGGGCCGCGGCGCTCGGTCGAGGCGTTCGAGTTCGAAGGCCACACCGTCCCCGCCCGGGCGTTCGTCAACTACTGCTCGTGGGCTTCGCACCACCTCCCCGACGTGTTCTCCGAGCCCGAGGAGTTCCGTCCCGAGCGCTTCGCCCCCGAGGCCAGCGCGGCGCTGCCCAGAGGTGCGTACGTCCCCTTCGGCGGCGGCTCGCGTATGTGCATAGGAATGCGCTTCGGCCAGCTCGAGGTGCGCACGATCGCAACGCTCATCCTCTCCCGCTGCACGCTCTCGCTGCCCGACGACTTCCAGCTGAGCATCCGCCAGATGCCGACGATCAGCCCCAACCATGGTCTCCCCATGGTGGTCCGGCCCAGGACCGCGATCGTCGCCGCCGACCTGCAGGCGGCGGCCTGAGCAGCTCAGCGCAGGCTCGCGCTCATCGTCAAGCGGTAGCTCAGCGGCTGGGCGCTCTGCACGCTCGCCCCCACGCCCTCGACGTACACGTGCGGCTCGGAGAACAGCGTCAGCTGCAGCCCTTCGATCAGGAACCCCAGCGGATGCGCGACCAGCCTGCCATCGCTGGCGACCGCCACCGCGTTCACCGACGCGCCCACCCCGAACAGCGCGCCCGTCGCCTGCACTTCGACCTCGCCGCCTTCGCTGCGCAGCAGGCGCACGCCGAAGCCCATCGGCAGCGCCGCCTTGGCGTCTGCTTCGCTCGCAACCGCCTGCGCGCTCAGCGCGGCGCCGCGCTTGTGCAGGCTCGCGTCGCTCACGTGCAGCGCTCCCAGCCGCACGCTTTCGACGCTCACGTCCATGCTCGCCGTCCCCTGCGCTTCCCACAGCAGGCTCGCCACCTGCGCCGGGCTCAGCGCAAGGCTCTTCGCCTTGACCCGCACCGAGTCCGCGTGCCCCCACAGCAGCTCCAGCGCGGGCCACGCGCTCACGCTCACGCTCAGCACCCTGCCATAGCGGCCCACCTGCGAGCTGATCCTGCTCGCGGCCAGCCGCGGCAGGATCAGCTGGGCCAGCAACAACACCAGCACGACCGCCACCACCAATCCCACCGCGATCCGTCCGCCTCTGCCCATCGGCACAGCTTCGCAGGCGCTCTCCCCGACTCCCGCTAGCCTTATGAGCCCACGAGGGCGCGTAGCTCAGTTGGCCAGAGCACCTCGCTTACACCGAGGGGGTCGCCCGTTCGAGTCGGGCCGCGCCCATCCTCTTCCGCATCAGCACCGAAACTCCGACCCCCAGACCGGCCGATGACCGACGAGCCTCCCATCCGCATCGCAGTCGTAGGCTCGGGTCCCGCGGGCTTCTACGCGGCGGGCCATCTGCTGAAGGACTCCGCCGGGCGCTTCGAGGTCGACATGCTCGAGCGCCTTCCGACGCCCTGGGGCCTCGTGCGCTCCGGCGTCGCGCCCGACCACCCCAAGATCAAGTCGGTCACGCGCGTGTACGAGAAGACCGCCGCGCACCCGCGCTTTCGCTACTTCGGAAACGTCACGTTCGGTGTGCACGTCTCGCGCGAGGACCTGCTTGCCCACTACCACGCGATCGTCTACGCCACCGGCTCGCCGTCCGATCGGCCGCTGGGAATCCCCGGCGAAGAGCTGTCCGGCTCGCATGCCGCCACCGAGTTCGTCGGCTGGTACAACGGCCATCCCGACCACACCGACCTCGAGTTCGACCTGCTCTCGGCCGAGCGCGCTGTAGTCATCGGCAACGGCAACGTCGCGCTCGACGTCGCGCGCATGCTCGTGCTCGCGCCCGAGGAGCTAGCGCCGACGGACACCGCCGATCACGCCCTCGACGTGCTCGCCCGCAGCAGCGTCTCCGAGGTGGTCATCCTCGGCCGGCGTGGGCCCGCGCAGGCGGCCTTCACGAACCCCGAGCTGCTCGAGCTCGGCGAGCTCGCTGACGCGGATGTGATCGTCGATGAGGCGGAGCTCGAGCGCGCGCTCGCAGTCGCTGACCCGGCCGCCGAGGAGGACATCACGTGCCGTCGCAACGTCGAGATCCTGCGCTCCTACGCATCGCGGCCACCCAAGGGCCATGACAAGCGCATCGTCTTGCGCTTCCTGCTCTCGCCCGTCGCGTTCCTGCCCGACGAGCACGGCCGCCTCGGCGCCATCGAGCTGGTCCGCAACGAGCTCGTGCCCGCGTCCGGTGGCGGCCTGCGCGCGGCCGCCACCGACGAGCGAGAGACGATCCAGGCGGGGCTCGCGTTCCGCGCGATCGGCTATCGCGGCATCCCGCTCCCCGGGGTCCCCTTCGACGAGCGCTCGGCGGTGATCCCCAACGACGGCGGGCGCGTGCTGGACCCTGACAGCGGCGCGCCGCTTGCCGGCGAGTATGTCGTCGGCTGGATCAAGCGCGGCCCCTCAGGCGTGATCGGCACCAACAAGAAGGACGCGCAAGAGACCGTCGATGCGATGCTCGCCGATCTCGCGCCGCCGAACGGCGCGACTGCTCCACCGGAACGTGGCGCCGCACACGGTCCGGACAAGCCCGACGCCGCAACGGTCGAGGCACTCCTGCGCTCGCGCCAGCCCGAGCTCGTCACCTACTCCGGCTGGGAGGCGATCGACCGCCACGAGCGCGCGCTTGGCGAGCCGAGCGGACGCCCGCGCGTCAAGCTCACGCGCATCGACGAGCTTTTGCGCGTCGCCGCCGCCGAACAGCCGTAGACTGTTCGCCCGCAGGGCCCCGTTAGCTCATCTGGTAGAGCGCCGGACTTTTAATCCGGTGGGGCGGGTTCGAGTCCCGCACGGGGCATTTCCGAGGACCTTTTCGCCCGGTAGCGGCACCTCGGGCGCACATCAGCCATATACGATCCCGGTAGCCGACGGATCAAGCGGAAGCTCAGGCCGCCGCGACCTCGACCTGCGGCGGCGGAAGCATGCGCAGGAACTCCGCGGGCAACCGACGGCTCGCCTGCCAAAACTCCAGACCTACGATCTCCCCCGTCACAGGATCGAGTTCCCGCAGCCCAGAATCCGACTCTTCGCCCACAGCCGTGCTCGCGTCATAGCCCTCGAAGCGAACCCACGCGATATCCGCGTCGGCGTCGTAATGCCCTTCGATCCGCATGACCATAGGCTAGCGCCGACGCCAGACCGTGACAACACGGGCGACCAGTGGATCATCGCCGTCTGGGTGCTCGTAGACGACCACGATGCGTCCAGCCACGACCTTCCAGCCCGCCTCACCGGCATTACGACGCCGCCTCCGGTGCCCAGCGAGTACCGCCGCCTCTACATCGGCACGAGCAAACCCTAGCTGCCGTGCCTTATCGAGGGCATGGAGCGTCCAGCTCACGGCGACCGGATCAGTCGGCACGACCCCGCAGGCTACCGACGACCTCCGTCACCTCCGCCCCGGCACACCTCGATTCGTCCGCGTCGCTACACAGTCTGCATCAGCCCCAGCGCCTGC
>JBEKGK010000093.1:0-14831 GCA_050012835.1 Solirubrobacteraceae bacterium | reverse complement strand
CGCGTAGGTGACGTGGCCGGGACTGTGGCCCGGCGTGAAGACGACGTCGAACTCGAGGCCGGCAAGGCTCAGGCGCTCGCCGCCGCTGACCATGTGCTCTGGCTCGTAGCTCTCGAACGGCCCGAACCCGGGCGGGACCCAGCTCATGATGTCCGCGAGCAGCGGCCGCTCGATCTCGGGGCAGTAGACGGGAGCACCGGTCGCGTGCGCCACGGGCGCGACGGCGCCGATGTGGTCGAAGTGGCAGTGCGTGACGAGGATCGCCTCGATCTGCACGCCCAGCGCCTTAACGGCCTGCAGCAGTCGCTCGGGCTCGTCGCCGGGGTCGACGATCACCGCGCGCGTGGCGTCGGCGCCGGCGCGCACGATGTATGAGTTCTCCTGGACGGGCCCGACGGTGAACGCCCGCACGTCCGGACCGCTCATCGCGAGGCCGCCCTGCCACCGCCGCCCTGCTTGGCCTTCTTGCGCTGGCGGCGGTCGTAGACCCACTTGTCGGTGAAGTAGCTGACGAGCGTGTAGAACACGAGCACGATCGGGAAGAGTGGGGCCGCCTGGCTGGAGGACTGGTGGAGCAGGACGGTCACGATCAGCACCAGCACCACCGCGGCGAACATCGCCTTGATGAACGCCCCCCGCCACGTGGGCGGCTGGTCGCGTTTGTCGAGCTTGCGCTCCTTCTCGCGCGCGAGCGTGCGCGCGTCGCCGGTCTTCTCGCCGGCCGTCGGCTTGCGCCCGGTGCGCCCGCGCGACTCGACGACGCCGGCCGCGTTGCCGCGATGCTTGGTCTGGCGTTTGCGCCTGGTCTGAGCCATGACTCAGCAGCCTAGTGCGTTCTCGATCAAGTGGCGAGCAGGATCGAAGCCCGGCATCGGCATGTCCTGCGGGAAGCCCTCGAGCGCGGCGGCTGGCGCGAGCCCGACAAGCTCGGCGCTCGCGACCTCGGCGCGGGCGCGGACTGCGTCGATGACCAGCGCGAGCGGGACCTCGAACGGACGCTCCACGTTCATCGACACCTGCGCCACGCCGCCGCTGAGCGCTATGCCGATCGCACGCACGCCGGGCAGCCCGCTCGGGCCACCCTCGCGGATCAGCTCGGCGATCGCGCGC
This sequence comes from Solirubrobacteraceae bacterium, assembly GCA_050012835.1. GTDB lineage: Bacteria > Actinomycetota > Thermoleophilia > Solirubrobacterales > Solirubrobacteraceae > Palsa-744. Next base: position 13,721 of record JBEKGK010000093.1, on the reverse strand, counting down.
GCGTCCTCGACGGTCGCTGGGGGCGCGAGTTGCAGGTTGAACGCCACAAGCGGCGGCCTGGCGGCGACGAGTGTGGCGCCGGCGCTCGCGTGCATCCGCTGCGGCCCGAAGTCGGGCACCGTGCCCCGCTCGCCCGCGGCCATCCGCGCGGCCAGCCCGGCCACCCCGCCGCGGCGCAGCTGAGCGCGGGTCCTCGCAGAGGCGGGGTCTGTGCCGGACAGCTCGCCGTAGAGGAACACCGGCACCTGCAGCTCCTCGCCGACGCGGTCACCCAGCACCAGCGCCTGCGCGCACGCCACACCCCTGTCGCGGGGGTCGAGATAGACGATCGGCGCTACGTCCAGCGCGCCGACGTGCGGATGCTGGCCGACCTGCGCCGCGCCGTGAGCCGCGCGGCTCATCACGTCGATCCGCTCGACCGCCAGGCGGGCGCCTCGCAGCAGCGCCTCCACGAGCTCGTCGGCGCGCGCGGCGATGGTGAACACCGAGCGATGATGGTCCGGGTCGGAGTGGACGTCCAGCACGCGCGGCCCATCCGGTGCTCCGCTCGCGAACGCGGCGGCGATCGCCGCGATCGTGTCCTGGTCGCGTCCCTCCGACACATTCGGCACCGCGAGCAGAGTCGGTGGCGTCATCGCGCCACGAGGCTAGCGTCGAAGATCGGCGCGCGCCCTGCGGCTACACTCCTGCGTCATCCGGGCCGGAGTAGCTCAGCTGGTTAGAGCAGCGGAATCATAATCCGCGTGTCGGGGGTTCGAGTCCCTCCTCCGGCATCGCTCAACACCCTGCAAACACAACGAAAACTAGGCTAGCAGGGGCATCGGACGGGGCCTACGATTTCCCCAACGATTTCCCTGGAGGGCCGCGTTGGGGGCGCCGAGTGGTTCGGCATACCCGGTTCACGCGCGCCATGCTCGACGACTGGCCCCACCGAGCAGCCTCGGCAGTGATGGACACCCACCGTCTTGTCGAGGCGGTACGGGGTGGGTACGTGCGGGCAGCCAGGGCCGTGAAACGACAGGCCCCGCCTACGAAATCGGGCTCTTCCGGCTTCCCGCGTCCGACCAGGCTTTCCCGCCGTTTCCCGTCGCGATGTGCGCCAGGTGTGCGCCAAACAGCACGCGTCGTTCGATCAAGGCTGGCTTCGCCCGCGACCTCATCGACTGCTGAGAGCGGCAACAGCTCCCGGCCGTGACCCTCGTGCCTCGACTGCGCACCTGGCCGGCGCCCAGCAGAGTCCTTGCCCCGCTTCGGCGTCGAGCCCGGCGGGTCCGAGCTCGGCGGGCGCGAAGAGTTACGCGAGCTGCGGCTCAGCTGACGCTCAAGCTTCTCCACCCGCGCCTCCAGCTGCTGGATACGACGATCCATCGCCAGCAGCACTTCGACTACAGCCTCACGCCCCGCGTCATAGATCGCCTCCGCCTCCGCGCGCTCCACACCACGGGATTCGACGAAGCAGAGTTATGTCCCCCTACCAACTGAACGCTTACAGAAACCCGCTCATTTGCAGGACATTCTGACCTACAAGCCGGACAGAACACCGCCCTCAAAGGGCCACTTTCTTTTCCTCAGCAAGTAGCTAACTACTTCCCGCGGAAAAACTCTTGAGATGACGGAACGGCCGCGCTTGTTGAGGGCGCGGCCGTTCGGTCTGTGAGTGGTTTGCTCTGGTCAGGAGCGGGTGGAGTGTTTCATTGGGCTCGGATGGCGAGCGTGTCGGTGTTGTAGGCGAGGATTGCCCATTCGGTCCAGATGCGCTGGCCTTCGTGGCCCTTCAGGCGGCTGCGGCCCATCCCGTAGCGACGCTTGAGGTGGCTGATGCGGCCCTCGGCGCCGGTTCGATAGCGCTGCAGCCGCCGATTCGTGCGTCTGGAGCCGGGTTCCTGGCGGCCAGAGATGAACACCCGGTCGGGTGTGAGCTCTTCGAGCGCCTCGCTCGTGGGCCCGGCCTGAAAGCCGCCGTCGAGGGCCACCTCGCGCGGGGAGATCCCGAGCCGTCGCAGCTCCGCGACCGTGTCGGGCAGCAGCGTGTTCTCCTGCGGGTTGCCCAGGGTGCTCGCGGCTGGCAGGATCAAGCCCCGCGCTCCGCGCTTGGTGTTCTCGGTCACCTCCGCTAGCTGTGTGACATACCCGAACTCGTTGGGCTTGCCCAGCTTGCCCTTGCGGATCGGCCGCGCGTCGGGATCGGCCAGCGAGACGATCCGGTCGGTGATCGGCTCGCCCGCCACCCGCTTCTGGATCTGCCGCGCGACCTTCTCGCAGCGATCGGTGAGCTCTTCGAGCATCGCGGCAACCTTGAGCTTGCGCTGCGCGCCACGGCCACGCGCCTTGGACCGCGCGATCTTCACCAGCCGCCGGGCTTCGGTGACGGAGCGCTCCAAGAGCTCGCCTGTCTGCGCGGTCAGCTTGAGCACCTGCGTCTTCGCTTCCCCTGAGCGAGCGCGGATCGTGCGCGTGATCGCACGCAGCCGCTGGCCCATCGCTCGCGAGCGATCCCGCACCCGCCGCTCGCGCTCGCCGATCCGCTCGGCGAGCTTGCGGCCCTCGCGCGCCAACGCCCGCACCCCGTGCGCGGCGAGACTCGCGTCGGTCGGATACTTCACATCCGCCTCGATCACCGTCGAGTCGATCCGCACCGCCCGCGCCCGGAAGCGCTTCTCCCGCGTCACCCGAGCGATCAGCACGCGCGTCAGCTCGCTCACCGTCTCCGGTCCCAGCCGACGGGTGAGCTTGCGAACCGTGGACTCGTCCGGCACTCGCTCCGAAAGCGAGATCCGGCAGAACCGCCGCAGATGAATCGAGTCCGAAACCTCCGCCACGAGCGTCCGATATCCCCACCGATAGCGCGCCTTGAGGACCATCAGCCGGATGAAGCTCTCCATCGCGATCGTCGGGCGCCCCTCGCTCAACACAAGCCGGCCCGTCTCCCGCGACTCCCGCCGAAAACGCTCGACGATCGGCCCCATCAACGCCGGGTCCGACAACAGCCGATCCAGCGCCGCTAGATCCCCCGGCAACTCCCTGACCTCGACCGGCAACGCCTCGTCCCACAACGACTCCGCCTGCCCCGACCTCAGCATCAACATGCATCCTCCTCATGACCAGAAACCCACTCATATACAGGCAATTCTGGCCACCAGACCGGACGGAGAACCCCCCTCAAGACAGTCATTTATTCCGCGGGAAGTAACTAATGCAGCGTGGCAAATTCTGTCTTCCCGCTCTGCACCCATGAGAGCGTGCTGCCTTTGAGGCGCAACGAATGTGGGTCGATGCCGGTGCCAGACGCTAGCACGCGACTTCCCGATCCGTCGACGGCGTGTATTTCCCAGGAGACGGGTGCTTCTATGGGGTTTATCCACGCAACGGCGCCGTCAGCCTTGACGACGATCGCACTCGTCCTCCCCTTGCCTACGTCACCCGGGTGGACTGCGGTGCCTGTCGGCAGCTTGTGCAATATGCGACCAGTGCGGAGGTCGCGCACAAACACCCACACTCGCGAGAACCCAGTTGAAAGTACAGAGGTGGAGTAGCTCGACTTTTCGTAGGCGACGATCGGGCCGGCGAGCACTTCTTTCGCGATACCCCCGCCTCCTTCCTCAGAGCCCTGCAGTGTTCTACCGAGGACGTACGCACGGTGCTCTCCCCGCACGCATCCCAGCACTTCGTAGAGCTTTTCGGAGTTGAGGCCTTCGTAGATGACCGCCGTCCGATCTGAGCGGAACACGTGTGAGTGCGGCGGCGGGCAGCGGAGAACCGCCACCGCCGCGGAGGCCGTGGTATCGGTGCTCGTCGCCGCGGGGAACGAGCAGATCGCCGCCGTCAGAACGATGATGCGTCGCATACCGAGATACAAACTATCGGATGTGCTCAAAGTTGCGGACGGGGCTCGACGATTGTTCGAGGCACAGCCGAGTCGCCAGGCGTTGCCTAGTTGCATATGGCGCTCCCTTCGACCTTCGAGCTTTCCTCTGTCCAGTCGGCGTTCTTTGCGACAGCCCAATCGCTGTAGTGTTCGTCACACTCGTGTCCGCGTGCTTCGAGCAGCAGTGGATGTAGCGAACCCGCGCCAATTTTCTCGACCACGGTCTGTTCCTCCACTTCGTGGCTACCCTCGAGTTCAAGGCGAAAGTGGAATTCAACTGTTGTGGGGAACCCATGCGAGCCCACTTTCATGACCGGATCGAGCGTGGCATTGGACGGTTCCCTTTTGATCGTGGGCGGACACACATGTGACGTGTATGCGAGGACGCAGTACGCTGGACGTGGTTCGCCGTAGCTCTTGCCTTTACCTTCGTGCGTAGCTTCGATGAGGCCGCCGGCCGAACGATCCGACATCTTCAAAGGCCGCGACCTGACAACCGCCGCCGCTGCCGCCCACTCATCAACGAGCAAGGCCGAACGCATTAGGAAGTAGCGCTGTCCACCGGCCGTCCGCTCCGGTCGCCGTTTCTTCGTCCGAACCCCTGGCGATACTGGCGCCTACATGAACAAGCGGCATCCATCCTGGCCGACAAGACTGCTGATGAATCTCCCAGGGCTGGTCGCCCTCGGGTTGGCGATGCTTTACGCGATCGGTGCACTTGCGAAGACGGCCGATATCGGAGGAGCTGGGTTTGGCACTCCTACGGTCCTACAGTTCACGCCGATCCAGCAGCTCCTCGCTCTCGGCGTCAGCAACGTTGCGAGCGGGGAATCCGTGGCTGGGATTACGGTGATCGTGCTATTCGTCGGCGTGTCGGCCTGGGCTTGGGAGCACATGGAGATCAAACGAACAAAGGCGATTGCCGACTACCAAATCTCTGATCAACAGATTCGAGCGAGGCATCGGTGGGCGGCATCGGTTGCAACAGAGCGCGGCGAGCGGCTGGCCTTGCCACGTCGGAACTGGAACGATCGCCTGCGCGCTGTCGCGTGGTTCCTCAGCGGCCCAGTCATCTTGATCCTTTTCGCAGGTATGATACTCACGTTCAGGCCGCTTCCGATCTTTGTCGGGCTCGTCGTAGTTCCGCTGGCTTTCGCCAGCAGCCAACGTATTCCCATTCGGCCTGTCTTTCGAATCGTCGCAGTGTTTTCCGTCACACTCGTCGTTGACATGACGGCACACGCTTTCATCTACCCTGCGCCGCTGCCCGATGCCATTGTACGCACGAGCGCTGGCGTAGTGACTGGCGACTTGCTCGTGAGCACCGACGCTGCCACAACCATCGGCCTCTCGAACTGTCACATCGTCACGATTCCCGCATTGCAGATTCGATCGATAACGCTCTCCGCAGCGTCCAACCCTCCGGCTCCGCGCACCCTCGGCGACATCATCCTCGGGTTGGATCGACACGCGGCGCACCGACACGCCGGCGCCTGTTGAAGCATAGAGACTGACGCCGGCCCGGTCAGACCGGGCCGGCGCTTGCGGACGCGTATCTGCGGCCGTTGCGAAGTCGCCGTCTTGCACCATGCGGCCTCCAAAATGGGCTCGTCCGGTGAATGTGTCCAACGGCGTGTCCAAAACGCCCGCGATCCCCAATGATTCCGGGCCGTAACGCCCAAACACGCGGGCAATCATAATCCGCGTGTCGGGGTTCGAGTCCCTCCTCCGGCATACCGAACGCCCAGTTGTGAAGCCAGATCTGCGTCAACCTTTAGACGCGAAGCCGCGCTTGATCCACGCCCGGTACGCATCGTAGAAGGCCGGGAAGTTGCTAGTCACGATTAGCGCGGACTCGTGGATCTGCTCGGCTGTGGCCGTCGCGTATTCGTGGACGAGCATGCGCCGCAGCTCGCGTAGGCGTTGCAGGCGACGAGTCAACTCGCCCGAGAGCACGCCGGCCTCCCGCAGCGCGTCGAGATCTCGCCGCGCGTTGGTCTCATCGCGACGTCCACGAAGCTCGGCAAGCTCCAATCCGAATGCAGCAAGCTCGGCGATGTAGTTGTAGAGCTGATCGACGCCTCGCTCGATGGCCTTCACGCGGTTGAGCTCGACCGGATCCTCCGATGCGTAGGCAGTGCGAAAGGCATCGAGCTCGAAGTCATCGCCGAACTCCCCCATAGCGGTGCGCAGCGCGAGCAGATGGCGGCGCACGTCGCTCACGCGATCGCGGATCTTTGCCTTCAACACCTTCGCACGCTGAGGGTCGTTTGCCTCGAGCGAGGCAGCGACCGGATCGGCCGCCGTCATGCGGCGTAATCGTCGAGGTCGTGCTCTTCAATCGCGGCAGATGAGGATCGTTCAGCACTACGAGCAAGACGTCGCCACTTCGGAGCGGCTTCTGCCAAGCCGGACCAAAGATCGTCTCGATCGATCAGCACACGCCCGTGATCGATGACGTCCACCATGAGCACAGGCGAGCTCTGCGCCTCGGAGAGCCGCACCAGCTGCATCTCGCGACCGATGCGCCGGGAAAGCCGCTCCGCCAACTCGGCCAGCCGGCCCACACCAGGATCGTGCAAGACCACCAGCACGTCGACATCAGAGCGCTCGTCGTCACTCCCGGTGGCCGTCGATCCGAATAGCACCGCAAGCCTGACATTGGGCTCCGTACGCAGCGCTGCGCGCAGTGCCCGCAGCAGCTCCCAGTGGCTACGCAGGTACGCCTCCTCCCGAAACGTGATCCGAAAGCTACGGGGGCTGATGCGCTCCCCACGCACTAGGCCCTCGGATGCGGCACGACGCAGCGTGCGCTCAGGGATCGACAGTTCGGACGCAACCCTCCTCAGAGACTCCAGCATACGACCAAACACTAGCACCGTATGGCCGATAATTCAAGTCCGTATGGCCGATAAATTGTCGTCATATGGCCGATACCGCACCCTGAAGCGAATCATAATCCGCGTGTCGGGGGTTCGAGTCCCTCCTCCGGCATAGAGCTTCTAGGCTTTACAAAGCCATTTTTTACTCAAGTGGCATCGCTTCGCGCAACCGATGAACCGCGAAAAGGTCCCGGAATGGTCCCGAAGCTCGCAGGCGCAACCTGTGGGACTCTGCGTTGTTCAGCGGCTCCCAGGTTCGCGGCCCTGGATAGCCTCGGCTCGCTCGAAAACCTCCGACGTGCGCACATCGAGAGCGGCGGCGATCTTGAAGACCATCGAGAGGCTTGGGTTGCGCTCGCCGCGCTCCATGCCGCTGTAGTGCGAACGGTCGATGTCGCACCTGAGCGCGAACGCCTCTTGGGCGATGCCGCGTTCCTCGCGTAGTGCACGGATCGCTCGGCCGAAGGCGGCGTGTTCGGGAGAGCGAGGGTCCATAGCCGTAAGCTTGTCCGCTTGACGTGTCAGAGTCCACGGTATATAAACCATGTCACTATTGATTGGCCCCGGCGACAGCGCTAACTGCCCCGGGGCCGCGACACCAGGAGGTAAGTCCTGATGCACGACCAGCCTACCCTCACACCCGCCGAAGAAGATGGGCAGATCGACAGCGCGATTCTCGGCCTTCTGATCTACGGAAGCGCTCAGCGGCCGTGGTCCAAGGACGAGATCACCCGTGAGATCGGCAGCGACCCGACGGACAGTCTCAACCGGCTCTACGGCGGCGGGCTCATTCATCGCCTTGAGAGCTTCGTGTGGGCGACACGCGCCGCCGTAATGGCGGAGGAGATCAGTCTGTAGACCGTTCGGGGCGCCACGTCGCAGGGCTGGGCGTGGCGCTCCAGTTTCATTCGCCCGGTCACCCACCAATGAGCGCGTAGCCCGACGCCTCCGGTGCTGGTAGCGGCAGCGCCGCAATCCGTAGCGCTGTGTGAGGGTCGCGGCTACAGCTCGGCGCTGCCGTGGAGCCGAGCGTGCCGACTGGCGATCTCGCCACTCATGCCTGCTGTTGACGGCGCTGGTGGCTCGGTGCTTACGTGGCGCTGCTGGCCAGACAGCAGCGCCTTCTACGCTGCCCGGCGGCTATGCGTGCGATCGAGCGGACACGGCGCGATTCGGTTGTGTGTCGGGGTCGTTGCTCGGCTTACCTGTGGATGACTCCCCGCCCGGCACCGAGGCGAGTTCTCGGCTTCTGCTGGCCGCGTCGTTGGTGCGCGCCGCGCAAGTTCTTGGCCGCTTTGGCGGAGTTGGGGTCATTAACAAGAGAGAGGGCCGGATGCGCGCAATTTGTGCAGGGGAATCGCACCTCGGCTCTCGACATACAGGTGTCGGGCTTTTGTTGAGCGAGAGGAGCGTGAGTTATGGCTGGTAGAGCGAATGTGAGGCCGGCGCAGTCTGATCCCCGTATCGGGGGTCGGGTTTCGCGGGCGCGAGGAAAGGAGTCCGGTATGCCGAGCGATGGCGAGATGGTGTCGTTGTCGGAGCCGCTGCTTGATTGCGTGGCTGCGGCGGCGTTGTTGAACGTGCGGGTGTCGTGGGTGCGCGACGCAGCGCGGCTTGGGCATTTGCCGTGCCTACGGGTCGGGCGGCATCTGCGCTTTACCCGCGCGATGCTCGAAGACTGGCTCGCAGCACAGGCCGCGATCCCGCACGGGCTTACGGCTGGCCGCGGGAGCACGCGGACGGCGGGCACGTCGCGCCCCGGCTTTAGGCGCAGTACGCAAGCCGCGTTGCTCGCGAGCCTCGCCGAGGCCCCGAAGGCGAAGGGAGGCGGGCATGATGGGTAGCGATCCGGGTCGTGGCCGGCCACGAGGGTATGGGGGCCGGGTGGATCGTCCGCCGGGCTGGGCGGATACGTTGATGGCTGGCCGCTCGCGTGCGGATAAGGAAGCCGACCAGGACGCGCGGATGAAGGCGCTGCTGCTCGTCGGCTCGGCGGTGGCGCTGCTGATCCTGGCGTTGCACGCGATCTTCTCAGCGGTTGGCTTGCAGTTCGGGTGGTGGGCCGCGCCGGTGTTCGTCCCCGTGTTTGCGTGGGCGCTTTGCTCGGCAGCGATGAACCGTGTGTTGCGCCCGGTCGAGCTGGACGGGTGGCGCTGGCCTGCACGGTTGAAGGGCGCCGGGCTGCTCGCGCTCCTGCTGTGGGTCTGCTGGGGCCTGTGGGCTGGCCCGGTCGCGCGGGCGTGGAAGACAGCACACGGCGGCTTCAACGGCATCGCGACCGATGGCCCGCGGTATCCCCTGCACGCGATCCTCGCCGCCTCGCCCATCGTGATGGGGCTCGTCGCGTTCCTGCTGCTCGCGCTGGGCATGGTGCTCGCGCCGAACGTCCGCAGCCGCGAGCGGGAACCACCACGCCCGCCGGGCGACCCCGAACCGCTGCGGACGCGATTGGTCAGCGAGCGACGGCCACCGCTACCTCCGCGCTGGCCATGATCGCGCTGCTGCTCATTGCCGCGAGCTTCGCCGCGTGCGCGACCGCCGGCCTATGGGTCATCCGCGGCACGTGCGGGGCGAGCAGGCCGAGCCACGCGCGTGCGCTGCCGCCCGCGGTGCCTGATGACCCGTGGGTTGCCCACGCTCCACCGTCGATGGCTGGAACCAGTGTTTGGGCTGGGCAGGCTGACGGCGGCGTGCTGCGCACTCCGCCGGACTGCGCGGCGATCATCGTCGGGCCACCGAAGGCGGGCAAGACACGGAAAGTGATCGCACCGACACTCGCCGCCTGGGCGGGGCCGGCGCTCGTCACCTCGACCAAGGGCGACATCCTGGCGAGCGCCGGGCACCGCTCGCGGATCGGCCCGGTCGCGGTCTATGACCCCACCGGCTCGCTCGGGCATCCCGAGGCAAGCGTCGGGTTCTCGCCGCTCTCGCGCTGTGAGACATGGGACGGCGCGGTCGAGGTAGCCGCCGCGCTGCTCTCCCCGGCCTCGGCAGATGAGACGGTCCGCCACGGCGAGCACTTCGCAATCGCAGCACGGGCGCTGCTCGCGCCGCTGTTTCACGCCGCTGCGCTCTCGGGTGGTGGGATCGATCGTGCGCGTGGGTGGCTTGGCCGTTCGGAGTTCTCCCAGCCCGCCGAGATCCTCCGCGCCGCAGGCGCGACGATCGCGCTCGAGGAGCTATCCGGTGTCGCCGCGCAGGCGGTCGGGGACTATCGCACCTCCGTGCTCGGCACCGCACAGGTAGCGCTCGCGTGGGCCTCCCGCGCAGCCGTCCGCGCATCCAGCGACCCCACCCTCACGCCACAGGTCGATCTACGGGAGCTGATCGCCAAGAACGGCACCCTGTACGTCGTCTCCCCGTCGCGTATTCAGGAGGAGCTCGCGCCACTGATCGCGGCCCTCCTCGATGCTCTGTGCGCACAGGCGATCGACATCGCGATTACCTCGCCCACCGGGCGCCTCAAGCACCCGCTGCTGCTCGCGCTCGATGAGGTGGCGAACATCGCCCCGATACGCTCGCTCCCCCGCTTGCTGAGCGAGGGCATCCAGCAAGGCATCGTGCCCGTCCTGGGGGTGCAGGACATGAGCCAGGCCCGTGCCCGCTGGGGCGAGCACGAGACGGCCACCATGTGGTCGACGCCCGCGCTTCGGCTGGTGCTCGCCGGGGTCGCGGACCCCTACACGGCGCAGCTCGTCTCAGACGCCTGCGGTGAGCAGCTCGTCTGGCGCCCACAGGTCAGCGAGAACACCTCAACCTCCCATCAGGTCGAGCGCGCCGCAAGAACCTACACCGGCGGAGACAGCCACTCCTACGCCCAACAGCGCGAGCGAGTCATACAACCCGCCGACCTCCGCGCGATGCCAGCCGGCCGTGCGCTCGCGCTACCACAAGGCCGGGAGCCCATCCGGGTCGACCTGTTCCCAGGAGCCCCCGGCCTCACCGACTGCGACTGGCCCGCACTTTGCCGTACCGGGCGCAAAGGACTATGCAACGCGCCGCCGAAAAAGTCATAAGAGCCATATCAGTCCATTAAGCAGATCCTCCGATGGTCCGGCTTTCTCCCAACGAGACGGAAAGTCAACGGGCACCCTTCATGGCGATTGAAAACGCGACAGCCGCGACGGCCCTCAGCGAATACGCAGGACTTAGCGAACCAGATGCGTCTACGCTCCTTGACGCGATACTCGTCGCTGCCCACCGTGAAGCGCTTGAGCTAATCGCCGGAGACGAGCCCGTGCCTTCTTCGCTCTCCGATCTTCGCTCTTTGCGGCTTCGTCATATCACTGAATGTGCCAAGAGAGCCCTCAAGCCTCGTGAGGTGGAGGTGATTCTGAGGGCCTCGCCGAGTGCCGCCCTCAGTGCGCTTAGACGACTGAATGCGACCTATCCGCGTGCGGTCGATCAATACATGAAAGTCGTAGTCAAAGAAACGAGCAATTCCAAGGCGACAGGCAGTAGCGAGGCCGGCTACCGCTACGAGGTCTCGTTCGATGAGTTGACTGCGCTTGAATATGCCTACCAGGTGCTCCAGCGCAATGGCCTGGCGCACGATGTCAAGCTCAAACGCGGGGACCAGATACTGGATCTCCCACGTGAAATTGGTGGCCGTAATCTGCTGGACGTGCTAGGAATCAAAAAGCCGAAACCATGACTCTGACCGATGAAATCAGCAGCTTTGGAAGCCTCGTCGGCCTCATGCTTGCCCTCGCAACGCTGCTGACCGTAAACCGTGCAAACGGGCTTGCTGAGCTAGGAAAAGGAAACCCAACGTTGAGCAAATGCGAAAAGCGGCGTGAGGTTACCCTCGACGTGCTGCTGACTGTCGTGACGATACTCACATTTCTTGGTGGCTTGCCGCTAGCCGTGCGAGCCGTTCACGAACTTCACCCACTTGCACACGAAGGGCCAATACGATCGGTACTCATAATGGTGTGGGTCCTACTTGTTGGCCTCATCGGGTGGCAGATCAGGCTAGCGATAGCCGCATTCAAGCTGAAGGTCTCACCCTGACGAGTGCGTTGCCCACTGTGATGGCGGCGGGCCGCCAGTGAAGCGTTGGGCGGTCGGGTCGCTTGCATGGGTTAGCTGGCGCTCGAGCAGCTCTAGGCGGTCGTGGAACAGCAGCTCGGCACGCGGGTCGGCGCTTTGCCCGGCGTCGAGCTGCGAGCGCCATGCGCTGAGTGCGCCGAGCACCTCGACGAGCGCGCGGTCTGTCCACCAGTCGGCCACGAGCTTTGAGAACACGCCGGGGTAGCGCTCGGCGAGCGCGCAGACCGCCGCCCATAGCTCTCGCCTCCAGACCTCGCGCTTGTTGGGCGGCTCAAGCCATCCCGGCAATCCCGTGTCCTGACCATCTGTCGGCCTGGTTGCATTGTTCGGCGGCGGCTCGCCGACGGCCTGTGCCTGGGTGCTGAGCAGCCCGTCGCGGACGAGTCGCGCCGCTGTCCTGGCTACCGGCTCGCCAGCAGCTTGCGCGCGACGACCAAGCTCCGCGAGAGCGTGCTCGTCGAGGGTGATCGCGACGCGGCTCATAGCCCGGCGCCCATGCCCGCATCCCTCTCCAGGCTGCTGTCGGGTGCGAGCTGGCGGGCGGTCGAGCGCTGGAGTTCCTCGCCCACGTCAGCGCCCGTGCCCGTACTGCTTGTCAGGGCGCGGAACGCGAGGGAGGGGAGCTGTGACCGCGAGGCACGCATCAGCTCGGCAAGGCGTCCAACCCGCTCCGCGTCGACGCCCTCTGTCCCGAGGTCCTCTCTGGCGATGTGCCAGTCAGTCCCGTTGCGTGCGCGCGATGCTTGGACGTAGGCGCCCTCCTGGCTTGTCTGCCAGCCCCCGGTCACGACGACCGCACGCTGTACCGTCGCGCCCTGCTGGCGGTATAGATGCTGGGCGTAGGCGAGCCGCAGACTCTCAAGCTCCTCACCCGCGAGCGTCACCTCACGCGCACCGTCGGTGAGCACACTCACCCGCCGCTGATCGACATCGACCTCGACGATTTCACCGCGCGTGCCGTTCTCCACCCGCCGCTCCCCCTCCGGGCGGTGCTGGGCAACGAATGCCACCCTGTCACCCTCACGCACACCGTAGGCGACACCCGACAACGGCACCTCCTGCTCACCCAGCTCGCCGCGCTCTGCGCGTAGGTGTTGCGCGCGCGCGTTCATTCGGTCGATCTCCCCGGTTGACGCGTCGGACATCAGCGCGACCTGTTGCACGCCCTCGCGCTCGGCCAGCTCGTCCCACTGTTTCACTGCTCCCTCCAGCGCTTGCTCGCGGGTGTCTGCGAAGTGCAGTTGCCCGCGGGCCTGGTAGTGAGCCATCGCCTGCTCGGAGCGGCCCGCCCGTAGGTCCGCCCACGCCTTGCGCTCCATCGGGTCACTCGTGCGACGTACCTCTGAGAGCCGCGTGGTCGGCGCCGTGTCGGACAGCCGCTCGAACAGGCCGCCCGCGCCGATCGCGGGGAGCTGGCGCGCGTCACCGATCACCACGAGCTTTCCCCCCGAGCGCTCGACCACATCGCTCAGCGCGTCAAGGCGCCGAGTGTCGGCCATCCCCGCCTCATCGAAGAACACCGTCGTCGACTCGCTCAAAGCGAGGCTCCCGGCGCGGGCTTTCGCGACCAACGAGTCCAGCGTCATTGTGCGACCTTCCAACGCGGGGCTTTCGCGGCCGAGCCGCTCGGCCGTGTCACCAGCCACCGCGACACCCAACGGCTCGCGCCCGGAGTGCAGCTCGGCGCGCACGGCCGCGTCGATCACAACTCCCTTGCCGGCGCCCGCCTGCCCGACGAGTACCGCCGCGCGCTCCCGGCCACCGAGCACCTCAAGCGCTCGCTGCTGCTCGGCGCTCAGCGGACCGCCGATCCGCTCGCCCACCTCCCTCAGCGCCGCCGCACGCGCCTGATCGCTCACCGCCGCTGCGGTGCCTGCGGCCATCTCACGCACCCGTGTCTCGATCGCCTGCTCCATCCCTCT
>JBEKGK010000092.1:0-14955 GCA_050012835.1 Solirubrobacteraceae bacterium | reverse complement strand
AGCTCTTGGGCGATCTCATGCGCGGTCCGCGGCTGCGAGGCGATCAGGCCGTGCATCTTCTCGGCGCGCCGCTGGTGCATGCGGAAGCGCTCATCGATCAGGGAGGCATGATTGGTGATCGGTCGCCCGTGTCCGGGCAGCACGAGCGCGAGCTCCATCGCGCGCGTCTTCTCCAGCGAGGCCATGTACGTGATCAGCGCCTGCGGGCGGGGCTCGCTGTACTCCTCCTCGGCATCTAGCGGCCGTGCGAGCAGTGGGTTGGATGAGATGTGCGCGATCAGGTGATCGGCGGCGAGCAGGATCGAGCGCTGCTCGTCGAGGAAGACCGTGTCCGACGGGCTATGGCCGGGCCGATGCAGCACGCGCAGCGTGCGGTCGCGCAGCTCCAGAGTCGCGCCGTCGGCCAGCGGCCGGGTCACCTCGACGGCCGAGCCCCACGCGCGAAAGCCCGCCGAGACCGCGCGCAGGGCGGTCACGATTTCGGGCGGGATGCCGTGACGCAGCATCAGGCGCTCGGCGAAGCGGTCTTCGAGGTCGACTTGGTGGCCGTAGCTCGAGAGGAACGGCGCGAGTGGCGCAAGCGCCGCGACCTCGGCGCCGGAGCGCCGTGCGAGGATCGACGCCAGGCCGAAGTGATCCATGTGCTGGTGGGTGATCACGAGCAGCTCGATGTCCTCGATCCTGTGCCCGCGCGCAGCCAGCGCCTGCTCGAGCTCGTCGAGCGCCTTCGCGGAGTTCGGGCCGGAGTCCACGAGCGTCAGCGGCGAGTCCTCGATCAGGTACGCGTTCACGCGCCCGACCATGAACGGCGTGGGGATCGCCAGGCGGTGGATGCCGGCGTCGGCGGCGAGCGCGAGCGCCTCCTCCGCCGCGAGCGCCTGTGCTGCGCGCTTGGCCTCGTCGGGCTCCGGTCCCGGGCTCACGAGCGGATCAACGCGAGCACCTCGTCGCGCCTGCGTTCCATGTCCGCTGGCGAGACGAGCGACTCCAGGCACAGCCGCAGCAGCGGCTCGGTGTTGGAGGGCCGCACGTTGAAGTGCCAGTCCTCGTAGTCGATCGAGATCCCGTCGAGGCGATCCTGGCGCGCGTCGGCGTAGTGGGCGGCGATCTCCTCCATCCTGCCCGTCGGGTCGGCCACCTCGGAGTTGACCTCGCCGGAGATGAAGTACCTGGCGTGGTAGGGCGCGAGCAGCTCGGACATGCTCTTGCCCCGCGTGCACAGGAGCTCGAGCACGAGCAGCGCGGGGATCGTGCCGGAGTCCGCGCAGTAGAAGTCGCGGAAGTAATAGTGCCCCGAGACCTCGCCCCCGAACAGCGAGCCCTCCTTGCGCATGCGCGTCTTGAAGAACGCGTGTCCGACGCGGTTCCTATACGCGGTCCCGCCCGCCTGCGCGACGGTGTCCGGGACAGCGCGCGACGCGCGCACGTCATACAGGATCGCTTCGGGGTGGGTGGGATTCGATACTTTCCCGAGCAGCGACTCGGCCAGCAGCGCGGTGAGGAAGTCGCCGTCGACGAACGCGCCGCTGTCGTCGATGAAGAAGCAGCGGTCGGCGTCGCCGTCCCACGCGATTCCCAGGTCGGCGCCGCTCGCACGCACCTTCTCCATTATCAGCCTGCGGTTCTCCGGCAGCAGCGGGTTGGGCTCGTGGTCGGGGAAGTTGCCGTCGGGCGTCCAGTAGGTCTCGACCAGCTCGAGGTTCAGCGCCTCGAGCACCGGGCCGACCATCGGGCCGGCCATCCCGTTGCCGCCGTCGAGGACCACCTTCAACCGTCGCGGCGCCGAGCGCACGGCCTCGACGTCGATGAAGCGCAGCGCCGCGGCCTGGAACTTCTCGTAGAGGTCGACCTCCTCGAGCGTGCCGCGCGCCGGCGGACCATCCTCGGGCGCACCGGCGTCGGGCTGCGCTTCGATCTCGCGGCGGATGTCCTGGATGCCGGAGTCGCCGGACAGCGCGATCGCCCCGTCGCGCACGAGCTTGGCACCCGTGTAGGCCTTGGGGTTGTGCGAGGCGGTGCACATCAGCCCGCCGTCCAGCTCGCGCGAGCCGACCAGGAAGTAGAGCATCTCGCTGCCCACCTGGCCTGCGTCGATCACGTGCGCGCCCTCCGCCAAGAGGCCCTCGCGGTAGCGCGCCGCGAGCTCCGGCGCGCTCAGGCGCATATCGCGCCCGAGCCCGACGCGCAGCTGCGTGACGGGCTTGCCCGCGAGCGCGCCGAGCACGTGCGCGAAGGCCCGGCCGATGCGCTCGGCGAGATCGCCGTCGATCTGCTCGCCGTACAGGCCGCGGATGTCGTAGGCCTTGAAGATGTCTGCCGGGGCTGCCGCCATGTGGGCTCGCATCCTAAGCTGTGTGCCATGTCAGGACACTCCAAGTGGGCGAGCATCAAGCACAAGAAGGCGATCGTGGACTCTCGCCGCGGCGCGCACTTCTCCAAGCTCACGCGCGCGATCACGGTCGCCGCGCGTGACGGCGGCGGCGATCCCGTCGGCAACCCGGCGCTGGATCTGGCGATCCGCAAGGCCAAGGAAGCGTCGATGCCGAAGGACAACATCGAGCGCGCGATCGCCAAGGGCACCGGCGAGGGCGGCGAGGCGGACGCGATCGAGAGCGTGCTGTACGAGGGCTACGGTCCCGGCGGCGTGGCGCTGCTGATCGAGGCGCTGACCGAGAACCGCAACCGCACCGGCGCCGACGTCAGGCACGCGTTCTCCAAGAGCGGTGGCGGACTCGGCGAGCCGGGCTCGGTGGCGTACCTGTTCGACAAGAAGGGCACGATCGTGATCGACGCCGAGCGTTACTCCGAAGATGACCTGATGGTCGCGGTGGAGGCGGGCGCCGAGGACGTGATCACCGACGAGGGCGTGTTCGAGGTGATCACCGAACCGTCGGACTTCGGGCCTGTGCGCAAGGCGCTGGAGGACGCCGGTGTGCAGATGGAGAGCGCCGAGCTGGTGTATCGCCCGTCGAGCGTCGTGCCGATCGACGAGGCGCAGGCGGGCAAACTGATGCGCCTGATCGAGACGCTGGAAGACAACGACGACGTCAGCGCGGTGCACGCCAACTTCGACGTGGCAGCAGACGTGCTCGAGCGTGTCGCGGGCTAGCTCGGCGTGCCCGTGCCCGTGCCCGTGCCGGTCGCGAGCCGGACGTTGAGCGCCGGCAGCCAGCCGCGCCCGCCCGTGGTGATCCTGTGCGGCGGGCGTGGCACCCGCCTGCAGGAGCACACGCAGGCGATCCCCAAGCCGCTCGTGGAGATCGGCGGGATGCCGATCGTGTGGCACGTGATCCAGCTGTACGCCGCGCAGGGCTTTCGCCGCTTCCTGCTTGCGACCGGCTACCGCGGCGAGCTGATCGAGCGGTTCGTCGCCATGCACCGGTGGTCGCCGGGCGTGAGCGTCGAGTGCGTGGACACGGGCCTGGAGACGCGCACGGGCGGGCGCATCAAGCTGCTCGAGCAGCAGCTGGCCGGCGAGCAGCTGTTCTGCATGACCTACTCGGACGGTCTCGCGGACGTCGACCTCGACGCGCTGCTGCGCTTCCACCGCGAGCACGGCGCGCTGGCGAGCATGACCGTCGTGCGCCCGCAGCTGCAGTTCGGGGTGACGGAGCTGGCCGACGACGGCCGGGTGACGGGATTTCACGAGAAGCCCACGTCCGAGCACTGGATCAACGGCGGCTTCTTCTGCTTCTCGGCACCCGTCCTCGACTACCTGGACAGCGACAGCGTGCTCGAGCACGCGCCGCTGGAGCGGCTGGCCGCGGCGGGCGAGCTGCGCGCGCGCCCGCACGAGGGCTTCTGGGAGTGCATGGACACCTACAAGGACGCCGTCGCGCTCAACGACCTGTGGGCCTCCGGCGAGGCTCCATGGCGGGTTCGCGGGCAGGACGCTTCTCGGCAGGAGCAAGCGACTGACACGGCCGCTCCCATCGTCACCGCCGCCCGCGCGGCCAGCGCTGGCTGAGCCGGCACGGCGCCTGCCCACTCAGAAGATCGAGTGCCCGCCGAACTGCACGGTGGCCACGCTCATCAACAGCGCCCCGATCAGGATCAGCACGGCCGCGAACCGCAGTCGTTCGGGGAGCGCGCCGATGATCCCTTCGACCTCTTTGAGGGCGCTGTCCGCGGCGCTCCCTTCAGCGCCGGCTTTGGTGGCCGCGGCTGTGTCCTTTCCTTCGGTGTTGGCGGTGGTGACCGCGGTCGCCGTGAGTGCTTTGACCTTCGTGGCGGCGTCTTGGACCTTCGCCTTCGCTTCTTTGGCGCTCACGCCTTTGGTCGTTTCCCTCCAGCTCATGAGTAGGCCGAGCACGACGCCTGCAAGGAACACAAGCCCGCCGATGACGAAGCAGACCCACGCGACGACGAGTGCGCTGTTGCTCAGGCTCATGCGCTCGATTCTCTCCCGATTGACATCCGAAGTCAATAGGTCAGGACCGCCAGGTCAGGACGGCACCGGATGGCGGCGCGCGCGGAACAGCGCCACCGGCTCGCGAATGCCTTTCAGGCGCCGTTCGCCCGCGTAGGACCAGCCGTATGCGTCCTTGGCGGATTCGTGCAGCTCGCGCTCGGCGAGCACGCTGCCGGGCCGGGCGATCCCGGTGATGCGGCTGGCGAGGTTGACCGGGCGCCCGAACCAGTCGCCCGCACGCGGCAGCGCGCGACCGACTGCTGCGCCGGCGCGCAACTGCGGGAAGTCCTCGCCCTCGGCGTCGGCGGCGTCGATCAGGTTGAGCGCAGCCTCGAGCAGCGGCTCGGGCTCGGGCGAGGCGAGCATGGCGGCGTCGCCGATCGTCTTGACGAGACGCGCCGGGGGCTCGGCGGCCTCGGAGGCGAGCGTCTCGAGCCGTGCGGCGAGGTGACCGAGCTCCTCGGGTGCCACCTCCTCGCCGAGCCGGGTGAAACCGACCAGGTCGGCGAAGCACACCGCCACCTCGCGCGAGCCGGGAAGCTGTCCGCCACCGCGCTCCAGCGCGCTGATCACCTCGCTCTGGGCGGTGTGCCGCAGATGCAGGGCGAGCACGTTGCTCAGCATCGGGTCGACCAGCGGGTAGAGCTGGGCGGCGGCCTGAGCGTAACGGCTGGCGAGGTCGCGCTCGCTCATCCCGGGCTCGAGCACCAGTTTCAGCGGCAGCAGCCGCAGGCTGTCGGCGGCCTGGGAAAGGCCGCGGCCGAGCACGCGCAGGAGGTCGAGGATGTCCTGGTCGGAGATGCCGGCTTCGCGCGCCAGGACGATCCTCGCCGCCGACTCGACCTCGGCCTCCGTGTACAGGGGCTCGTCGGGCTCGGGGATCGGAAGCCCCATCGCGCGGCGGGCGGCCGCGAGGAAATCCAGCTCGACCCCGCTGATCTCGGACACCTCCGCGGCGGTGTAGCGCTCGTTTCCCACGATCACGCGATCGGCCGGCAGGAAGATGATCGTGCCGCTGGCCGTCGTGCGGCGCAGCTCGGCCAGCGTCACGCCTTCGCCGGCCAGGTGTTCGAGCAGCGCCAGGCGCTCCGTGCGCGCCGATCCCTGCAGCCCGTCGAGCAGGCCCTCGGCGGCGAAGTCGATCATGCCGCGCAGGGTAGGGCAGGCAGGCGTCCGGTGGCGGGCGCAGAATCACAGGCCGTGATCGTCCTCGGCATAGACCCCGGCCTGGCCAACACCGGTTACGGCGTGGTGGAGCGTCGCGGCGGCCGGCTGCTGGCATTGGACGGCGGGGTCATCACCACGCGCGCGGAGCTGGCGCCCGAGCGGCGGCTGGCCGAGATCCACGCCGCCGTGGATGCCCTGCTGGACGAGCACGAGCCGGGTGCGGTCGCCTTGGAGGAGCTGTACTTCGGCCAGAACGTGCGCACGGCCTTCGCCGTCGGGCAGGCGCGCGGCGTGGTGCTGCTCGCGGCTGGCCAGCACGGCCTGCCGTGCGCCAGCTACACCCCTCAGCAGGTCAAGGGCGCGGTGTGCGGCTCAGGGCGCGCGCAGAAGGACCAGGTGGCACGCATGGTCCAGGCGCTGTTGGAGCTACCCGAACAGCCACGGCCCGACCATGCGGCCGACGCGCTAGCGGTGGCGATCTGCCACGCCAACTGCGCGCCGCTGGCGATGGCGCTCGCGGGCGCCCGCGAGGGTGCGGGGGCTCGCTGATGATCGCGCTGCTGCGCGGCGAGGTCGCGGTGCGCCGCACCGATCACGTGGTCATCCTCAGCGGCAGCGTCGGCTATCGCGCAGCGGTCTCCGCGCAGACGCTCGCGCACACCCCCGCGATCGGAGAGCAGGTGACGCTCCACACGCACCTGATCGTGCGCGACGACGCGCTCACGCTGTATGGCTTCGCCTCCGAGCAGGAGCGCGACCTGTTCCTGATGCTGCTGTCCGTCCAGGCCGTCGGCCCGAAGGTCGCGCTGGCGGTGCTCTCGGCGGGGGCGCCACGGGATCTGATCGGAGCGCTCGCGGCGGGCGACGCCGCCCGCTTCCAGGCGGTGCCGGGCATCGGCAAGCGCACGGCCGAACGGATCATCGTCGAGCTGCGCGAGAAGGTGGGCGTGAATACGGATGCCGGTGCGCCACGCACGCCGATAATCGCGCGGCGCGGCGAGGCGCACACCCCGCGGGCGCTCGCGCGCGCGGGGCTGCTCGAGCTCGGATACGAGCCCGCGGAGGTCGATGAGCTGCTCTCCGAGGTGGAGGGCGAGAGCGCGGAGGAGTTGATCGGAAACGCGCTGCGCGCCGCGCGGGCGAGCACCTGAGCCGATGACCGAGACCGCCGCCCGCATCCAGACCCCGTACCTCGTCGCCGAGGACGAGCTCGACCGCTCGCTGCGTCCGCGGCGGCTGGAGGAGTTCGTCGGGCAGGAGACGCTACGCGAACAGCTGGCGGTCGCGATCGAGGCGTGCGGCGCCCGCGGCGAGGCGCTCGACCATCTGCTGCTGGCGGGGCCGCCGGGGCTCGGCAAGACCTCCCTGGCGCAGATCGTGGCGGCCGAGCTGGAAGTCCCGTTCGTGCAGACCGCGGGACCGGCGCTCGAGCGCAAGGGAGACATTGCGGCGTTTCTGACGGCGCTGGAGCCGCGCAGCGTGTTCTTCGTCGATGAGATCCACCGGCTGGCGCGCACGCTCGAGGAGACGTTCTACCCGGCGATGGAGGATCACCGGCTGCCGATCACCGTCGGGCAGGGCGCGGGCGCGCGCGTGGTGACGCTCGAGCTGCCGCCGTTCACGCTCGTGGGGGCCACGACGCGCACCGGCCTGCTGACCACGCCGCTGCGCGATCGCTTCGGCATCCAGGCGCGCCTGGAACCGTATGCGGAGGACGAGCTGGCGATCATCGTGCGCCGCTCGGCGGGGATCCTCGAGATCGAGCTGGAGGACGACGGCGCGCTCGCGATCGCGGCGCGCAGCAGGGGGACGCCGCGGGTGGCCAACCGGCTGCTCAAGCGCGTGCGCGACTTCGCCGAGGTGCGGATGGCGGGCGTCGTCACGGCGCACGCGGCGCACGCCGCGCTGGAGATGCTGGAGGTCGACGAGCGGGGGCTCGACCGCCTGGACCGGGAGATCCTGAGCGCGATCTGCACCAAGTTCGCCGGCGGCCCGGTCGGCCTGTCCACGCTGGCTGTGGCCGTCGGGGAGGAGCAGGACACGATCGAGGACGTATACGAGCCGTATCTGCTGCAGGAGGGCCTGATCAAGCGCACTCCGCGGGGCAGGATGGCCACGCCCGCCGCGTACGAGCACCTCGGGCTCGAGCCGCCGCCGCCGGCGGGAGCGTCGTTGTTCTGAGAGGCAAGGGCCGCGCGCGGCTCGGATGTGGAGCGACTCCCGCGAGCGCGCGAGCGATCGGCGGAGGTGTGCCTTTGCGGCGCGGCCCTGAGTAGTCTGTGTGGAGACACCATGACCCACCCGTTCATCTGCCCCAACTGCGGCCACCGCACCAGCGAGCTGGATCGCAATATCGGCTTCACACGCCAGCCCAAGGGCTGCTCGAAGTGCGGCTTCGCGTTCCTGTTCGAACTGCTCGACGACTACTACCCGGCACCGGACGCGGCGTTCTTCGTCTGCGACGGCGAGGGCCGGGTGGTGGGCTGCGGCAAGAACTCGTTCGCCTTCACGGGCCTGGAGGAGGAAGACGTGATCGGCCAGCGCGTCGAGCAGGTGCTCGGGCTGGATTTCGCGGGCGGCGACGATCCGGTGGCGACGGTCCTGGAGTGGGGCGTGCGCGCGCTGGAGGTGCCGGTGCGGGTCAGCGGCGAACGCGACGTGGCGGCCAGCGCCAAAGCGGACATGTTTCCGGCCTACGATGACGACGGCGGGCTGTTGCTGGTGCTGACCCCCGACAAGTAGGCTCTGCGGACGATGACCGACCGACGACGCAACGCGCTGATCCTCCTGATCGTCGCGGGCCTGGTGGCTGGGTCCGTTGCGGCGATCGTCGCCAAGAAGACGCTGCTAGGGCTCGAACTGAAGGGTGGCGTGGAGCTGATCTACCAGGCCAAGCCGACGGCGCAGTCGAAGCTCACCACCGAATCACTCGAACGCGCAATCGACATCATGCGCAAGCGCGTCGACCAGCTCGGCGTGGCCCAGCCGGAAATCCAGAGCTCGGGCGAAGATCAGATCGACGTGGCGCTGCCCGACGTCCAGAACGCCGAACGGGCCCAGAACGAGGTCGGCAAGACCGCGCAGCTGCAGTTCTACGACTGGGAGCCGAACGTGATCGGGCCCACCGGCGAACCGGCGCCGAGCGAAGGCTCGGTCACCGGCGACACGACCCGTCAGGGAGCCGGCGGGGCTGTGGCGGGGCTGCTCGAGTACCAGGCGGTCCTGCGCGCGGCCAAACGCCAGCCGATCCTGCGCCACAACGACACGACCTGGACGCGCGGCTGCACTCCCGCGCAGGTTAACGGCTGCCTGTACGGCAGCTGGTACCTGCTCGACACCGCGCACGAACGCGTCGTGCGCGGACCGGAAGAAACCGAACACAGCCTGAATACGGACCTCCCCACACAGCCGAAGGGCTCGAAGCTCAAGGCGGTGCGCGTCAACCCGGGGACCGTGATCGTGCAGGCCCACGCGGAGGAAACCGAAGCAGGAAAGGTCACCAACGCCTCGCCCAACAGCTGGTACGTGCTCAACGACAACCCCGTGCTCAACGGGGAAGACATCACCAACCCGACGCAGGGCAACGACGAATCCACCGGTCAGCCGAACGTCACCTTCGGCTTCAACTCGCACGGCAAGACGGTTTTCGAACAGGTCACCAAGACAATCGCCCACCGCGGGCAGGAAGCCGAGCTGCCCGGAATCACCAAAGAAGAGGCGATGCAGCACTTCGCGGTCGTGCTCGACGGACAGCTGATCACGGTGCCCTCGATCGACTTCACGAAGTACCCCGAAGGGATAGACGCCTCCACCGGCTCTGAGATCTCGGGCGGGTTCACGATCACCTCGGCCCAGAACCTCGCCAACGAGCTGCAGTCCGGCGCGCTGCCGGTGCGGCTGGTGCTGATCTCCCGCTCGCAGGTCTCCGCGACGCTCGGCAAACAGGCGCTGAGCCAGGGCCTGATCGCGGGCCTCGCCGGCTTCGCCGTGGTGTGCCTGTTCCTGCTGGCCTTCTACCGCTTCCTCGGCTTGATCGCCGTCGGCGGCCTCGTCATCTACGGCGCGTACTTCTTCGCGCTCGTCAAGCTGATCCCGGTCACGCTGACGCTGCCCGGGATCGCCGGCCTGATCCTCACGATCGGCGTCTGCGCGGACGCGAACATCGTGATCTTCGAGCGCGTCAAGGAGGAGATCCGCGGCGGCAGATCGATCGTCTCGGGGATCGCCACGGGGTACAAACACGGCTTCGCGGCGATCGTCGACGCCAACGTGGTGACATTCATGACGGCGTTCATCCTGTTCGCGCTGGCCACCGCCGAAGTCAAGGGGTTCGCGTTCATGCTGGGCATCGGCACGCTGGTGTCGCTGTTCACCGCCGTGCTCGCCACGCAGGCGGCGCTCGGAGCGATGAGCCGCTCGCCGCTGGTCAGCCATCCCTCCGCGCTCGGCGCGGCGCGCCGCGGGAAAGGCTGGACGTTCGACTTCATGGGCGCCTCCAAGTGGTTCTTCTCGATGTCGGGCACGATCCTGCTGATCGGCGCGCTCGCGATCGGCGGCAAAGGCTTGAACTTCGGGATCGACTTCAAGTCCGGGACGCGCATCCAGACGGCGTTCATCAGATCCGCGTCCCAGGCCGAAGTGGCGAAAGTCATGACCGCGGTCGGCTATCCGAACGCCGAGGTGCAGAAGTTCTCCAACAAGAGCATCGGCGGCAACGGCTACCAGATCTCGACCAAGACGCTCCGTCCGGAAAAGCTCGACGAAGTTCAGCGGGCGCTTGACGCGAAGTTCGGCAACGGCCCGAACCACCCGGGGACCAGGGACTTCTCCTCGACCTCGATCGGGCCGACGTTCGGGAAAACCGTCGCGAACGCGGCCGTGATCGCGATCATCGCCTCACTGCTGGTGATCTCGGCCTACATCGCCTTGCGCTTCGAGTGGAAGTATGCGGTGCCGGTGCTGATCGCGCTGATGCATGACCTGCTGATCACCGCGGGCGTGTATTCGCTGACGGGCCGGGAAGTCACGACCGCCACGGTCGCCGCGCTGCTGACGATCCTCGGGTATTCGCTCTACGACACGATCATCGTGTTCGACCGAATACGCGAGAACGTCCCGCGCATGCCGCGAGCTGCGTTCTCGCAGATCGTCAACCGCTCGATGTCCGAGGTGGTCACCCGATCGCTGGCGACGAGCTTCTGCACGCTGCTGCCGGTGATCGCGCTGCTGCTGTTCGGCGGGACAACGCTCAAGGACTTCGCGTTTGCGCTGATGATCGGCATCGCCTCCGGTGCGTACTCGTCGATCTTCATCGCTTCGCCGGTGCTGACCCACTGGAAGGAGCGCGAGTCCGGCTACCGTGTGCGCCGCGCGCGGATCGTGCGCGAATTGGGCGCGGTGCCGGCATATGCGACGACCGCGACCGGCGCCCCCGAGGACGTCGAACCGGTGCAGAAGCGCAGGCGCACGCGGCGCGGCGGCGTGGTCGCGCCGGAGGCGCCGGGGGAGCAGCTCTCACGCGACGAGTTCCAGGAACTCGTGCGCGACCTCGACGTCGAGGCCGAGCCCAATGGTGCGGGCGCCGCTGCTCGGGGCAGCGCCACACGCAAAGCCGGGCGCAGCGCCACGGCCGCGCCGCCGGCGACGCCGGCCGCGCCCGAGCGTGACCCCGCCGCCGACCTCACGCCCGAGGACCTGGTGCTCAAGGAAGAGCCCAAGCGGCGCGAGAAGACCAGGCGGACGGGTGGGCGCCGAAACAAACGCCACGGGAGGTCGCGCTGATGGGCATGCTCGGATGGGTGATCATGGGCCTGGCGATCTGGCATTTCACGATCTTCATGCCCGACCGCTTCTGGGGCGGGATCGTGGGCGCGTTCGTGGGCTCGCTGATCGGCTCGATCCTCGTCGGGCTGATCATCTACGGCGTGAGGGTCTCCGCGCTGCGCATCCCCGGCGAAAAGGCGACCGACATCGGCGTGGTGCTGTACGCGGTGCCCGGCGCGCTGATCGGCATCGCCCTGATCTACCTCGAGGGCATGCGCCGCGAACGCGCGGCGCCGCAAGTCACGCCCGAATAGCGGCCTTGCCCGAGTACTAGAACAGTATGAGCTGGCTGCCAGCAGCTCGCTTCCCGTACAGTTCCATCCTCCAAACCGGCATGCCAGGCGTCTGGACGCCTGCGTTCGGACGATACACGCGCGCGCCGCGCCGCTTGGGCACGGCGTCAATGCTGAGAGGTGGAGAACATATGACTGGAAAGATTCCAAGAGCCGCCGTGAAGTCGGTGGCGGCGGTCCTGCTGGCGATCGGATCCCTGGCGGTCACCGCCGGGGGCGCGAGCGCAGCGCCGACGAGGGTGGTCTACAACAACCTCAACACCGTGGCTCCCACGGTGAAAGGGCTGCCGAACGAAGACACGTATTCGCTGGACTCCGAAAACTTCCCGGTCGGCGGCATGGTGGAATTCACCAAGAGGCCAGGGGTGCTCAAGAGCTTGACCACCGAGGTGGACAGCTTCACCTGCGAACACGGGGTCTACTCCCTTGAAAACTGCTACACGGCGCGCCCCCTGAAGAAGTTCCACTACGGGATGTTCGCCTACATCTACGAAGTCGGGGCGCACAACGAAGCGATTGGCCCGATCGCCTCCTCGTTCGCGACCTTCAAGCTCCCCTACCGCCCGACCACGAACGTGGCGTGTCCGAGCACCGGCGAAGGCAAGGGCTTCGGTCCGAACTGCGACGTGGGCGGCGTGCGTGCCACGGTCGAGTTCAAGCGGTTCGCGCCGACGACCGTTCTGCCGGAAAAGGCGATCATCGAGATCACGAGCGCGGGCGACAACCCGGCGGGCGACATCGTGAACGTCGGCCTGCAGGCGTCATACAAGGAATACGCGGGTGGCGAATTCGTTGAAGAACCCGCAGCCGACGGGGGCGTGCCGGAAATCGGCATCGACCCGCTGCCCGAAGCCATCTTCACCAAGGGCCTCATCAACGAAGCAGAAGATTGGAGGGGCTTCCAGCCGGTGTTCGAGGTCACGGCCGCGCTGTAGGCGCGCATCCGGGCGCCGTTGCGGGTCGATTCCGCGAACGGCGCCCGGCCTGCGGCCGGGGCGATCGCGCTTCCGTCTCACCCTGGCCGTAGTCTCGCCAGGGTGAGCACGTGCCGTTTCGAGATCCCCGAGTGTCCCGCGGCGGAGGTCCAGCGCCTGCAGCGCGAGCTGGGGGTGAGCGGGCCGCTCGCCCAGGTGCTCGTGCGGCGTGGCATGGCCGAGCCGGCTGCGGCGCACGCGTTCCTGGCCGGCGGGGAAGAGCATCCGGCCGAGCTGTTCTCGGGCATCGGCGAGGCGGTCGCGGTGATCCTCGGCCACGTCGCGCGGGGCACGCGCATCACGATCCACGGCGACTACGACGTCGACGGCATCTGCTCGACGGCGGTGCTGATGCGCGCGCTGCGCGGCTTGGGGGCGGACGTCGACTCCTATCTGCCCGACCGCGCCGGCGACGGCTACGGGCTGAGCGCGACGACCGTGCGGCGGCTGGCGGCGAGGGGCACGTGGCTGCTGGTGACGGTCGACTGCGCGATCACCGCCGTGGAGGAGGTGGCGGCGGCGAGGGCGCTCGGCATGGAGGTGGTGGTCAGCGACCACCACGCGCCGCGCGCCGACGGAGCGCTGCCACAGGCGCCGCTCGTGCACCCGCGCCTGTGCGGCTACCCGTGCCCGGACCTGTGCGCTACGGCGGTCGCATACAAGCTGGCGCAGGCGCTGCTTGAAGCCGGCGCCCGCGGCGAGGCGGGCGAGCCGTGCGCCGAGCGCGCCCGCGACATGCTGGCGCGGGGCGCGCTCGAGCAGGACCTCGATCTCGTGGCGCTCGCCACGATCGCGGACGTCGTGGAGCTCGTCGGCGAGAACCGAACGCTGGTGCGTCGCGGGCTGCGTGCGCTGGCGAGCACCGCCAAGCCCGGGCTGCGCGCTCTGATGGCGGTCGCGCGGGTCGATCCGGCGAAGGTCGACGAGCGCTCGGTCGCGTTCGCGCTGGCGCCGCGGCTGAACGCCGCCGGGCGCCTGTATCGGGCCGACGCGGGATTGGAGCTGGTCCTCACCGAGGACCCGGCGCGGGCGGCACAGATCGCCGACGAGCTCGACAGCGCCAACCGCGAGCGCAGGCAGGTGGAGATGGGCATCCGCTTTCAGGCGGAGGCGCAGATGGCAGAGCTGGGCGAGCGCGCCGCCTACGTGCTCGCGCACGACGGCTGGCATCCGGGGGTGATCGGCATCGTCGCCTCGCGTCTGGTCGAGCGCAGTGGGCGCCCCGTGGTGCTGATCGCGTTGGACGGAGACACCGGCAAGGCGTCGGGGCGCAGCGTCGAGGCGTTCGACCTGCTCGCGGGGCTGACCGCGTGCAGCGAGCATCTACTGCGCTACGGCGGGCACCGCGCGGCGGCGGGCCTTGAGATCGAGCGCGGGCGCGTGGCGGACTTCGCCAGCGCTCTGTCCGCCCACGCCGAGCGTGTCCTTGACCAGCGGGACCTCATGGCGGTGGAGCGCGTGGACGCGGTCGTGGGCGGCGACGAGCTCGGCATGGCGCTGGCTGAGGAGCTGCGGGCCGTGGCGCCGTTCGGCCGCGGCAACCCGGCGGTCTGCCTGATGGTCGCCGACGCCACGTTCACGGACGTCAGGCCGATGGGCGAAGGCAAGCACGCCCGCTTCACGGTCGAGTCCCGCGGCGCGCGCTCGCGGGCGGTCGCGTTCGGCAGCGGCGGGCGCCTGCTGGCCGATCTTCGATCGGCCGCAGCCGACGGATCCACGGGCGAGGGATCGAGGATCGTCCAGCAGGCGACGTTCACGCTCGAGGTCAACGAATGGAACGGCGTCAGCGAGCCCCGGCTGGTTCTCCGCCGGGCGCAGCCGATCGAAGCGGATCGCGCTGAGGCGCCGTCGCCGTCGCTTGCCGGGGAGGCGGGCGTCGTGCCGGCGCGCGCCGATGAGGGCCGCGCGGACGAGGGCGCCGGGACCGAGGAGCTCGTGTTGTTCGCGCTTTGAGCGACCGACGCCTTCAATCCGCCCCGGCTGTCCCCTACCCTTAGATCATGGCCATCGCCGAAGACCCCAAGCGCTCGCAGCTCACCGGGATGGCGGACGCCACCGCGGTCAAGGACGTGGCCGACGCCGTGGCGCGCCGGCACGGGCATGCCGCGCCGCCGGCCGGCGCGGCGGGCGCGCAGGGGGGCGAGCCCTCCCTGGCGGCCCTGGGACTGAGCCCGTCCGAGCGGCGGCTGCTGAACGACCTGTTCGCGATCGTCTCCGAGCACGCGGCGGACTCCTCGGTGGAGATCGACCGCGCACGCGTGCAGGACGCGTTCGTGTTCGCGTGCGA
>JBEKGK010000091.1:0-15024 GCA_050012835.1 Solirubrobacteraceae bacterium | reverse complement strand
GCTCACCCGGCCTCTGCTCGGCGTGTCGGTGCGTCAGGTTGATCGCCCGAGAAGCACCCGTATAACCATGGTTATACGATGGACGCAACGCGAGGCAGGTATCACGCCCGCCCCAGCCGCGCGCGGATCATGCCGCTCACCTGGTGTGCCTCGGGGATGCGCATGATCAGCACTGCGCGCACGTACACCGCGAGGCCCACAGCAGCGGCGCCGCCGACGCTCACGATCTGCGCGGGCAGCGAGGCCCCCAGCAGATCGTCGAGCAGCCTCCACACCCCCCACGAGACGCCCGCCAGCAACGCGGACGCGATCAGGATCCGCGTCGTGATCATCGTCGTATGCGCGCCCTCCAGACGGCCGTTCAGACCGGCGCGCAGGCGGTGAAACTGCAGCGCCGTCATCACGATGTTGGCGGTGATCGTGCCGATGATCAGGCCCGCGATGCCCAGCGGCTTGTACAGGGCGATGCTGACGATGATGTCCACGACGATGTTCATCGCCGCGAGACTGGTGGGGATCCACGGGCGCTGGACCGCGAAGAAGCTGCGCGTGAGCAGCAGGTTCAGGCCGCCGAATGGGAGGCTGAAGGCGAACCAGAACAGCGCGATCGAGACGAGGTGCGTGGACTCGGCGTTGAATGCGCCGCGCTGGAACACGAGCCGCACGATCGGCGTCGCGAGCACGAGCATGAACGCCGCCGCGGGGATCAGCAGCAGGTTGATCTGGCGCATGCCGCTGCCCACTGCGCGCCGCATCGCGGCGGGGTCGCGCCGAGAGGCCATGCGGCTGAGCGCCGGGAACAGGACCGTCGCGACCGCCACGCTGAACACTCCCTGCGGCAGCATGTAGATGCGGAACGCGTTGTTGATCGCGCTCGGCGCTTCCGCGGAGACGAGGCTGCCGAAGGCCGCGTTGATCAGCTGGTCGAGGTTGACGATCCCGAGGCCGAGCATCACGGGCAGCATCAGCGCGAACACCTGCCTGATGCGCGGGTCGTGCCAGTCGATGTGGACGCGCAGGCGAAAGTCGATCCGGCCGAGAGCCGCGAACGCCATCAGCATCTGCACGACGGTGGCCGCGAGGATTGCGATGGCGAACGCGTAGATCTCGTGTTCGCCGTGGAAATGCGGCGCGAGCAGGACCAGCAGCACGATGATCACGATGTTCCATACCGCCGGCGAGAGCGCCGGGATCGTGAAGTGGTCGTAGGACTGCAGAACGCCCACGAGCAAGCCGTTGAGACCGAGCAGCAGGATCACCGGGAACAGCACCCGCGACAGTCCGACGGTCAGCGCCGTCTGCGGCACGAGCTTCGGCCCGATGAACAGCGGCATCACGATCCCCGCGGCGAGGATGAACACCGCCGTGATCGCCCCCAGGCCGATCAGCATGATCCAGAACAGCGTCGATGCCAGCCGCACCGCATCTTTGCGGTGTCCCTTCTGCAGCAGGTCCGTGAACACCGGCACGAACGCGGCCGACAGCGCGGATTGGGCAAAGAGCTGGGCGATGTAGTTCGGCACCTGGTAGGCGATCGCGTATGCGGACGCGAAGCCCGTGGTGCCGAAGTAGCCCGCGAACACGATTTCGCGCAGCAGCCCCACGACGCGCGAGAGGCCGGTGAGGAACGAGAAGATCGCCGTGTTCCGCGCGATCCCTCCGCCCGTGCCGCCGCCGTCCGGCGGCGCGGGGACGACCGGCTCCTCGCCGAAGGCTTCTGCGCTGGCGGACAAGGCCGCTATAGTACGGCTCTCCGCGGCGAGCCCTGGCCGTTGCTACGGGCGCGCGCGGCACTGTTTATGGCCAACATCCACTCACAGAAGAAGCGGATCCTGCGCTCCGAGCGCGAGCGTCTGGAGAACCGCCGCTACACGTCCACGATCAAGACGTACTTCCGCAGCCTGGAGTCGCTGGTCGAGAGCGGCGACGCGACCGCAGCGGACACCACCCACCGCGAGCTCGTGAGCACGATCGACAAGGCCGTCAAGCGCGGCGCGATGCACAAGAACACCGGCGCACGCAAGAAGTCCCGGGCCGCGCGCACGCTCGCCTCCAAGCAAGCGTCCTAGCCGGCGATTCCTTCGATCGCGCGCAGCGCGATCGTGTCCTCGGCGAGGCCCGCGAGCGCGGTGCGACTGCTCGCCAGCGGCGCGCCTCCACGCGTGTCGAGCTCGAGGTCGGCGAGGGCGGCGAGCGCCATGCGCAACTTCCCGAGGTCGCTGCGCGCGACGTCCGCCACGAAGCGCTCGGCTGCGCGCGCCGGCATGCGCAGCCCGCGCTTGATCTCGGCGACGGACTCGCCCGCCTGCAGTCGCAGCGCGACCGCGAGCGCGTCGCGCAGCCGCTGGGCCATCAGGTAGGTCAGGCCGGACAGGCGCTCGCCCTGCTCGCGCAGGCGCAGATACGACAGCGTCGCCTCGCGCCCGTCCGCGCCGACGAGCGCGTCGGCCAGCGCGTATGCGCGCCACTCGGTCGAGTGCGCTGCGCGGCGTTCTATGTCCTGCACGCCGACGCGGCGGGGCGCGCCGGCGGCCGAGCCCACCGCCGCGGCCGAGGTGCCGGCTTCGACGCCGTCGGCGTCAGACGAGCCGCCTTCCAGCGCCAGCTTCTCCAGCTCTCGCAGCAGCCGCTGCTGGCGCTCGCCCACCTGCGCGACCAGCGCCTTGGCTGCGGGTGCGTCCAGCGACAGACCCAAGCGCGCCGCCTGCTCGCGCGCCCACTTGGCCAGCTCCCACGGCTTGACGGTCATCTGCGCCACGACCTGGCCGCCGGCGCGCTTGACCGCATCGTGCAATGCGGCTGGAGCCTTGGCGCGCGCCTCCTCGCGGGCGAACAGCGCGAGCGTGGTGTCGGGCGGCATCTGCGCGACCGCCGCCGCGAGGTGCTTCTCGACGTCGTCCGGGCGCCAGCGCTCGACGCCTTCGACGATGATCACGCGCTGCCCGATCGCAAGCGTCATCGCGGCTAGCGCGTCGGCCACCCCAGCGGGCGTCGCGGCGTCGCCCTCGAGCACCTCCACGCTCGCGCCTCCCCCCTCCTGCCCTTCGGCAAGCGCCCGCAGCCCCGCCCGCCGCTCCGCCACCGCACCGTGGTCGTCGCCGTGGATCAGGTACGCGGGCTTGAGGTCCGCCATCAGCGAACCACGAGATTCACGAGCTTGCCTGGCACGACAATTTCCTTGACTATCTGCTTGCCGTCCACGTGCGCGCGCACGTTGGGCGCGGCCCGGCACAGCTCCTTCAGCTCCTGCGGACCAGCCTCGGCGCTCGCCTGCACGCGATCGCGCACCTTGCCGTTGACCTGGCACACAAGCTCGTAGACCTCGCGCTCGAGCAGCGCCTCCTCGGCCTGCGGCCACGGCTGCTCCCACACGCGCTCCCCCGTCAGCAGCTCGTACACGTCAGCGCTGACGTGCGGCGCGAACGGGAACAGCAGCGACGCGGCGCTCGCGAGCGCAAAGCGCAGCGTGTCCGTCTGCACCGCGTCGCGCAAACGCGAGCAGTCGTTCAGCAGCTCCATGACTGCGGCGATCGCCGTGTTGAACGCGAACCGGCGCAGGTCGCCGCTGACCTTGTCGATCGCCCAGTGGGTCTTGCGCAGCAGGCGCAGGTCATCTCCCCCGGGCTCCTGCTCGCCCGCGGCGTCGATCACTGTTCCAGTCGGCGCATGCGCCGACTGGCGGGGCGGCACATGTGCCGCCCCGGACGGGGCCGCATGCGGCCCCGTCTCAAGATCCCCAGCTGAGACAGCACCAGCTGAGCGCGCTTCTGACGTCTCCGCAGCCAGCCGCCACAGCCGCGACAGAAAGCGGTGCACGCCCTCGACGCCCTCGTCCGCCCAGTCGGCGTCCTGGTCGGGCGGGCCGACGAACAGGATGTAGCAGCGCGCGGTGTCCGCGCCCACGCGCTCGATGATCGCCGCCGGCGAGACCACGTTGCCCTTGGACTTGCTCATCTTGGCGCCGTCCTTGGTCACCATGCCCTGCGTGAACAGCGCCTGGAAGGGCTCCTGGAAGTCGAGGTGCCCGAGGTCGGCGAGCGCCTTAGTGAAGAAGCGCGCGTACATCAGGTGCAGGATCGCGTGCTCGACCCCTCCGATGTACTGGTCGACGGGCATCCATTCGCGCAGCGCCGCGGGATCCCACGCGGCGCGGTCGTTGCCGGCGTCGCAGTAGCGCAGGAAGTACCACGAGGAGTCCACGAACGTGTCCATCGTGTCGGTCTCCCTACGCGCGCTGCCGCCGCACTCGGGACACGTCGTGTTGACCCAGTCCTCGGCCGCCGCCAGCGGCGAGCGGCCCTTCGGCGTGTAGTCCTCGATGTCGGGGAGCTCCACAGGCAGCTGGTCGTCGGGCACCGGCACCATCCCGCAGCGCTCGCAATAGAGGATCGGGATCGGCGTGCCCCAGTAGCGCTGCCTGGAGACCAGCCAGTCGCGCAGGCGGTAGTTGACCGACGCGTGGCCCTTGCCCTCACGATCGAGCCACGCGACGATCGCGCCGAGCGCCTCGCGGTTGCCCATGCCGTCGAAGTCCGGGTGCGAGTTGATCAGGACGCCGTCGCCAACATATGGAAGCCCGCCCGCCCGGCCGTCCTCGCCGGGAGCAGCCTCCACGGTGTCCTCGGCATCGGGCGGCACGATCACGCGCCTGATCGGCAGCCCGAAGGCGGTCGCGAAGGCGTGGTCGCGCTCGTCGTGCGCCGGCACGGCCATGATCGCGCCGGTGCCGTACTCCATCAGGACGTAGTCGGCGACGTACATCGGGATCTGCTCGCCGTTGACGGGGTTGGTGACCGTGCGCCCGAGCGGGACGCCGGTCTTGGGCTTCTCAGCGTTGCCGCGCTCCTCGTTGGTCTCGTTGAGCGCGTGGTTGACGTAGTCGTGCACCGCCTGCTCGTACTGCGTGCCGCGCGCGAGGCGCATCACGTCCGGGTGCTCGGGCGCCATCACGAAGAAGGTGGCGCCGAACAGCGTGTCGGGACGGGTGGTGAACACCGGGTAGTCGACGCCGATCTGCTCGCAGCGGAACGTCACCTCGGCGCCCTCGCTGCGCCCGATCCAGTTGCGCTGCATGGTCTTGACGTGCTCCGGCCACTCGATCGCGTCGAGGTCGTTCAGCAGCCGCTCGGCGTAGTCGGTGATGCGCAGGAACCACTGCTCGAGCTGCTTGACCTCGACAATCGCGCCACAGCGCTCGCAGCGCCCGTCTGCGTCAACCTGCTCGTTGGCGAGCACCGTCTGGTCTTTGGGGCACCACTTGACCGCCGCCTCCTTGCGGTAGGCGAGGCCCGCGCGGAACAGCTCCAGGAAGATCCACTGCGTCCAGCGGTAGTAGGACGGCTCGTCGGTTGCCAGCTCGCGCGACCAGTCGATCGAGATGCCCCAGCGGCGGAACTGGCGCTGGAAGGACGCGATCGAATCCGCGGTGGACTCGCGCGGGTGCACGCCGGTCTTGATCGCGTGGTTCTCGGCGGGCAGCCCGAACGCGTCGTAGCCCATCGGATGCAGCACGCGCGCCCCCAGGCGGCGGTGGAAGTGCGCGATCGCGTCGCCCACCGAGTAGCACTTGAGATGGCCGATGTGCGGCTCGCCGCTGGGGTACGGAAGCATCTCAAGCACGTAGGAATTCGATGCCCGGGCGGGCATCCAGTTCTGCCCGCCGGCGCCGGCGGGCCCGGCGCCGCGGCTCTCGCGCGCATCCGCTGAGGTCTCGTTGGAGACCTCCCACGTGTGCTCATCAGCCCATACGGCCTGCCAGCGGGGCTCGATCTCGTGCGGGTCGTAGCGGTGCTCTGCCATCGGCAGTCGCAGGTTAGCGGGCGGCCTGGGCCTCCTCGTGCTCGCGCGCCTCGAAGCGGCTGCGGCTGCGCAGCAGCTCGACGACCTCCGCCGGCGCCTTGTGCGGCGAGCCGGCGTCGAACGGCGGCTGGGGGTCGTACTCGATGCCCAGCTGAATCGCCTGCGCGACCGTCTCGCCGGCGATGCGCGCGGCAAGCGTCAGCGCCATGTCGATGCCCGCGGACACGCCCGCGGCGGTGACGAGCTTGCCGTCGAACACGACCCGCTCGGCGACCGGCTCCGCGCCCAGCCGTCGCAACTCGTCGAGCGCCAGCCAGTGGCTGGTCGCGCGCCTGCCGTCGAGCAGCCCGGCGGCGGCGAGGATCAGCGAGCCGGTGCACACGGACGTCGTCCACGTGCTCGTGCGGTCGGCCGCCCGCAGCCAGTCGAGCACAGCGCCACCCGCACGCGCGCCGACCTCGCCGGGCCCGCCGGGGACGAGCACGATGTCGGGCTCGGGCACCTGCTCGAGCGAGCGCTCGGCGATCAGCGTGAGCATGCCGTTGTCGGTGCGCACCGGCCCCGGCTCGGCGGCGACGAACGCCACGCTGGCGCCGGGAAGCCGGCTGAGCACCTCATAGGGCCCGACCGCGTCGAGCGCGGTGAATCTGTCATAGAGGACGATCGCGATGTTCATGTGACTGTCTCCTTGTTTTATGGGGAGTGCTTGGTGGCGGGACGGGGGCTGCGTGCGCTGCGGTGGGGCGGCGCAGTCTCGTGCGCGGCGTGCGCGTGGAAGCGCCGGCGGTACTCGGCGGGACCGACGTGGAGCGTGCGCAGGAACGCGCGTCGCAGGGTCTCGGCGGTCCCGAAGCCGCACTCGGTCGCGATCGCGCTGAGCGGCTCGCTGGTGTCCTCCAGCCGCCTGCGCGCCGCCTCCAGGCGCACCAGCTCGACGTGGCGGGCGGGCGTGACGCCCGTCTCGGCGCGAAAGGCGCGAGCGAAGTGGCGGGGGCTCATGTGGGCGCGCGCGGCCATCGCCTCTACCGAGTGATCGCCGGCGACGTCCTCGAGCACCGCCCGCTGGATCTCGCGCAGCGGCTCGCGCTCGGCCTGCTGGGCGGCGAGCGTGGCGCTGAACTGGGACTGGTTGCCGGGCCGGCGCAGGAACAGCACGAGGTGACGCGCGATCGTGAGCGCGGCGTCGCGGTCGAGATCCTGCTCGACGAGCGCCAGCGCGAGGTCCATGCCGGCGGTGACACCCGCCGAGGTCCAGATCTGGCCGTCGCGCACGAAGATCGGCTCCGCGTCGACGCGCACCTCGGGGTGCAGCCGTTGCAGCTCGTGCGCCGAGGCCCAATGCGTGGTCGCGCGGCGGCCGTCGAGCAGCCCGGCGCGCGCGAGCAGGAACGCGCCCGTGCACACGGACGCCGTGCGTCTGGCGCTGCGCGAGGCGCGGGCGATCCAGTCGACGAGCGCGGCGTCGGCGGCGGCCTCGGTGTGGCCTGATCCTCCGGCGACGATCAGCGTGTCGATCGACCCGGGCGACCTGGGAAGGCGCGCGTGCGGAGTGACGCTGAGGCCGCTCGACGTGAGCAGCGGCTGGCCGTCGCGACTGAACACGCGCACCTCGTAGCCGCGATCGCGCCCGCCGGTCGCCTCGATCAGGCGCTGGGCGCCGGCGAACACCTCGAGCGGACCTGTCACGTCGAGGCTCTGCACGCCGGGATAGGCGACGATCGCGATCAGGCGGGGACGGCTGGTGTCCGGCATGCGACGATCATCCCCCACCGCGGAGCTGTCCGCAAGGACAGATTTCCAACGATTCCTGCCATCGATGAGGATCGGCGCGGACGCCGCTGCCGGCGCGGCGACGAAGCGCCCGCACGGGTCCGGACGCGAGCCGGCGCGGCGCTTTACGATGGCCGCGTGGAGGAGCCCGAAATCGAGCAGTCTCAATACGTGGAGCAGCACTACGACCACGACGACGGTCCCGACGCGCTGAGCGCAGCGCCCGGCCGCGTGGCGAGCATCGTCGGCGCCGCCGAACGCGCGTCGCTGGCGCTGCGCGAGCAGGCCGAGGCGCGCGCGCGCGAGCGGATCGCCGAGGCCGACCGCGCAGCGGACATCCGCGTGCAGGCCGCCGAGGAGGAGGCCGAGGAGCTGCTCGGCGCCGCGCGCTCGCAGGCGGAGAAGACCACAAGCGAGGCCGAGTCCGCCGCCATGGAGCTCCGTGGCGAGGCCGAGCGCGCGCACGATGACGCCACGCGCGCGCTCGAGCAGGCGCGCGAGGAGGCCGCGCGGACGCTGGAGCAGGCGCGCGAGCAGGCCGACCGGCTGCTCGCCGACGCGCGCGGCGAGGCCGAGCAGGTGTGGGCGCTGACCCATCAGGAGTCAGAGCGCGTGCGCACGTCCGCCAGGGAGGAGTCCGAGCAGCTGCGCGCGAGCGCCCAGGAGGAGTCCGAGCGTTTGCTTGAGAGCTCGCGCAAGGAGGCCGAGCGGGTCATGCAGGAGGCACGCGAGCAGTCCGAGAGCCTGCTGGCGTCCGGACGCGAGGAGCTCGCGCGCCTGCACGAGGCGGCCGAGGAGCAGGCGAAGGAGACCAAGGCGAAGGCGCGCGTCGAAGCCCGCGAGATCACCAGCGAGGCGCACGTCGTCGCGCGTGACATCCTCAGCGAGGGAACCGAGGTCTCGCGCAACCTGCGCGAGCTGTCCACGTCGCTGCGCAACAACGCCGAGCGTCTGATCCGCGACGTGCGCCTCACGCACGGCGGCATGACCGCGCGACTCGACCAGGTCACCACCGGCGGCGAACGGGAGCCGGACGAGGCGCAGCCGCAGGCCCGCGGACGGCGTAGGCCGGCTGCGCCACCAGGGCCCAACGACGATCTGGACGTGCCGGAGTTCATTCCGCGGGGGTGAGGCGGGTCGGGGTGCGACGCGCTGGACGCGAGTCCACCTCCTGTCCGCTTGACGCCAGGTGACGAAGTTGACACGGGCCGGGCGCAGACTTGGCACATAGGCGCGCCTCGCGTCGATGAACGCCGGATAGCCTCGGACCGATGCTGAATCTGAGCACTTCTCGCAAGGGAGCCGTCGCCGAAGCCGAGATCACGGCGGCTCTCATTCGCCTCGATCTCGTCGTCCTGTGGCCTATGTGCGAGGGAGGAAGGTATGACCTGGTCGTCGACCTGGGCTCGCGGTTGCTGCGCATCCAATGCAAGTGGGCCTCACGACACGGGAGCGTGCTCACCGCTCGGTGCTCCACGAGCCGGCATACGCCGGGTGGCTATCTGCGGAGCACCTACGCAGCCGACGAGATCGACGCGATCGCCGCGTACGCGCCAGACACCGACCGCTGCTACCTGATCCCGATCCAGGAGGCCGAAGGCCACAAAACGATCAGCCTGCGCTTGGCACCGACACGCAACAATCAGGCCGAGCGCGTGCGCTGGGCACGAGACTATGAGCTCATGGCCTCCCTGAGACGCAACTGGAGCGTCGGCTTGGGGGAGCTGCCGGTCGTTGAACCATCGGCGCCTCGGGCGATAGGATGAGGGAGCTTGGGGCTATAGCTCAGCTGGGAGAGCGTCGCCATGGCATGGCGAAGGTCGAGGGTTCGAGCCCCTCTAGCTCCACTGAACCCTCAAGAAGGACCAATCCGACATACGGGAGCGGCAATGGCTTGCGCAGCGGTCAGGGCCCCACCGAGGACATCTCGTGCGCATGGGGTTCGCGTTCTTCGGCGCGCGCTGCCGGCAGCCACTCTGCTCGCCGGCCTGCTGTCCGGATTGTTGGCTGGCCCACTGACGAAGAGCGCATACGGGGAACCGGCTTGGACGACGTACCATCGTGACGCCGCGCGATCAGGCGATGACCCAGACGCGACCAGCCCGATCACCCCGACGTTCTCCTGGCAGTCCCGTGACCTGGGGGCCCCCATCTGGGGCCAGCCGCTCATTCTCGGCTCGCGGGCTTACGTCGCAACCGTCGGCGATGAGATCTACGCGTTGGATACCTCTACCGGCAAGGTCATCTGGGAAAAAAGCGCCGGAACGCCGGTGCCCTCCGGAGAAGTGACGTGCGGGGACATCGACCCCACCGTGGGCATCGTCGGCACGCCGGTGATCGACGTGTCTACCAACACCCTCTACGCGGTCGCCGACGTCTGGAACGCGAGCAAGAAAGAAGCCCACCACGTGCTTCAGGGCTACGACCTGACCAGCGGCGAACAAGTGCTCAGCACCTCCGTGGACCCGCCCGGCGCTGATCCCAAGACACTGCTCGAGCGTCCCGCGCTAAACCTCGATCAGGGGAAGGTCGTTTTCGGCTTTGGTGGCAACGCCGGAGACTGCGGCCAATACCAGGGGGCCGTCGTGGCAGCGCCGGAGACAGGTGGCCCGCCGAGCTTTTGGCAGTACGCCCCGGCGCCACCGGCCTACGGAGGTGGCGCTGTATGGGGCCCGAGCGGGCCCGCAGTCGACGGCGAAGGCCACATATACGTGACCACCGGAAATCCGAACTTCCCGAAAGGACAGGAAGTCGGAACCTACGACTACTCCGACAGTGTCGTCGAGCTGAGCTCATCGATGAGCCTGATCGGCAACTTCGAGCCTGAAAGCTGGCTGACCGACAGCAACAATGACCGCGACCTGGGCTCATCGGGCCCCGAGCTGCTGCCCGGCGGACTGCTGTTCCAAGCCGGTAAGAACGAAATGGGATATCTCATCGACGAGGCCACGATGGGCTCCGGCGCACGTGTGGTTTACAGCCAGAAAGTGTGTAAAGGCAAAGTTGAAGACAAAGGCGAAGGCAGCTTCGGCGGCGACGCGTACGCAGACGGAACTATCTACGTCCCCTGCACCGATGGCGTGCGGGCCCTCACCTACGATCAAGCGGCCCGTACTTTCGCTCCTCTTTGGCACGGACCTTCCGACGCCACCGGACCGCCAATCGTGTCCGGTGGCCTGGTATGGGTGATCTCGGGCAAATTCCTCGAAGGAGGGGGCACGAAGCTTTACGGACTCGATCCCACCACGGGTGTGCCGCGCTACACCGAGACTCTGCCCAGCCCGGTAGTGGACCACTTCGCGTCCCCCAGCGCAGCCGGGGGACGCGTGTTCGTCGCCACCGGTTCGAGCGTCACCGCCTACCAGATTGCCCAGCTCAACACGCCGCCGAGCCCGCCAACGGTCGTCACCAAACCGGCTGTTTCGGTGACGCAGACCACAGCCACGTTGAACGCTTCGGTGGACCCAGGCGGCGGAATCGTGAGCGAATGTCGTTTCGAATACGGTCTCACGACCGCCTACGGTTCAAGCGTGGCGTGCTCGTCGCTCCCCGCAGGAGCGGGCGAAAGCCCCGTTGCCGTCTCCGCATCGCTGCTGGGCCTGAGCACCAATACCGTCTACCACTTCCGGATCATCGCAACCAACGCGGGCGGCACGAGCTTCGGCAGCGACGAAACGCTCCAGACGCTCCCGAGCCCGCCCGAAGTCCTAACCGGCGCGGCATCATCGGTGACCCAGAGCTCGGCGACGCTCAACGCGACGGTGAATCCCAACGCCGCGACGGTGCCGCAAGGCTCCGGCAATGTCGGCGTGCTGGCTTTCCACGAACAGAAGTCGCCGACCCTGGCCGCCACGCTCCTGACCACCTCGCTGGCCGCGAGTCCCTCCGGCACTGTCAGCGTCAAAGTGAGCTGCCCCGCCGCGGCACGTCACTGCACCGGCACAGTAACGCTACGCACCCTCAGCGCCGTCACCACGAGCCACCAGTCCACGAAGAAGGCCCCGAGCCTGACCCTCGCCGTCGGTTCATTCAGCATTGCCGGCGGGCACGAGACCACGGTACGGCTGCACCTCTCGGCCAAGGCCCGCAAGCTACTGGCACGCGCGCACATCCTGCGGGTCCGAGCAGCCATCGTCACCCATGCCCCTGGGACTGCGACGCACACAAGCCAAACAATCGTGACGCTACGCACACAGACGATCGTTCGGAGCTCGACCGGGTAAGCCGACGGCGTGGATCACGGCACTGAAACGCGAAACGTGCCGACCGTCGCACCGACCGTGCCCGAGCGCCTCCCACAGCAGAAGTAGCTGGCGATCACCTCGTACAGCGGCCCTTCGCCCGCGTGGTCGGACGTCCCCGCTTCGCTGTAGCTGCCGGAGGAGCTGACGAAGAACACGCGGCCGTCATAGGTCGTACGGCAGCTGCCTTCCAACGACACGTCGATCTGCACCTGTTGCCCGGCCGCGAGCGTCTGCTGCGTCGGCTGGGCGACGATCGTGGCGGGCATGTCGCAGCCCGAAACCTGGCGCGGCTGGAGCTCCACGTCGTAGCCGCTCGAGATGCTCGGCGCGGCCGTCGGTGCTCTGAACGTGATCACCAGCCCAGGCCCCGGTCTGTTGGAGGCGGACATGGGCCCTCGGGACGACCTGCCGCCGGGCCCGCTCGCCAGCAGCGACGGGCTGTGCGCGAGCAGCGGCCGGTAGCGCACACGCAGCGGCGTCCTCAGCTTCGCGCCCGTGGGCGGCGCGCCCGTCGAAACGGCGAGGCCCCTGGGCGAGCACGTCTGCTTCTGGCTGTACGCCGGGATCTCGCACTGCGAGCCATCGCGATAGGTGACCGTCAGCGTCGCCATGGCGCCAGCCCGCGCGCCGTGCCTGTGAAGAGCTCCGTACGGGCCGGCTCCCGGACCGCTGTTGATGTTCGCGGGCGCCGGCAGCACGATCAGATACGCGCCGTCGTGGCCGACCGGCTTGACAGTGAGCTCGCGCCCCGGCGCGCTCACGCGGATGCTCGCCGCGTCGGGCCCCAGCAGCCCCACGGCGATCTCGCGCAGCTCGGCCTGCGGGCAGCGCACGCCCCAGTCTTCCTGGCCCGGAAGGTCACAGTGAACCCGCTGGTAGGGATAGATGTTTTCGCCCGCCAGCGGCAGACCGTCGGCGGTCACGATCGCGGGGGCGCCGGGTTGGAAGGCATGCCCGTCGCGATCGACCGTCGCGCATGAGTCCTCGCTGATGGCGTCAGCGGGCGAGAACGGGTGAAAACGCCCGTCTCCCTTGAACGCGTAGCCGATGCCGATGCCGCCCAGCCGGCCGTCGAGCACCCGCCCGGCCTGGATGCACGCAAGGCCGCGGGTCGTGCGGATCACGCGCATGCCCCATGGCGGACCGCCGGCGGGATCGGCGACCCGCAGGGGCAGCAGCGCGAGGCTGGGCGCAAGCGGCCGGCCCAGCCCGACGGTGGGCATCGCCGGCAGTTCAAACGCCGGCGCGACGGGCTTTCCCGGCGCCAGCAACAGCGCGCCTCCACCCGCGCCCATCAGCGCAAGGGCCGCAAGCGCGAGCGACAGCACGACGCGACGCCGATGCCACCAGCCCCGAGCCGAGGGCGCTCCCGCCAGACGC
Source organism: Solirubrobacteraceae bacterium (assembly GCA_050012835.1). Lineage (GTDB taxonomy): Bacteria > Actinomycetota > Thermoleophilia > Solirubrobacterales > Solirubrobacteraceae > Palsa-744. The sequence continues at coordinate 1,831 of JBEKGK010000091.1, read as the reverse complement.
CTGTCGGCTGCGTGCAGAAGGTCGCGCTCGAGCTGCGGCAGGATGCTCATCGTTCACCAGCCAATCGTGATCGTAGGATGCGCAGTCCGCGGCTCACGCGCTGGCGGACCACGGCCTCTGAGCAGCGCAGCTCGCCGGCGATCTCCGCGTAGTCGCGCTCCTGCAGAACGCGCGCGTGGATCGCGCGTTGCTGCTCCTCGGGCAGCGCCGCGAGCGCGAGCGTCGCGTGCTCCTGGTCCTCTGTCAGCGCCGCGATCGTGTCAGCGGCGTGATCGTCGAGGACCAGCCTCGCCATGCCCAACCGCTGGCGCGCGCCCGCCTCCACCCTGCTGCGGCGATAGCTCGAGCCGAGAACGTTGCGGGCGATTCCGAACAGCCAATGGTCTGCGCGACCCTTGGCCGGGTCATAGCTCTCCACCGACTCGAGCGCGCGCGCGAACGTCTCGGCCGTCAGGTCCGCCGCGAGCTCCGCCCGTCCGGTGCAGCGCATGAAGAAGCCCAGCACCGGACGCTCGAAGTGCCGGTAGAAGGCCGCAAACGCCTGCGCGTCCGACCTTGCCGCGCTCAACAGCGCCTGCTCATCGCTCCCATCTAGATCCATCTCGAGATCCATTAGCTCAAGGGGGCACGTTTGTGACCGTGGCTTCGTGAACCCACGCTCAGCGGTCCACGACCGAGCGGCGCGGCGCCACGACCGAGCGGCGCATCGCGCGTGCGCGAGCGGCTACTGTGACAGAGCAATGAGAGCGAGCGGATGGCGTCTGCTTCCTCTGGCCGGATCGAGCGGGTTGCTGAGGGTGCCATGATCGCCGCGTTTGGCGGATTCGTGCTGGCCAACAGGGGCGGCCACCTCCCGGCGCTCCCCGGCGACACGCTCATCATCGCGCTCCTGATCGCCGCGCTGGCGGTGGCCTGCGCGCTGATCTTCATCTACCTGCGCCGTAACTATCGCCGCACCAAGCCCGTGGCCGACCAGTGGCAGGCTCTGGCTGTGATGGGCGAGCTGTGCCCGCACGGCTGGCAGGCTCAGATCACCCTCTATGGATGGGGCGCGCCGGTACCCGACGACGCGCCTCCCTCGCGCGTGCCGCTCGTCGAGCTGGAGTGGAAGCAGTTCGACGAGGAGTCGGGACGGGTCGCGGTAGCGCGCCGTGTATGGGCGCCGACGATCGGCGAGGCGCTGCAGAGCATGGTCGAGGATCGTCGCACCGACGTCGCCCTCGAGCAGATCGAGCAGGCCGCGGCCGAGGACGGGGACGTGTGGTGGAGCGAATGACGCACACGCTCATACACGGCTGACCTGGAGTCCAGCCTTCTGAACCGCACCAGCGCGCAGGCTTGCGCGTGCAGCTCTCAAGTTGCCTCACGCGCTGCCCGATATGGGTCCATGGCCGCACCGTACAGCCTCGCGAGGCTCAGCTTCAACGAGTCACGCTCGGACGCGAGCGAAGCGCTGTAGCAGGCGGCCGTACACCCGCCAGTTCCCTCGAAACCGGAGCACGATCATGGAAATAGCCGCGAAGCAGGCAGTCAGACCGTCGCCAGCCGAGGTGCTGTCGACGTGGCAGGAGTATCGACGGAGCGGAGAGCTCCAGCTGCGAGACCGGCTGATCTTCATGTTCATGCCAATGGTCCGTCACGTCGTCTACCGCAAGGTCCGCGCAGTGCCGGCGCACTGCGACGTCGAGGACTTTCTCTCGTGCGGCCTGGAGGCGCTGATCCACTCGATCGAGCGCTACGACCCGGACAAGGGCGCGTCGCTCGAACAGTACGCGTGGACGCGTGTCCATGGCGCGGTGCTCGACGAGCTGCGCCGCCACGACTGGGCGCC
>JBEKGK010000090.1:0-15480 GCA_050012835.1 Solirubrobacteraceae bacterium | reverse complement strand
TCGCGATCGCGGACCTGGTGGAGGAGCACGGCGATGAGATCGCGCGCCTGGAGGCGCTGAACGCGGGCAAGCCGATCGAAGCGGTCAAGGGCGACGAGATCCCGGTGATGGCTGACAACCTGCGCTTCTTCGCGGGCGCGGCGCGCTGCCTGGAGGGCAGGGCGGCGGGCGAGTACATGGAGGGCTACACCTCGTTCACGCGCCGCGAGGCGGTCGGCGTGATCGGGCAGGTGACCCCGTGGAACTACCCGTTGATGATGGCGATCTGGAAATTCGGGCCGGCGCTGGCGGCGGGCAACACGGTGGTGCTCAAGCCGGCGGAGACGACGCCGATCACGACCATCAGGCTGGCGGAGCTCGCGGCCGAGATCCTGCCGAAGGGCGTGCTGAACATCGTCGCCGGTCCCGGCCGCCCGACGGGCGAGGCGCTGATCAACCACCCCGAGGTCGACATGCTCGCGCTGACCGGGTCGGTGGACACGGGCAAGCACTTCGCGCGCACGGCCGCAGACACGCTCAAGCGCGTGCACCTCGAGCTCGGCGGCAAGGCGCCGGTGGTGGTGTTCGACGACGTGAGCCTGGAGGCTGCGCTTGAGACGATCGCGGGCACGGGCTACTACAACGCCGGGCAGGACTGCACGGCGGCGACGCGCGTGCTGGCGTCGAGCAACGTGTATGACGCGGTCGTCAGCGGCCTGGCCGGCCAAGCGCAGGGCCTGGTGATCGGCGACACGCTGTCACCCGACACGACGCTCGGCCCGGTCAACTCCGCGCGCCAGCGCGAGCGCGTCGAGGGCTTCCTCGCGCGCAGGCCCGATCACGCGGAGATCGTGACCGGCGGCAAGGCCGCCGAGCGCCCGGGCTTCTACGTCGAGCCGACGGTCGTGGCCGGGCTGCGCCAGGACGACGAGATGATCCAGCGCGAGATCTTCGGCCCGGTGATCACGGTGCAGCGGTTCTCAGACGAGGCGCAGGCAATCGAGTGGGCGAACGCCACCCGCTACGGCCTGGCCTCGTCGGTGTGGACGCGCGACGTGGGCCGCGCGCTGCGCGTGTCGAAGGCGCTGCGCTTCGGCTGCGTGTGGATCAACGACCACATCCCGCTCGTCTCTGAGATGCCGCACGGCGGCTTCAAGGAGTCCGGCTACGGCAAGGACCTGAGCATGTACGGCGTCGAGGACTACACGGTCGTCAAGCACGTGATGGCGAACATCCAGTAGGTCGCTAACGCTGAGTATCAGCGCGCCGCGATGGCGACTTGCCCACGTGACGGCTGCGTGCGGGAGGGCCTTCGAGGGTGCGCCTGCGCCTGCGCCGCCCGACGAGCACCGAGATCGCGCATGCGGCGAGCACGAGCAGCGCGATCAGGCCGGTGATCGCCAGGCCTGGGCTGGCGATCAGCAGCACGAGCGCGGCGAGCACGCCGAGCCCGACGTCGACCCGCGCGAGCCTGCGCCTGCGCCGTGCCCGGCGGCGTCGGGCGCGCAGGTCGGCGATGTTCGCGGGGGCCGGCGCGAGCTCTGTCGGGTGCTGCCGTGACGGGCGAGTGGCGCTCATTGCTTGATTCTGCGAAAGATCGGACGGGGAACGAATCTCATCACGAGCATCAGCCAGTGCAGCGAACGCGGAACCCACACGGTGTGGGCGTCGCGATCCAGCCCATCCACGACGGCGCCGGCAACGGCCTGTGGCGTGGTCGCGAGCGGCGCCGCGTCGAGCCCGCGCGTCATCTTCGTGGCTACGAACCCCGGTCGGACCACGAGCACGTGCACGCCCTGCTCGTGCAGCGCGTCTCCCAGCCCGTGTGCGAGCGAGTCGAGCCCCGCCTTGGATGCCCCGTAGACGACGTTCGCCCGCCGCGGACGCTCGGCCGCGACCGAGGACAGCACGACGATCGTTCCGCCCGACCCGTCAACGAGGTGCCTGGCCGCGTGCATCATCAGCGATCCGGCTCCCACGAGGTTGACCTGCAGCACCTGTGCCGCCGCGGCGATATCCGACGGCAGGCCGCCGCGCGCGCCCAGCTCGCCGACGGCGAGGATCACGAGGTCGGCGCCGCCCAGCTCCCGGACCGCCTGCTCGAGCACCTGCTCGTGCCGGCTGAGATCCAGCGCGTCGAGCTCGAACGTGCTCACCGCGGAGCACCCGGCCGCGCTGAGCTGGCTTGCGGCGACGCTCAACGCGGTGGCGTCTCGTCCCACCAGCGCCACGTCCCGCGGGGTCCGCGACTGCAGCTCGCGGACGATCGCCAGGGCGATCTCGGAGCTGCCGCCGAGAACGAGCACGCGCCGCCCGCCCGAGCCCGGAGCCGCGCTCACGCGGGCGCTCCGCAAAGCCCCAGGCGCAGGGCGAGGTCGGAGCGCAGTACGCCCTCCGGATCGACGCTTGCCCGCTGTGCGTGGAACCGGTCGAGCTCTGGGTACATCGCGCCCAGCGCCTCGCGGCCGAGACGTGCGTCCTTGCTGAGGTACACGCGCCCACCGGCGCTCGCCACCAGCTCGTCGAGCTCGTCGAGCGCCGCGTGCAGGCCTGGCGCGGCGGCCGGGATGTCCACCGCGAGCGTCCAGCCCTCCAGCGGAAACGAGAGCGGTCCGGCGGATGCCGCTCCGAAGCGCTTGAACACCGCCAGGTAGACGGGCAGGCGACGGGCGCGGATGAGCTCGAAACAGCGCTCGAGTGCATCCTCCGCTCCGCTGGGTATCACGAACTGGTACTGGATCAGACCCCCGGCGCCGTAGAGCCTGTTCCACGAGCCGACGATGTCCAGCGGGAAGAAGTACGGCGCCAGCGCGAGCGGCCGCGCGCGCTCGCGACGCGGGGCAGTCCACCAGTGCAGCGCGTTGAACGCGCGCACGCCGGACGGGCGCAGCAGGGCTCCCGGAAAGCCGTTGGGAACTTCGAACGCCGGGCTGCGCGAAAGCGTGCCCGGATACGCCGCTCTGGCGGTGCGACGCATGCGGGTCGCCGGCGCGCGGTGATCCGCGGGCAGCGGGTCGGCGCAGACGACGACCGCCCGGCCCATGCTCGCGCCCGGCGCCAGCAGGTCGAGCCAGGCCACCGAGTAACGGCGGTGCTCCTCGCCGCCCATCAGCTGCAGCGTCTGCTCGAGGCCGTCCGTGCGATCGGTGTCCGCGCTGACCCACGGAGAGGGCAGCGGCTCAGCCCGCACGGTCGCCTCGACGACGACGCCCGTCAGGCCCATGCCTCCCAGCGTGGCGTAGAACAGATCGGGGTCGCTCTCGGGCGTGACCTCGAGGAGGCCGCCGGCGGGCGTGCACAGCGACAGCGAGGTGACGTGCCGCGCGAAGCTGCCGTCGCGATGGTGGTTCTTGCCGTGGATATCGCTCGCAATCGCCCCCGCGAGCGTCACGTGGCGGGTGCCGGGGAGGACGGGAAGCGTCAGGCCGTAGGCGGCCAGACGCGCCATCAGCTGGGCGATCGTCGCGCCGGCCTGCGCCCTGACGAGCAGGTTCTCCACGTCGATCGAGACGACCCGGTCGAGCGCCGTCATGTCGAGCACCGTGCCGCCGTTGATCTGAGCGGCATCGCCGTAGCTGCGCCCGGCGCCGCGCGCGATCACGCCAGCGCCGCTGCCGCCACTGGACGCCAGTGCGTCGAGGACCTCGTCGACCGCATGCGGCTGGATCACGCTGCAGCTGCTGCGCGACGTGCGTCCCCATCCGCTCAACGAGCGCGTGCGATGCGCCAGCGGAGCCCGCGCGCTCAGCTCACGAACCGACATACACGCCACCGAGGAAGAGCACGCCCCATGTCGCCCCGATCGCGAGCAGCATTCGGTCCCGCAGGATCAGCTCCTCCGGCGCTTGACCGCCGCCCCGCCCGATCAGCATCGAGTAGCGGCCCAGCCACAGCACGAAAGGCACGATCGACAGGCCGTACCAGACGGTGTGGTCCGGTCGCGTGAACGCCCACGAGGCGTACGCCACGCTGGCGGCAGTCGCTGACGCCGCGAGCGTGAGCAGCAGCGCCCTCGGCGAGTAGCGGCGCAGCGTCGCCCGCGCGGGACCGGACCCCGAGTGCGCGCGAAGCTCGGCGTAGCGCTTGGCCGCGACGAGGAATATCGCACAGCACGCCGTCACGATGACAAACCAGCGCGACACGTAGATGTCGGTCGCCACACCGCCGGCCAGGGCGCGGATCACGAACCCGGCGGCAACGACCAGGATGTCGAGCACGGCCACCCGCCGCAGCCACAGCGAGTAGCTCGCCGTCAACGCCAGATAGCCACACGCGAGCGCGCCCAGGCCGGGCGCGATCGCACTCCCGAGCGCGATTCCCGCGACGGCCAGCACCGCAGCTATGCGCAGCGCGGCGCGCGGAGAGAGATCGCCCGCGGCCACGGGTCGCAAGCGCTTGCGCGGATGCTCACGGTCCTGCTCGCGGTCGCGCACGTCGTTGACCAGATAGGTGGCGCTCGAGATCATGCACAGGACCACCAGCGCACCGACGGCCTCGGCGGCGATCACCGGGCGATCGATCCAGCCGGCCGCACAGGGGGCCGCGAACACCAGCATGTTCTTGCTCCACTGACGAGGCCGGCACGCGCGCAGCACCACGCCACCTGAGATCGCGAGACGCCGCCGACGGCTTGTGGGCGCCTGCACGTGCGCCGGCTTGGAAGCCTCGCGAAGAATCATGCCGGGGGCCGATTCTTCCTCGGCCAGTGCCTCGAGTGGAACGATGGTCGAACCTCCAGCGATTTTGGTTAAACGACGGAAGCCGAATCTCCCGGTCGCGCGTGGCAAGGATTCCACACCGGCATCCTTTAACCCTCATAAAGCGCGCCGTCCGGAATGAGAGTTTTCTCAGTGAGAACTCGCTCACAATCATTGTAGGCGCAGTCCGCCCTCATCGCCTCTCACTAAGGTCTGGGCATGCCTCCAGCTGCTGCCGCGAACGTCCGACTCGCGTCGGCGGGCCACCGCCGCCGGCGCGACGGCGACCTGTCCGGGCTGATGCGGCTTCGTCGCATCGCGCTCGTCGCCGCGCTCGTGGCGCTGGTTCCTGTCGTCCTCTCCTACTGGGGGGCGATGAGCGAACCCTCGAACTCGAGCCTCGGCATCCGCAGCGTCGAGTGGCTTCGCGACAACGGCGCCGCCGGGCTCGTGGCACGCGTGGAGTCGGTCTACTACACGCTGACGGCGCCCAGCAAGGGTGGGCCGACGCTGCGCGCGCTCCCCAAAGTCGGTTATGGCGGCACGTCTCGCCCGACGGTCAGCGCCGAAGCTCGACCGGCCCGCGTGCCGGCCCTGATCCAGCCGGCGCTGTCCGGCGAGGGCGTCTGGCACGCCACGCGCCCGAGCCTGCAGGCGCAGCCGCCCGTGCTGGTGACCACGCTGCGCGATCAGCCGGAATACCCCCGCGTGGTGGCCGGAGTCGCGTGGATCGACACGAAGCGCACGACCCTCACGCTCAACCCGGGGCGGCTCGAGCCCACCGTAGCGCTCCCTCGGGGCTCGATGGACGTTCCCAGCGCCGATCGCCCCCGGCTGCTGGCCACGTTCAACAGCGGCTTCAAGCTCAGCGACTCCCACGGCGGCTTCGCCGTCAACGGGCACACCTACGCCCCGTTGCGCGACGGACAGGGGACGATCGTCGGATATGACAACGGGAGCGTCGACGTGGTCAACTGGCGCTACGGCTCGACTGTTCCGCCCGGCGTCGCCTTCGCGCGCCAGAACCTCCCGCTGATCGTCGAAGAAGGACGGCCGAGCCCCAACCTCGCCAACACCGCCGAATGGGGCGCGACGGTGGGCAATGCGGTCCTCGTGTGGCGCTCGGCGATCGGGGTCGACAGGCACGGCAACCTCATCTACGCGGCCGGCGAAGACCAGACGGTCGCAAGTCTCGCCAGGGCGCTGATACGCGCCGGCGCCGTCCGCGCGATGGAGCTCGACATCAACTCATACTGGGTCACGTTCATCAGCTACGGCGCGCCGGGCGCGCTGGGGCCCAGCAAGCTGCTCGAAGGCATGGAACGTCCCGCCACCCGCTACCTCGAACCCGACGACCGGGACTTCTTCGCGCTGTACTCGCGCTGACCCCGTTGCCCCGCGGCGGCTTCAAGGAGTCCGCTACGGCAAGGACCCGAGCATGTGCGGCGGCGAGGACTGCACGGTCGTGAAGCACGCGATGGCGTACATCCTGTAGGGCGGTGCCTCAGTCTGGTGGGCGAACGCCTCGATCTGGGGTGTCGCTCGCGGACGGCGGTTCATCGGTCCCGAGAAGAATCTCGGCGCACTGGGCCTCCCAAAGATCGACCGTGTCGTGAAGTCCTCGCATGTCGGCTTGCTCGACGACTTGAACGCCGCTTTCCTGGACGGCGCCCATTTGCACGCGACCTCCGATGCCCTCCACGCTGGTTTCGATTGTGTCGCGTAGCACCTTGAGCGCCACAATCTTGGCTTGCTCTAGTGTCAGGTCCTCCGGGTCGATGTAGCGCATCGTGCCGATCGCGAAGCTCGCGCTGTCGATGCCGAGCTGGATGCCGCCGAAGGCCCAGCTCTCCACCCACTCGGCTGCGCCGCCGCTGAGAAGATGGAGTGCGACGGGCTTGCCCTCTTGTCGCGACCACCAAGCGATGAGAAACTCGACATGGTCGCTGCGCCCTTCGATGCCGGGATCGCCGCGAACGTCGCTGAGGACGGCATGGAGACGAGCCTTGATGTCGAGGCGATCGGTGGCGGGCGACAGCTCGTGTGCGCGAGCGAGGCGAAGGGCGAAGCTCTGCGCCGCATCCTGCGCGCCCGCCCACGCAAGCAAGAAGCCTGGGCGTGGCTCGTACACCTTTTTGGTGGGGCGAGCGAGGCGCCGACCTCGTGTACCCCGTGTCTCGTGACTGTCGGAGCCAACGATCACGCCATCACGACAGCGGAGAGCTGCGATGAGTGTCATCTCGCGGCAGCCGTCCTGATGTTTGTACCGGGAGGCATCGAGCGTTGCATCATCGCGGCTCGATGCGACGGTTTAGCCGGGGATTCGATCAGGCGGATCGACGAAAGATCGAATTGACCGCGAATTCGGGATGTTCGGCGTAGACACGTTCGAGCAATTCGTTGAATCTGAGGCTGGAGACGTCTTGCTTGATCCGAAACAGCTCACGCGCAGCGTCGAGCAGCTTCTCGTCTTCCGCCTGCTTCAAGATCCTCTGCCCTTCGAGGAACGTGACCTTGCTGGGCTTGTACCGCGACCAGCGCTTTCCATGCACTGGCACGCGCTCGAGCAGCCCATCCTCCACGAGACGATCGAGGTCGCTATAGATCCCCGTGCTCATGGGCCCATAGTCGTATGGCTTGAACGTGTACTTGGAGCGTGCTGGCACCTGCGCGCGCTTGGCGAACAGGAACAGGCCCTTCTGAAAGCGGATCGGATCAAGCCCGTCGGGCGCACCCTCGTAGGCGGCGAATAGCAGCAGCCAGTCCCGACGCTTCATCGCTCGTCCCGCGGTGTTGATGTGCACGCAAAGACCTCGAATTGTGGTCGTCCACGCACTAGCCCAGCTTGGTCTTCGGATCGGACAGAAACCTCGCATTATGCGAACATACGTTCGCATACGGATCGGCGGTCATCCTCACGGCCGGCCTGCGAGACGACGAACGGCGCGCTCCGATGGGCATTCATCGACGGTATCGCAGTCCGCCTGTGCTGAGTGGCGACCGGCGGGACGCTACCGCGAAGGCTGCTACGGTCATGCCACGGGCGGCGAAGTCGTTCGTGAGGTTCTTTGTCTTTGTTGGCGCTGAAGGGCGCGGATGGGGTCAGTCGAATCTCCATCCGCAGCGGCGGCCACGGGGTCGCCAGAAGGAGCACCAACAACATGACGCATGCAACGTTCGCCGACCTCGGCGTGTCCAAGGTCGTCGTAGATGAGCTGGCCGAACGCGGGATCGAGCAGCCGTTCGCCGTCCAGAAGATGGTCATCCCCGACGTGCTCGCCGGCCACGACGTGCTGGCGCAGTCGCCGACCGGCTCGGGCAAGACACTCGCTTTCGGCGTGCCGCTGGTCGAGCGCCTGAAGGACTCGGACGCGCGACCCTCAGCACTGGTGCTCGCGCCAACGCGCGAGCTCGCGCTCCAGATCGTCGAGGATCTGCGCCCGCTCGCGCACGCCCGCGCGCTGTCGATCGCGGCCGTATACGGGGGCGCGGGAATCGTCAAGCAGGCTCGCCTGGCGGCGCGCGCCCACATCATCGTCGCCACGCCCGGGCGACTGCTCGACCTGATCGAGCGCGGGGACGTCTCACTCAGCCGCATCCGGATGCTCGTTCTCGACGAGGCCGACAGGATGCTCGACATGGGCTTCCGTCCGGTGGTCGACAGGATCGTCAAGATGACCGCTGCCGAGCGCCAGACGATGCTGTTCTCAGCCACGCTCGAGGGCGAGGTCGGGCGAATCGCGAAGGCCTACACCTCCAACCCGCGCCGCCACGAGCACGCACATTCGGCCGAGCGCAAGGGAGATGTGGAGCACCGCTTCGTGACCGTCACCCACGATGGCAAGGTCGCGCGCCTCGTCTCTGAGCTGGGCGAGGCCGAGCGCGGGCTGACACTCGTGTTCGTGCGCACCAAGCGCGGCGCCGACCGGCTCGTCAAGCGGCTGGCGTCGAGCAGCGTGCGGGCGGTCGCCATGCACGGCGACAAGTCCCAGGGCCAGCGCGAGCGGGCCCTGGCCAACTTCGAGGCTGGGGTCGTCGACACGCTCGTCGCCACGGACGTGGCCGCGCGGGGAATCGACGTTGCGGGCATAACACACGTGATCAACTACGACATCCCGGCCACGCGCGAGGACTACGTGCACCGCATCGGGCGCACCGCGCGCGCAGGAGCGAGCGGCGTCGGCGTGACGCTGGTCGCGCACGACCAGGCTCGCGAGCTCGCTGGGATGGTCCGCGAGCTGGGGCTGGACCGGGAGCTGGGGCTGGCAGGGATCTCCACCGGGGATCGGTCCCGCGGGGGCGACCACCGTTCGACTCCCTCCAAGGGCGCCGCCAAGCGCCCCGGCGGTGGCTCGCGCAACAGCGCCAGACGCGGTGGGCGCGCCTCCGGCCGCACGAGGTAGGCCGTGCGTGCAGTCATTTCGGCCGGGCGGTCAGCTACTGTCGCTGCGCATGACAGAGCGGCATGCGGACAACCCCGAAGCCGAGGCCGGGGCCAACGGCGACTCAGCGGAGGCCGGATCGGAGGCCGATCTGCTGACGCACTACGACATCCTGCGCGTGCGCGCCCCGAACCCGGGCCTGCTGACGCTGTCGGGGACGAACACATGGCTGGTCGGGCGCGAGCCGACGTGGATCGTCGATCCTGGCCCGCTGCTTGACGAGCACCTCACCCGGCTGTTCGCCGCGATCGATGCCCGCGGCGGGCTGGGCGGCGTGGCGCTCACCCACGATCACCACGACCACACCGAAGCCGTCGGCGCGCTGCTCGAGCGCTACCCGGCGCCGCTGGCCGCCGGACGCGGGGCGGCCGACGTGCGGCTCGGCGAACGCGTGCGCTTCGGCCCGTTCGAGGCGGTTGCGACCCCAGGGCACGCCGCTGATCACTTCGCGCTCGTGGGCGACGGAGCGTGCTTCACGGGCGACGCGGTGCTGGGCGAGGGCAGCGTGTTCATCAGCCCCTACCGCGGGGCGATGGCCGGCTACCTGCTCGCGCTCACGCGTCTGCGCATGCGCGAGGACTTCAACGTGCTGTGCCCGGGCCACGGGCCGCCCGTGTGGGATGCGCAGGCGAAGCTCGAGGAGTACGTCGCCCATCGCCTGGATCGCGAACACGGTCTGATCATCGCGCTGGGTGAAGGCAGGCGCACGATCCAGGAGCTGCTGGACGCGGTCTGGCCGGAGGTGTCCGAGCCGCTGCGCCCGCTCGCCACCGCCACGCTCGCGGCCCATCTCGACAAGCTCGAGGAAGAGCAGATCCTGCCCGAGGGCGTCGAGCGGCCGAGGTTCGAACGGACCGAGTGGTGAGCGCGCCCGAGACCTCGCTCGCTGGGGAGACCGGCCAGCCGGCCGCGGGCGCGCGCGGCGCGCCGAGCGCGCCCGACGGCTCCCAGCCTGCGGCGGCTGCGCGCGGCTCGAAGCCGACGGCGATCGACTCCCCTTTCCCGCCGATCGCCGACTACGGCTTCCTGTCGGATTGCCACACGTGCGCGCTGGTCGCATCCGACGGGTCGATCGAGTGGATGTGCCTGCCCCACTTCGACTCGCCTTCGATCTTCGGCGCGATGCTCGACCGCGGGGCCGGCAGCTGGCGGGTCGGCCCGTACGGCGTCTACGTGCCGGCAGGGCGGCGCTACATACCGGGCACCAACATCATCGAGACGACCTGGATGACGCCGCAGGGCTGGCTGCGTGTGGTGGAGGCGCTCACGATCGGCCCGTGGCACGACAACAAGCACGGCTCGAGCCACACGCGCCCGCCCACCGACTACGACGCCGACCATCTGGTGGTGCGCATCGTGGAATGCATCCAGGGGCAGGTGCAGGTCGAGATCGTGTGCGAGCCGATGCTCGACTACGGCGCCACCGCGGCGAGCTGGAGCGTCGTGCAGACCGGCGAGGAGGGCGTGTGCATGATGGACGCGACCGACGACGTGACCGCGTTCAGGCTGTTCAGCGACATCCGCATGGGCATCGAGGGCAATCGTGCGCACGGACGCCACACGATGAGCGAAGGCGAGAAGCGCTTCTGCGCGCTCTCCTGGACTGAGGGGCGCGGCGGCCCGCACACGGTCGAGCAGGCCGAGGAACACATGCAGCGCACGGCTCACTTCTGGCGCACATGGCTGGCCGAAGGCACCTATCCCGACCACCCCTGGCGCTTTAACCTGCAGCGCTCGGCGCTGGCGCTGAAGGGGCTGACGTTCATGCCCACCGGCGCGCTCGTGGCGGCCGCCACCACCTCGCTCCCGGAGACTCCCCATGGCGAGCGCAACTGGGACTACCGCTACTGCTGGATGCGCGACGCCTCCTTCACGCTGTGGGGGTTGCACGCGTTGGGCCTGAACTGGGAGGCGGACGACTTCATCCAGTACGTCGCCGACATGGAGCGCAACGAGGACGGCTCGCTGCAGATCATGTATGGGATCAAGGGCCAGAAGGAGCTCACCGAGACGACGCTCGAGCACCTCAAGGGCTACGAGGGCGCGCACCCGGTGCGTGTCGGCAACGGCGCCTACAACCAGCGTCAGAACGACGTCTTCGGGGCGGTGCTCGACTCGGTGTACCTGCATTCGAAGAAGCGCGATCACATACCCGAGCGGCTGTGGCCGGTGCTGGCCGACCAGGTGCATTGCGCGGCGGCCGCGTGGAAGGAACCGGACCAGGGGATCTGGGAGGCTCGCGGCGAGCCCTGCCACTACGTCTCCTCCAAGCTGATGTGCTGGGTGGCGATGGACCGCGGCGCGCGTCTCGCGGAACGGCGCGGCCACGTCGAACAGGCCGAACAGTGGCAGGCGCTCGCCGATGAGATCCGCGAGGACATCCTCACGCGGGGAGTGGACAAGCGCGGGGTCTTCCGCCAGCACTACGACACCGATGCGCTCGACGCGTCCACGCTGCTGGTGCCGCTGGTGCGCTTCCTCGGCCCCGAGGACGAGCGCGTGCGCGCAACCGTGATGGCGATCCGCGACGAGCTCACCGATGGCGGGCTCGTGCTGCGCTACCGCACCGAGGAGACCGACGACGGCCTGCACGGAGAGGAGGGCACGTTCCTGCTGTGCTCGTTCTGGCTCGTCTCGGCGCTGTCGGAGATCGGCGAGCATCGCGAGGCCGAGCATCTGTGCGAGCGCCTGCTCTCCTATGCTTCGCCGCTGGGGCTGTACGCGGAGGAGCTCGAGGCCTCATCGGGACGGCATCTGGGCAACTACCCGCAGGCGTTCACCCACCTGGCGCTGATCAACGCGGTCACGCACGTCGTCAACGCGCAGCAGCAGAGCTGATACCGAACCCAACACGCTCTGATGAATACCAGCAGCCACAGATTCGACTAGTGACGTAAGTCCTTATCATTGGTCGAAGTGCTCAGGCGAATAGGCTCAGCTTGGTGGTCAAGAGCGTGAAGCCCCTGATTGGCTGGCTGTTGGGCAGACAGCCGCGCATCGTGGACTACATCGTGATAGCCGTGGTCGCTGCCGTCCTTACGACCGGGATCGTCGCGGCAGCCAGCGGCGTAACGCAGGACGCGAAGACCTCGGCTGCGACGCCAAATGTGCCTTCGACGAGGACGGTCGTTCACACGGTGGCTGTCTCGCCCACGCCCGCAATATCTCCCTCGTCGTCCGACGCAAACCAAACCTTCTATGCACCTACTCGAAATATCAGCTGCTCTCTACAGGCTGAAAGTGCTGAGTGTTCTGTGGTCTCGGCGGGTCTGACCTTCGTCCTCCCACACGGTGGTGGCGGTGCATATTCAGTGCCCGGACTGTCTGTGCCGCAGGCTGCGGGAATGGAAGCGCCCTACGGGACCAAGCAGTCGGATGGGTCGATTGTCTGCGAAATCCCCCCTGAGCGTGTGCCCGCGGGTGTCACATGTCGCGACAGTGCCTCAGGACACGGATTTGAGGCTAGTCGCGATGCATCGCGTCGAACTGTTTACTGAGAGTCGAAAGGCTGGGGTCCGACCCGTAACGAGGGCTCATCGCCTCGGCTCACCGCGAGTTCATCCGACCCCTGTCGGAAACGGCGGAATCGCCTGGTTGCGATTCAGTAGCCCGGCTCGCCGGGGAGCACGATGCGGGCGACCTCGCCTTCGAGCAGCACCCGCGGCTGCACCGGCTGCACCTCGCGCCCGCGCGCGTAGGCCATGAGCGACTCGACGGACGCGAACTCGCCCAGCTGCTCGAGATGCTTGATCGTCGGGAAGACCAGCTGGATCTCGCCCGCGCTGTTGGCCTCGAGCGCCGCGCTCGGCGTGAACCAGCCGAGATCGACGCACTCCTCACCGTCGATCCGCGGCTCCTGCCCTTGCGGAAGCTCCGCGAGGAAGAAGTGCGTGTCGAAGCGGATCTGCACCTCCGCCGGCGTGATCCAGCGCGAGAACTTCACCAGCGCGCTGGGATCGTCGAGCGCGATCCCAGCCTCCTCTTGCAGCTCGCGGACCCCGGCGACACGGTGGGCTTCGTCGCCGGCGCCCTCGCGCGCGTCGACGGCGCCGCCGGGAAACACCCAGACGCCGCCCATGAAGCGCGCGTGCGGGGTGCGCCTGACGAGCAGCACCTCGAGATCCTCAGCGCCGCCGCGCAGCAGGATTACGCTCGCGGCCTGGCGGGGGGGCGTGGGCGGGCCGGGGTTCAACGTCTCGCCGGGGCCGGGGCGCTCGCTCTCCTCAGTTGCGCGCATCGGCTGACCCTACCGGCCGCTAATCTTTGGCGCATGAGCGACACCACCGCGTCGTCCCCGGAGGGGAAGGCCTCTCGAGCATGAGCACCGCCACCGAAATCCTGCAGCGCTGGATCTGCGAGTCCTGCGGCTACATCTACGACCCCGACGACGGCGACCCGGATGGCGGCATCCCCGTGGGCACCGCGTTCGAGGACATCCCCGACACCTGGTTCTGCCCGGTGTGCGGCGCGCGCAAGCGCGACTTCACCCTGTATGAGGACTAGGCCGGTCTGACGGATTGGGACCGACTGCTCGCGCTCGACGCTGAGCGCGTGTGGCATCCATACGGCGCGCTGCCGGCGGCGCTGCCTTCGCTGCCGGTGGTCTCCGCGGAGGGCGTGCGGCTGCGCCTGGCGGACGGGCGCGAGCTGATCGACGGGATGGCGTCGTGGTGGTGCGCGATCCATGGCTACCGCAACCCGGCGCTCGACGCGGCGGTGAGCGAGCAGCTGGGGAAGATGGCGCACGTGATGTTCGGCGGGCTCACGCACGAGCCCGCGGTGCTGCTCGCCGAGCGCCTGATCGAGCTCGCGCCGCAGGGGCTCGAGCGGGTGTTCTTCGCGGACTCCGGCTCGGTCGCGGTCGAGGTTGCGATCAAGCTGTGCCTGCAGTACCAGCGCGCGCTCGGGCGGGGCTCGCGCACGCGCCTGCTGACCGTCAAAGGCGGCTATCACGGCGATACGGCCGGCGCGATGGCCGTATGCGATCCGGTCGCGGGGATGCACAGCCTGTTCGCGGGCGTGCTGGCGCAGCACGTGTTCGCCGAGCGACCGCCCGACGGCTTCCATGCCGGGCTCGATGAGGGCTGGGCGGGTCACGTGCGCGAGCTCGCCGAGCGCCACGCGGGAGAGCTGGCCGGGGTGATTCTCGAGCCGGTCGTGCAGGGCGCGGGCGGCATGCGCTTTCACTCGCCCGAGTGCGTGGCGCTGATGCGGGACGTCTGCGACGAGCATGGGCTGCTGCTCGTGCTCGACGAGATCGCCACCGGCTTCGGGCGCACCGGCGCCATGTTCGCGTGCGAGCACGCCCGCGTGACACCCGATGTGATGTGCGTCGGCAAGGCCCTCACCGGCGGCTACATGACGCTCGCGGCCACGCTCTGCACCGCCGATGTCGCCGACACGGTCTCACGCGGAGAGGGGGGCGGGCTGATGCATGGGCCGACGTTCATGGCCAACCCGCTCGCCTGCGCCGTCGCGCGCGCGTCTCTCGACCTGCTCAGGGATGGCGGGTGGCAGGCGCGCGTGACGGGGATCGAGGGGTGGCTGCAGAGCGGGCTCGCCCCGGCCCGCGAGCTTGCCGGTGTCAGCGACGTGCGGGTGCTGGGGGCGATCGGGGTGATCGAGCTGGAGCGGCCGGTGGACATGGCGGCGGCTACTCGCGCTGCGGTCGAGCACGGCGTCTGGCTGCGCCCCTTCGGGCGCCTGATCTACACGATGCCGCCGTATGTGATCGGCCAGGAGGATCTGGCGCAGGCTACCGCGGCGATGCTCGCCGCCGTTCAGGCGTCGGTCTCGATTGCTGCCGTGTGAGGGATCGCGGTACGCGGAGCCCCGAGGCTCGCGCCACGCCCGGGGCGCCCGGGGTGCCCTGACCGCCTCAGCGTCTGTGCTTCTTGGGCACAGGCCTGACGATCAGGTTCTGGGAGATGATCGTCGTCCTGCTCGCGCCATTGACTAGCGTGACGCTGAGGTGTGCAGGGAGCTTGCGGAAGTGAGCCAGCAGCTTGCGTCCCGTGGCGTTGAGGCTGAGCGAGACTTTGAGTCTCTCACCGGCGGCGAGCGTGAGCGTGAGCGTTGCGACGGTCACAGTCTTCGAGTGAGTCTTGGATTTCGCGCTCACGGCGAGGATCTTCTTGCCGTGCGTCTTCTCGACGGTGCTGAGCGTGACCTGAACGTGGCAGGTCGTCCCGGCGGCGCCCTGGCAGGCGAGCGTGAAGCGCACCTTGCCCTTGGCGCCGCTCGCGGTCCCGAGCTGTGTCAGCTTGGGGCTCGGCACGGGGGGTGCGGGCGGCGCGTAGGTCACCGTCTCCGAGGCGCTCGAGCTGAGACCCGCCTGATCGGTGGCCGTCGCGGTGATCGTG
>JBEKGK010000089.1:0-15527 GCA_050012835.1 Solirubrobacteraceae bacterium | reverse complement strand
GGCGGCGCGTCCGGGAACGAAGGCGACGCCCTCGTTCTCCCGCGCGAGCGCCAGCAGGTCGGTGGTGTCGATCCTCTGATCGAGCGTCGCCCAGATGAACAGGCCGCCCTGCGGCCGCGTCCAGCTGGCGCCCTCGCCAAAGTGCTCTGTGAGCGCCTCCAACATCACGTCCCTGCGGCTGCGATAGAGATCCCTCAACCGCTGCACGTACTCGATCCACGCCGGACCCCCGTGCGCGTCGCGCTCGTTGAAGTACGCGGACACGAACATCTGCGTCACCGGCGAGGAGCACAGGTCGGCGCCCTGTTTGCCGAGGTTCAGCTTCTCGAGCACCGGCCGTGGGGCCACGGCCCATCCCAGGCGCAGCCCCGGCGAGAGGATCTTCGAGAAGGTGCCGAGGTAGATCACGAGGTCCGAGGACCCGCTCTGGCCAGCGGCCTCGGCGTCGAGCGAGTACAGCGTCGGCAGCGCCTCGCCCTCGTAGCGCAGCAGGCCGTACGGATTGTCCTCGAGCACCAGCAGCTCGCGCTCGCGCGCCACCTCCACCAGACGCCGGCGGCGCGCCAGCGACATCGTCACGCCGCCGGGGTTCTGGAAGTTGGGGATCGTGTAGATGAACTTCGGTCGCCGACCCTGGGCGTGCAGGCGGTCGAGCGTGCTCTCCAGCGCGTCGATCGGCATCCCGTCGGCGTCCATCTCGATCTGCTCGACGTCCGCCTCATACGCGCTGAACGTCGGCACCGCACCCGGGTATGTGGGCGCCTCGGCGACGATCACGTCGCCCGGGTCGATCAGCGTCTTGCACGCCAGGTCGATCACCTGCTGCCCGCCGGTGGTCACGATCACCTCCGAGGGGTCCACCAAGGTGCCCTCACGCGCCATCACCTCGACGATGCACCCGACGGTCGCCGCCATCCCCTCGGTCGGCCCGTACTGCAGCGCGCGCGCCGTCGACTCGGCGGCCACCTTCGCCATCAGCTTCGCGTACAGCTCGGGCGCGAACGTGCTCGTGTCGGGCAGGCCCCCCGCGAGCGAGATCACGTCCGTGCGCTCGGTCAAAGCCATCATCTCGCGCATCGCCGAGCTCTTCATGCCGCGCGTCCGCGCCGCGAACAGCGCCTCATAGCGCGCGAGCTCGTGCGCTGCCGGCCGGGTCCGTCGTTTATCGTCCTGCCCGCGCATTACCGCACGGTAGCGCACCTCCAAATGCACTCTGCATGAACGGCATCCTCTTCTACATCGGCCTTGGCGCCGGCCTCGCGGCGGCCTGCGGGCTGCGCCCGTTCCTACCGGTGCTGCTCGCCGGCGCGCTCGCCACCGGCGGAGCGCTGGGGGTTGACTTCGGGCACGGCAGCTTTCATTTCCTACGGTCGAGCTGGTGGCTGCTCCTCGTGGTCGTGGTGCTGGCGATCGCGTATGGCCTGCAGCTGCTGTTCAGGCTCGCGCCGATCGTCGACCCGAGCGACCGCAAGGCGCTGGGCGATCCGCTCGCCGCGTCGCTCACAGGGCTGGGGCTCGGCGCCGGGGCGTTGCTGTTCGCAGGCACGCTCGCCGCACACGGCGACAGCGCTTGGCCGGGGGTGCTCGGCGGCCTGCTCGTTGCCGCGCTCGCGCAGCGCGCGTCCTGGCCGGTCATCATCCGCGCGCGCTCGCGCCTGAGCGACCGCTCCGCGCGTGAGGCGCTGACCGTCTACCTGGACGCCGCCGCGCTGGCGCTCGCGGCGCTCGTCGCGCTGCTGCACCCGCTCGGCTATGTGGCCGTCGCGCTGCTTGCCTGGTTCGCCTGGCGGGGACGCGCGCGGCGGGACGAAAAGTACGCGGGGCTGCGCATCCTGCGCCGCTGATACGGCGGTTCGTGAGCTCCTCCAAGCCCAAGCTCGTCCTGTGTGTGATCGACGCGATGGCGCCCGCGATGCTCGAGCGCGCGATCGAGGCCGGCGCGGCTCCGGTGCTCGAGCGGCTCATCGCCGGTGGGCGCTACGTGCCGGACTGCGTCGCCGCGTTCCCGTCGGTGACGCCCGTGTGCGCCGCCTCGATCGTCACCGGCGTGAGCCAGGACCGGCACGAGATCCCGGGCATGAACTGGTTCCACCGCGAAGAGCACCGCTACGTCGAGTACGGCTCGAGCTTCCGCGCCGCCCAGCGCTTCGGCATCACGCGACAGCTCACCGACACCGTCTACAACATGAACCGCGCTCATCTGTCGTCCGAGACGCCCACGCTGTTCGAGGCGCTCGACGACGCCGACGTGCGCACCGCCGGCACGACCTACCTGATGTATCGGGGGCGCCACCGCCACGAGCCCCAGCGCGACACCGCCCTGACGCGCGTCGCCTCGGCGCTCATGCGCCACGCGGTGATGGGTCCGCGCGAGCTGTTCTACGCCGACGTCTTCGCCTCCCGGCGCACCGGGTGCCGCTCCGGGCTCGGCATGCCGGGCGTGCGCGACAGGCACTCCGGGTGCGTCTCCGCGTACATGGTCGAACACGACCTGTTCGACTTCCTGCTGCTGTCGCTGCCCGACAACGACTGGTACTCGCACAAGCATGGACCGGAGGCGCAGGTCCACTCGATCGGCCAGGCCGACCTGCAGCTCGCGCGCGTGATGAACGCGGCCGGCGGCATCGAGGAGTTCTTGAGCGAACACGCGGTGATCGCGATGGCCGACCACTCGCAGGCGCCCGTCACCGCCACGATCGCGCTGCAGGACGATCTCTCCGAGCTTGGAGTCCTCGGACCGGCCCGCTCCTCGGAGGGCTCCTCGCCGGCGGGTGAGCCGCGCATCGCCGTCTGCCCCTCCCAGCGCGCCGCCATGGTCTATGCGCTGCACGAGTCCGAGCGCGACGCCATGCGCGCGTCGGTCGTCGCGCTCGCCCTGGCGATCGACGGCGTCGACCTGGTCATGTGGCTCGAGCGCGACGCGCATGACGCGCCTCGCGAGGGCGTCATCTCCAGCCCGCGTCACGGCGAGATTCGCTTCGCGCCAGGGGGTCCGCTGCTCGATCCGCGCGGGCTGGGCTGGAACGTCGAGGGCGCGCTCGCGGCCATCGACGGGACCGTCCGGGACGGCGTCCTGCTCACCCCCGCCTACCCCGACGCGCTTGCCCGCGCCTGGGCGGCGCTCACCTGCCGGAACTCAGGCGAGGTGCTGCTGTCGGCCGCGCCCGGCTTCGAGTTCATCGACTGGGGCCGCCAGGCGCACGTCGGCGGGGGCAGCCACGGCTCGCTGCACGCCTGCGATTCGCTTGGCGCGCTCGTGCTCAGCGGCGTGGCGCTGCCCGAGCCCGAGCCCGCCCAGTGGGCGATCCGCGACGTCGCCCCGCTGGTGCTCGGTCACTTCGGGCTCGATCCATCCCTCTGACCGCTCGCGCAGTCACCCCCGCTACGACATCTGTATAACTATGGTGATACGCAGCTCCTAGAGCGATGATCGAGCGGCCGCGCGGACAGCGTTACTCTCGCGCGATGCGCCTTCTCGCCGTTACCGCGCTCGCCGCAGTCGCAACGCTCGCGCACCCCACAGCCCCCGCCGCCGCCTCGGTGGCGTTCCATTCGGCGAGCACGCACACCTCGACCCCGAGCACGCACAGCTCGACGCTCACCACCTCCACGAGCTCGGAAGCGCCGGTCTCGGTGACGCTCTCGAACGTGCCGCCGGCCGCACACAGGCTGTCCTCCGAAAAGGTGCTCGCGATCGCCAACCGCCTTCCCGAGATGCGCGCGCTGCGGAGCGAATACCGCGGCTCCTTCGGCGACGTGTACCTGAAGGGCGCGTTCCAATGGCAGGTCAGCTACTTCACGCGGGGCGGCAAGAAGGAGATCGGCCTGGTCATCATCAACGACCTCTCCGGGCGCGTTGTCGAACAGTGGACCGGCTTCCAGGTCGCGTGGACGATGGCGCGCGGCTACGCCGGCGCGTTCGGCAGGCACGTGAACGCGCTGTACATCTGGCTGCCGATGTGCGTGCTGTTCATGCTGCCGTTCGTCAACTTCCGCCGCCCCTTCTCGCTGCTGCACCTCGACCTGCTCGTGCTGCTGTCGTTCTCGGTGTCGCTCGCGTTCTTCAACCACGCCCACATCTACGCGTCGGTGCCGCTCGCCTACCCGCCGCTGCTGTACCTGCTCGCGCGCATGCTCGCGCTGCTGCGGCGCGTCAGATCGGGACCCCACCCCCACCCCACCCACCACCCTTCCGATCGCTCCCCGCCGCCGCTGCGCCTGCTCGTGCCCACACCGTGGCTCGCGCTCGGTGTGGTCTTCCTGCTCGGCTTCCGCATCGCGCTCAACGTCACCGACTCGAACGTCATCGACGTCGGCTACGCGGGCGTGATCGGCGCGCAGCGAATCGTCGACGGCAAGCCCCTCTATGGCGGCTATCCCTCGGACAACGAACACGGCGACACCTACGGTCCGGTCAACTACGACCTCTACGTTCCCTTCGAGCAGGCCTTCGGCTGGAGCGGCAAGTGGGACGACCTGCCGGCCGCCCACGCGGCGGCGATCTTCTTCGACCTGCTTGCCACGGCGCTGCTGTTCCTGCTCGGGCGCCGCATGCGCGGTCCGACGCTGGGCGTCGCGCTGGCCTATGCCTGGGTCTCCTACCCCTTCACGCTGTACGCGCTGGAGAGCAACTCCAACGACAGCCTCGTCGGTGCGCTCGTGCTCGCTGCCGTGCTTGCGGGCAGCTACCGCGGGGAGCTCGCCCGGGCCGGTCGCGGCGCGCTGGCGGCGCTCGCGGGTCTCACCAAGTTCGCGCCGCTGGCGCTGATGCCGCTGCTGGCCACCGACGGCCTGTCCGGGTCCGGGTGGGCGGGCATCAAAGCGCGCGCGCGCGCGCTGGCGCTGTACGTGGTGGCGTTCGCGGGCACGGTCGCGCTGGTGTCGATCCCGGCGCTCAGCCACGACTCGCTGCACACGATCTACGAGCGCACCATCGCCTACCAGTCCAATCGCGGCTCGCCGTTCTCGATCTGGGGGCTGTACGGGCTGCAGGGGTCCGAGCGCGTGGTGCAGGGCGCCGCCGTTGCGCTCGCGCTGGCGCTCGCGGTCATCCCCCGCCGCCCCGATCCCGTCGGTCTGGCGGCGGCCTGCGCAGCGGTGATCCTCGCCGAGCAGCTGGGGATCGAACACTGGTTCTACCTGTACATCCCCTGGTTCTTCCCGCTGGTGATCGTCGCGCTGCTGGGGTGCCTCAGCGGGGAGGGCGGGACCCCTATTGACCCGCCGCCGGTCGCGGCATCAGCACCTGCTCGATCGAGTCTGCGCGCAGCCGCTGTGAGCAGCTGATCAGCACCCCCATCAGCCACGGGTCCTCCTCGGAGGTCTCGAAGCGGATCGGCATCTGCGTGAGCAGCGACTCGATCGCCTGCTCGCGCTTGACCCCGATCACGCCGCCGCGCGGGCCCGTCATGCCCACGTCGGTTATGTACGCGGTTCCTCCGGGCAGCACGCGCGCGTCGGCGGTCGGAACGTGCGTGTGCGTACCGACCACGGCCGTCACCCGCCCGTCGAGGTGCCAGCCCATGGCCACCTTCTCGGAGGTCGCCTCGGCGTGCATGTCGACGAGGATGTGATCGACCTCGCCCAACTCCCCCAATGCGACCTCGATCTCTGTGAACGCCGAGCGCCCGGCGCGCAGGTAGAGGTTCCCGCTGAGGTTCACCACGCCCAGGCGCACCCCGTCGTGCTCCACCACGCACACGCCGCGCCCGGGCTGGCTGCGCAGGAAGTTGGCCGGGCGCACGATTCGATCGTGACTGGCCAGATACGGGTAGATCTCACGCCGGTGATAGGTGTGGTTGCCCAGCGTGATCGCGTCGACGCCGGCCGCGAACATCTGGTCGGCGATCTTCGGGGTGATCCCGAGGCCGCCCGCCGCGTTCTCGCCGTTGACGACCACGAACGTGGGTGCATAGCGCTCACGCAGGATCGGCAGGCAGTCGAGCAGCGTGTGCCGCCCGATGCCGCCGACGACGTCGCCCGCGAACAGGATGCGCACCGCGCCCTGGGCGTCTGCACCTGCGCCCATCCCCGGTGCGGAGCGCTCCTGCGGGCCGCTCGCCCCCGCGGCGGCCGCCTCGGACTCAGCCATACTCTGGCGATGGTGGGAGGTAGGTGAGAGGCGTCTCCGAGAAAGCCTCCGAGGCTGATGCGCCGCCGGCTGGCGCGCCGGCTGAGCGCGCGCGCGAGCTGCCGGACTCCCTGGCGCTGCAGGCGCCCGGGCCTCCGCGCGTGGTGATCCCCCGCTGGGTCCAGCTGGTGCTGCTTCCGCTCGCGCTCGTGGCGGCGTGGGCGGTGGCGAAAGCCGCGGGGAAAGTGCTGGTGATCTTCATCGTTGCCGGCCTCATCGCGCTGATCCTCAATCCGGCCGTCGCCTTCCTCCACCGCTCGCGCCTTCCCCGCGGGCTGGCGGTGCTCGCCGTATACCTCGCATTCTTCCTGACGCTGGCCGGCATCGGCTTTCTGCTGGCCAACCCTATCTCCCATCAGGTGCGCACGTTCGCCGACAACCTCCCGCACATCGTCAACGAAGCCAACAGAGAGCTGAAGAGCTTTCAGGACGAACTGAACCAGCAGGGCCTTCACGTGGAAATCGTCAAGCAGGGCAAGACCGCCCTGCAGAGCTTCCAGGACAAAGTCGCCAAGAGCGCCAGCAAACTGGCCTCGTTCGGGGGCGCCCTGCTCACCGAAGCGGCCAGCGCGATCTTCGATCTCGTGCTCGTGTTCGTGCTGTCGGTGTACATGCTGCTCTACGGTCGGCAGATCGGGGCCCTGGTACGGCGGGTGATGCCCGATGGGGACGGCTCGAGCGCCGACGACTACCCGCACCTGGTTCAGCGGGCGGTATCTCGCTACGTGGGCGGCCAGCTCTTGTTCAGCACCGTCATGGGCACCTCGACCGGCCTCGCGCTGTATCTGTTCGGCGTGATCGGGATCTTCCCCGACGGACGCACGTACGCGGTGGCGTTCGCGGTGTTCTACGGCGTGATGGAGCTCGTGCCCTACGTCGGCCCGATCCTGGGCGCGCTGCCACCGGTGATCGTGGCCCTGTTCACCAAACCGATCACCGCGCTGTGGGTGGCGCTTCTGTTCGTCGGCCTGCAGCAGCTCGAGGGCCACGTCGTCGCGCCGCAGGTCTTTGGCCACACGCTGCGCATCAACCCGCTGCTGGTGATCTTCGCGCTGCTGCTCGGACTGCAGGTGTACGGGGTCGTCGGCGCGCTGATCGCCCTGCCGATCCTTGCCGTCCTGCGTGAGACGGCCGTCTATCTCAACCGCCACCTGAAGCTCGAATCCTGGGATCACGGCCGCAGCGGACTGCTGTGAGCGCCGTCCTGCGCGTCAGCGCCCTGACCAAGCGCTACGGCGAGTTGGAGGCACTGCAGGACGTCAGCTTCCAGGCCGCCGCCGGCGAACTGATCGCGGTGGTCGGACCGAACGGCGCGGGCAAGACCACGCTGCTGTCGATCATCGTCGGAATCCAGGCGCCGAGCGCCGGCAGCGTCAGCCGCGGGGGAGGCGAGGTCGGGTGGGCGGTCGGGTGGGCGCCTCAGTACCCGGCGCTCTACTCGAAGCTGTCGGTCGCCGAGAACCTCGAGCTGTTCGCCCGGCTGGAGGGCGTCGCGGACCCGCGCGCAGCGGTCGAGCGGATGCTCGAGCAGACCGGGCTCGGCGACCGGGCGAGAGAGCCCGTCGGCCGGCTCTCGGGCGGCAACCGCCAGCGCGTGAACGTTGCCCTCGGCCTGATCGGCGACCCGCCGGTGCTCGCGCTGGACGAGCCCTCCGCGTCGCTCGATCCGGGCCAGCGCGAGCGGCTGTGGGAGTTCGTCGCGGGGCGGGTCGCGGGCGGGACGACCGTGGTGTTCTCGACCCACAACGTCAGCGAGGCGCAGCGCTATGCCGACCGCGTGCTCGTGCTGGCGGAGGGGAGGCTGCTGTTCGACGGCGCCCCCCGGGCGCTCATGGAGCAGGGCGGCGAGAGCGAGAGCGGCGACCTCGAGCGGGCGCTCGTGCGGTTCCTGCGCGAGCGCACGTCCACGCGGGCGGGCACATGACTGCGATGGGACAGGCCCGCGCATGAGATGGCTGCTGCGCAAGGACCTCCTGATCCTGGGACGCTCACGGCTGCTGATCGCGCTGCTGATCGTCTACCCGGTCGCGATCGCGCTGCTGATCGGCCTTGCGATCTCCCGCAGCCCGTCGCGCCCGCGGGTGGCGATCGTCGACGAGACCGCGCCGGGGGAAACCATCAAGCTGGGCACCCAGCGCGTCGAGGTCAGCCAGTACGCCCGGCAGCTGTTCAGCCAGGTCCAGGCCGTCGACGTGCCCTCGCGCGCGCAGGCGGTCGAAAGGGTCGAATCCGGCACGGTCGTCGCAGCCGTGGTGATCCCCCCTGACCTGGCCGCGCGGCTGGCCTCGAACGAGAACCAGGCGCAGCTGGAAGTGCTCTACAACGGCAACGCGCTCGAGCAGTCGCTCGCTCGCTCGACGCTCGACTCCGCGCTCGCGCAGGCCAACCTCGGCTTCTCCGAACAGATCCAGAAGGCGGCCAGGAAGGTCATCGGCACGCTGCTGGCCGGCGGCAGGCTCGGCAGCGTCGGGGGTCCGGAAAGCCTGATCGGCCTCGACCACGTCCCGGCGACGCTCGGCGCCATCGCCGCTCGCCAGCCGCGCGGCCGCGACCGCAGCCAGCTCGAACGGATCGAGGCGTTCGCGGGCTTCGCCGCCGAAAACCTGTCCGTCGCCGTTCGGGTGCTCTCCAGCATCGGCCAGCCGATCCGCGTGGACAGCGTGCTGCTGCACGGCCGGCGCACGCCGCTGAACACGTTCGCCGTGGTCGTCGCCGTGAGCGTGTCGCTGATGTTCGTGTGCGTGCTGCTGGCCGCCGGTGCGGTCGCGCTCGAGCGCGAAGAGCACGCGCTCGCGCGCCTGGTGCGCGGCCTGATCTCCCGCGAGGCGCTGCTCGCCGAGAAGACGCTGCTCGCCGCGGGCTGCGCATTCGTGATCGCGTTCGTGATGCTCGCCGGGATCGGCGCGTTCGTGGCGCTGGACTGGAGTCGCGTGGGCCTATGGGTGGCGGCGCTCGCGTTCGCCGCAGTCGCATTCGGCGCGCTCGGCGTGGCGATCGGCGCGCTCGCGCGCGAGGTGCGCGCCGCCTCGCTGCTGGCGTTCCTGCTGTCGCTGCCACTCGCGTTCCTCGCGCTCGTGCCCGCCGGGTCGGTGTCCGGCGGCTTCAGCGATGCGATCGGCGCGATCTCGTTCGTGTTTCCCTTCAAGGCCGCTCTGCAGGCGCTCGACGCGGCCGTCAACGGCGCCTCCCCGTCGATCGGCCTCTCGCTCGTGCACCTCGCCGTGCTGACGCTCGTGTTCGGAGCGCTCGCGCGCGTGGGCCTGGCGCGCACCGAGTGATCGAGCAGCGAACGACCGCGTGAGCGCCGCAGGCGCGGGCGGGCGGGCATTTAATCAGTCCCAGCGGGGTATCCTCGAAGGCGATGGCCTTTCCACAGACGCGCATGCGCAGGCTGCGAGCCACCGCCGGCCTGCGTGGCCTCGTGCGCGAGACAGACGTGCGCCCGGGCCAGTTGGTGCTGCCGCTGTTCGTCACCGAGGCCGAGCCCTCCGGTGCTCAGCAGGCCGGACATGAACCGATCGCCACGATGCCCGGGGTCGATCGCCTGTCGCTGTCGGCGCTCGTCGCCGAGGCGCAGGAGGCGGCTGCGCTGGGGATAGCGGCGGTGATGCTGTTCGGGCTGCCCGCGGAGAAGGATGAGCACGGGTCGGGCGCGTGGGACCAGGACGGCGTCGTGCAGCTGGCCACGCGTGCGATCAAGCAGGCGGTGCCCGAGCTGCTCGTGGTCACCGACGTGTGCCTATGCGAGTACACCTCCCACGGTCACTGCGGCGTGCTGCGCGAGGACTCGACGGTGGACAACGACGCAACGCTGGAGCTGCTCGCTCGCACCGCTGTCAGCCATGCGCGCGCCGGCGCCGACGTCGTCGCTCCGTCGGACATGATGGACGGGCGCGTGGGCGCGATCAGGGAGGAGCTCGACGGCGAGGGGTTCGCCGAGACGCCGATCCTCGCCTACTCGGCGAAGTTCGCATCGGCCTTCTATGGACCGTTCCGCGAGGCCGCCGACTCGACCCCCGCCTTCGGCGACCGCCGCGGCTACCAGATGGATCCCGCCAACGGACGCGAGGCCGTGCGCGAGGCGCTGCTCGACGTGCAGGAGGGCGCCGACATGGTGATGGTCAAGCCCGCGCTCGCCTACGGCGATCTGATCCGCGCGATCAAGCGCGCCACACGCCTGCCCGTCGCGGCGTACAACGTCAGCGGCGAGTATGCGATGGTCAAGGCCGCCGCAAGCGCCGGCTACATCGACGAGCAGGCTGCCGTGCTCGAGATCCTCACCTCCCTGCGCCGCGCCGGCGCCGACACGATCATCACCTACCACGCAAAGGACGCCGCCCGATGGCTGGCAGAGCAGACATGACCACCGAGTCCCACGACGCCGTAGCATCGCCGCTCGCCGACGTCGCGGACCCGACGCTGCCGACGACCGCGGCGCCGAAGATCCGCAGCCGCAAGGACGGCGCCGCGATCGCGCTCGACGACGTGGACCGCAAGCTGCTCAACCTGATGCAGGGCAGCTTCCCGATCGCGCCGCGGCCCTTCCGCCACGTCGCGGAGCTGGGCGAGGTCTCTGAGCAGGAGGTCATGCAGCGCGTGCAGCGCCTGCTCGACAAGCGCATCATCCGCCAGGTCACGCCGATCTTCGACACGCGCGCGCTCGGCTACTCCTCGATGCTCGTCGCCGCCAAGGTCGATCCCGAGCACCCCCACCGCGCGGCGCAGGTCATCAACCAGCACCCCGGCGTATCGCACAACTACCTGCGCAACCACGAGTTCAACCTGTGGTTCACGATCGCCACCGAGCCCGACTCCAAGCTCGGCTTGGAGGGCACGCTCGAGGTGCTCGCGCGCGAGGCCGGCGCCGAGTCGGTGCGCCAGCTGCCGACGCTGCGGCTGTTCAAGATCCGCATGGACCTGGAGATGGAAGGGGGCACCGAGGCGCTCTCCAGCGCCGCCGAGGTCAAGCAGCCGATCGAGCTCGAGCCCCAGCCCTACGACGAGCTCGACATCGCCGTCATCCGCGCGCTGCAGGGCGACATGCCGGTCGTCGAGGAGCCCTACGCGCCCGCCGCAGCCGAGCTCGGGATGACCCAGGAGCGCCTGCTCGACCACCTGGCCGGCATGCAGGAGCGCGGTCTACTGCGCCGCGTGGCCGCGATCCTCTACCACCGGCGCGCCGGCTTCTCCGCCAACGGCATGGGCGTCTGGAAGGTGCCCGACGAGCAGATCTTCGACATCGGCTGCCGCATGGCCGCCGTGCGCGGCGTCTCCCACTGCTACCAGCGCCCCACCTACGAGGACTGGCCGTACTCAGTCTTCACCATGGCTCACGGCCGCTCCAAGGAGGAGTGCGACGCAGTCCTCGACTCGATCGCCGAGCGCACCGGCATCCACGAGCGCGCCACGCTCTACTCCTCCACCGAGTTCAAGAAGATCCGGCTGCTGTACTTCACCGAGGACTTCAAGAACTGGGAGAGTGCGCACGCTTGACGGCGTCGCTCACCGACACCCGTTCCGCGGAGCTGTATAGACGTGCCCTCGAGCTGATTCCCGGCGGCGTGAACTCGCCCGTACGCGCGATGCGCTCGATCGGCCGCGATCCGATCTTCATCGCCCGCGGCGAGGGCGCCGAACTGATCGACGTCGACGCCAACAGGTTCGTCGACTATGTCTGCTCGTGGGGTCCGCTGATCCACGGGCACGCGCACCCGCACGTGCTGGCGGCGATCGCCGAGGCGGCCGCGCGCGGCACCAGCTTCGGCGCGCCCACCGCAGGCGAGGTCGAGCTGGCCTGCGAGGTCGCGCGCCGGATGGAGGGCGTTGAGATGCTGCGCATGACCTCCTCCGGGACCGAGGCGGCCATGACCGCCATCCGCATCGCCCGCGCCGCCACGGGGCGCGAGCCGATCCTGAAGTTCGCGGGCGCCTACCACGGCCACTCCGACGGGTTGCTCGCGCAGGCCGGCTCCGGCCTGGCCACGCAGGGGCTGCCCGCGAGCCCGGGGGTGCCGGCTGGCGCGACGGCCGGCACGATCGTTACGCCCTGGAACGATCTCGACGCGCTGGTTGCAGCCACCGAGCGCCATGAGCTCGCCGCGATCATCGCCGAGCCGCTGCCCGCCAACATGGGGCTGGTGCCGGCGGCCGACGGGTTCCTGGCGCTGCTGCGCGAGCGCGCCGACGCCAACGGCGCGCTGCTCGTGCTCGACGAGGTCATCAGCGGCTTTCGCGTCGCCCGCGGCGGCGCGCAGGAACTGCTGGGCGTGCAGGGAGACCTCGTGATCATGGGCAAGGTCATCGGCGGCGGCCTGCCCGCGGCGGCCGTGGGCGGCCGCGCGGAGCTGATGCGGATGCTCGCCCCCAGCGGCGAGGTCTACCAGGCGGGCACGCTGTCGGGCAACCCGCTGGCGGTGGCCGCCGGCCTGGCCACGCTAGAGCTGCTCGACGAGCCCGCCTACCTGCGCCTCGCCGCGATCACCGAGCGCCTCGCCGAGGGCCTGCGCGAGGCCGCCGCGGGGGCGGGCGGTGGGGCGGGCGGATATCCCGTCCAGATCGTCAGCATGCCGGGGCTGATGACCGTCTTCTTCAGCGAGCGCCCTGTGTCCTCGTTCGCCGACGCGCAGAAGTGCGACCTGGACGTCCACGCCGCATGGTGCCGTGAGCTGCTCGCGCGCGGCGTCTACCCTCCCCCGTCCCAGTTCGAGGCCTGGTTCCCATCGCTGGCACACACGACCGAGCAGATCGAACGCACCGTGGAGGCCGCCGCCGCGGCCTTCGCGTGCCTGGCGCAGCCGGCGGCCGGGTGAGCCCGGCGATGGAGCGCACGGGCAACGGTGTCCCCGCCGACAGCGGCGCCCTCGAGCGCCTGCGGGCGCTGCTGCGTCGGGAAGGCGGCCTGATGGCGACGCTCGTCGAGCCCGAGGTCGGGTCCGAGCCCGGCGCGATCGCCGAGCCAGCCGCGGGCGCCGAGCCGGGTGCCGCGGCCGAATCGCCGGCGAGCATCGCCGCGAACGGGCCGCGCGCCGCGGGCAGGCGTGAGGAGTACGAGCTGCTGGTGGAGGCGATCTACGAGGGCTACCTGCTGCACTACGGGGCGCCCCGGCTGGTGCGGGTGCCAGAGGACGATCTGAAGCTCCTGGCTGGCGATCGGCTGTACGCGATCGGGCTGGCGCGCCTGGTCGCGCTGGGAGACACGCTCGCGGTGGCCGAGCTCGCCGACACGATCACGCTCAGCGCGCTCGCGCAGGGCGCGGGCGCCGCCGAGCTCGCCGAGGCCGTGTGGAGCGCCGGCGCGCGCGCCGTCGGCTGGGGGCCGAGCGAGGCGCACGCCCACGCCAAGGAGCTCGTGCTGGCGGGGGCTCCCGAGGCGATCGAGGCGATGCGCACAAGCTCGACGGGGGCGATAGCGTCCCCCTGAATCGCGCGTCGGTATTCTTTGCGCCCGATGCCAGGCAAGCGCGACAAGCACAAGTCCAAGTACACGCTCGATCGGGGGATACCCGGTGCGTTCGAGGGCGAGACGATCACGCGCCGGCGGTTCATGACCGGCACCGCACACGGAGCTGGAGCGGTGGCCGCGGGTGCGTTCGCGCTTCCGGCGCTCGGCTTCGCGTTCGGCCCGGTATTCAAAAGCTCGCCGCACCGCTGGGAAGTGGTGGGGACGATCTACCAGTTCCCCGACAACAACTACATCCCGGCCGTGATCACGCTCACCCCGAACATCGGCGAGGCGGGCAAGTCGACGGTGTACGTGCGCAAGTTCAACCCCGAAATCGACACCGACCCCTATGACAAGAGCACGCCGTACATCGCGATCTCCAGCCGCTGCGCGCACGTCGGCTGCCCGGTGCGCTGGGTGGACGCCTCGGAGCGCTTCATCTGCCCGTGCCACGGCGGCGTGTACGACCTGCTCGGACGGCGGGTGGGTGGCCCTCCCGTCAGGCCGCTCGACCGCTTCTACACGCGCGTGAACGGCGAAGACGTCGAAGTCGGGCCGCGCTTCAGCGTCAACAGCCAGCTGCGCCGCTTCTCGCCGCGCGACCCCGGCGAGCCGCTGGACGGCATCGGCCAGTACCTGTATCCGTCGCGCCCCGGCGCCCAGAAACTCTAGCTCCGCACCGCATCCACGACCATCGTGCCCAAGCTCCCCGCTCCCCCGCTTCCCGCCCCACTGAAGACGCCGCCGCCGCGTCCCGGACACGGAAACGGCAACGGCGGTCCGCTCGAGGACGCCAAGAACGCGGGGATAACGGTCGTCGACTGGGTGGACGAGCGCACCTCGCTGAGCGGCGCGGCGCGCTGGATGATGTTCCGCAAGGTGCCCAAGGGCACCAACTGGTTCTACACGCTCGGCTCCGCCACGATGTTCGTCTTCCTCAGCCAGGCGGTCACGGGCGTGTTCCTGGCGATGTACTACCGTCCGGATCCGGCCGGCGGCGCCTACGAATCGATCCGCTATGTCACCAACGACGTGTTCCTCGGCCAGTTCGTGCGTGGGATGCACAAGTGGGGCTCGAGCGTGATGGTCGTGCTCGTCTTCCTGCACATGGCCCGCACGTTCTTCTTCGGCGCGTACAAGTACCCCCGCGAGCTCAACTGGGTGATCGGCGTGGTGCTGCTGATCCTGACGATGGTGATGTCCTTCACCGGCTACCTGCTCCCGTTCGACCAGCGCGCCTACTGGGCCACGATCGTGGGAGTCAACATCAACGGCACCGGCCCGCTGGTCGGCCCGTACCTGAGCGACTTCCTCCGCGGCGGCTCCGAATTCGGCGCGACCACGCTGTCGCGCTTCTACGCCATCCACATGCTGCTCCTACCCGGGCTCATGGCCGCGCTGATCGGCGCCCACCTGTTCCTCGTGGCCAAGCTCGGCACGACCGCGCCGCCGTGGACGAAAGCCGAGAAGCGCTCCGAGCTGCGCGAGACCGAGGTATAGATGAACCAGCGCGAGAAGGAGGAGTACCTCCGCGAGTACGCGCTGCTGAAGGCGCAGGGCAAGCCATTCTTCCCCTACGCGGTCGCCAAGGACTCGATCATGGCCGTCGTGGTGATGGCGGTCATCATCACGATGTCGCTGGTGCTGGGCGCGGAGCTCGGCTCCAAGGCCAACCCCACCACCACCACCTACGTGCCGCGGCCGGAGTGGTACTTCTTCTTCCTGTTCGAGCTCCTGCGCATCATCAGGACGCCGAGCTTCGTGCCGATGGCCACGATCGGCGTGCCGACGCTGTGCATGATCCTGCTGTTCCTGCTGCCGTTCTACGACCGCGGCCCCGAGCGGCGCCCCGAGCGGCGCCCGATCGCGACGATCACGGGCATCGCGGTGATCTGTGCGATGGCCTACCTCACCTACTCGGGCGCCAACGCCGGCTCGCCGACGGCCATCGAAATG
>JBEKGK010000088.1:0-15610 GCA_050012835.1 Solirubrobacteraceae bacterium | reverse complement strand
CCGGCAAGCGCGCTGGCGGCGGCGCGGCCGATACCGCTGTTGGCGCCGGTCACGATCACGCTGCGGCCGGTCATGTCAGGGATGTGGGCGCTGCTTGAAGTAGTCATGAGCAACAATGTAGACTATGGCAACAATGATGTCAACGACAACTTCGTACGTTAGGCTTCGAGCCCATGTCTGAGCGGCCCTCCGTGTCCGAGCGCGCCTCCGTGTCTGAGCGTCCCTCCGCGGCCGGGCGCCCCTCCGCGGCCGAGCGCCCCTCGGCGGCGGAGCGCCCCTACCACCACGGCAACCTGCGCACGGCGCTGCTGGCGCAGGCCGAGCGCATCGTGCGCGAGCGCGGCGTTCAGGAGCTTTCGCTGCGTGAGCTGGCGCGCGAGGTCGGCGTCAGCCACGGGGCGCCGCGCCGGCACTTCCCCGATCGCCAGGCGCTGCTCGACGCGCTCGCCGAGGACGGGTTCGCGCGCCTGGGCGCCGAGCTGCGCAGCGCGGTCGACGGCGCGGGCGATGAGTTCCGGGCACGGCTGCAGGCGACCGCGTCGGCGTACGTGCGCTTCGCCACGCGCGACGCGGCGCTGCTGGAGCTGATGTTCGCGAGCAAGCATGGGGAGCAGTCCGGGGCGCTGCACGACGCCGCCGACCGCGCGTTCTCGATCATGTTCGAGCTGATCGAGCAGGGCCAGGCGGAGGGCGCGCTCGAACGCGGCCCGTCCGTGCGCGTGGGCCTGGTCCTGTTCGCCACGATCCAGGGCATCGCGGCGCTGGTCACCGGCGGCATGGTCCAGGCGGAGCAGCTCGATGAGCTGGTGGCCGACGCGATCGCCCATTTCCTGCGCGGCTCGCGCGTAGCCCCGTGAGGCTTGCCTACGGGTGAGTCAGCCGGACGCGCTCACTGCGCGCCGGCTGCGTCGAGTGCTGGCGGCTTCGCGCCGAGCACGAGCGGCACGACGGCGATTGCCGCGACGATCAGGGCAGCGGCGATCCAGAACGCGAGGTGATATCCGCTGGTGAGCGCCGCGGCGGTGGAGTGGCCCTGTGCGATCAGATGCCCGCTGCGCGAGGTGGAGAGCGTGGCCAGCACCGCCAGCCCCAGCGCTCCGCCGACCTGGGCGGTCGTGTTGACCAGCCCGGAGGCCAGGCCGGCGTCCTGCGGGCTCGCTCCGGACATGGCGACGGTCATCAGCGCCGGGAAGCACACGCCGGCGCCGATGCCGAGCAGCAGCATCGAGGGCAGCACGTGGGCGAGGTAGCTGCCGTGGACGGGCGCTTGGGCGAACAGCACGAGCGCGAGCATGATCAGCGCGAGGCCGGGCACGAGCAGGTTGCGAGCGCCGAAGCGGGTGACCAGCCGCTCGGAGTAGCGGATCGACAGGGTTCCCATGGTGAGCGTGACCGGCAGGAAAGCGAGCCCGATCTGCAGCGCGTCGTAGCCGAGCACGCGGCGCAGGTAAAGCGCGCCGAGGAAGAACACGCCGAACATGCCCGCGACCGACAGCACCTGGATGAGGTTCGCCGAGGCGACGTTGCGCGAGCGGAAGATGCGCAGCGGCACGAGCGGCTTGCTGGCGGTGGCCTCGCGCGCGAGGAAGCCGAGCAGCAGCACGAGCGAGGCGCCGCCGAGCGCGAGCGTGCGCCCCGCGCCCCAGCCGTAGTCGGCGGCGGGCTTGACGATCGTGTAGACGCCCAGCATCAGCGCGGCGGTGATCAGGATCGCGCCGGGGACATCGGCGCCCTCGCGCAAGCCGATGCCGGGGTCGTCATCGAGCAGCCGCCTGGCGAACACGGCGGTTGCGATGCCGATGGGGATGTTCACGAAGAAGATCCAGTGCCAGTCGATCGACTGCGTGATCACGCCGCCGGCGAGCAGGCCGACGGAGCCGCCGGCGGAGGCGACGAACGCGTACACGCCGATCGCCTTGGCCTGCTCGCGAGGCTCAGGGAACATCGTCACGATCATGCCGAGGATCACCGCGGAGGTCATCGCGCCGCCGATGCCCTGGATGAAGCGCGCGGCGATCAGCAGCGACTGGCTGTCGGCGAGGCCGCACAGCAGCGAGGCGACGGTGAACAGGCCGACGCCCGCGAGGAAGATACGCCTGCGCCCGATCAGGTCGCCGAAGCGTCCCGCCAGCAGCAGCAGCCCGCCGAAGGCGATCAGGTAGGCGTTGATGACCCATGCGAGGCTCGACGTGGAGAAGCGCAGTTCGTCCTGGATCGAGGGCAGCGCGACGTTGACGACGGTCACGTCGAGCACGATCATCAGCATCCCCACGCACAGCACGTACAGCGCGATCCAGCGCCCGTCGCGCGGCGTGGCCTCGACGGCCGTGCTCATAGGGCGGCGTCCGCGCTCTTGAGGAGGTAGTCGCGGAGCGCGTCAACCATCTCATTGGTGCCGTGCTCGCGCTGCTCGGGCGTGTCGTGCCCGTCGAGGTACACGCCGTGCTCGGTGAGCGTCAGCCGCGCGCCGTCACCGTGCGCCTCGAGCTCGATCGTGGCCAGCGACACGGAGATGCGCGCATGCTCGCGATGCATGTCGTAGGCGTGGATGATGCGGCACCCGGGCACGATGTCCTGGTAGACGGCATCGAAGGCGTACGTGATCCCATCGGGCATCTTGACCGTGAGATGCTCGCGCCCGCCGACACGAAAGTCCAGCGAATAGTCCGCTTTCTCGGGCGGCCCGAACCACCGCGCCTTGGCGGCCGGGTCGGCCCATGCGTCGAACACCCGCTGCGGCGAGGCGCTGTAGGTGCGCTCGATCACGAACGTGGAGTGTGTGGTCGACCGCTGGATGGCGGCCCGCTCGGTCTCGGTCATTGATCGCTCCCTTGCTGTGGTTTGCGTTGGTCTCCGGGTTGGTGCTGGTCCTCGGCGAGGTACTCGCCGAGCCGGTCGAGGCTTTGCTCCCAGGCGGTGCGCCGGTCGGCGATCCACCGCTCCGCCGCACGCAGCGCGGCGGGCTCGACGGTGCAGGTGCGCACCCGCCCCAACTTCTGAGAGCGCACGAGGCCGCTGGCCTCGAGCACGTGCAGATGCTGCACGACCGCCGGCAGCGACATCGCCAGCGGGCGCGCGAGCTCGCTGACGGACGCCGGCCCGCGGGTCAGACGGTCGACCATCGCCCGCCTGCTGGGGTCGGCGAGCGCCTGGAAGAGGAGGTCGACGTTCCGGTCGACGGGCTCATATTGCTTAAGCATTGACTTAAGTATTGCACAAGTCGAGACCTAGGTAGCCTCGCGAGTGTGTCCGAGCCCGCCCCCCGCCGTCTGGGTCGCCGCCCCGCGCGCGAGCCGAAGCTCCCAAGTGAGCGCGACTGGGAGCGCTCGGCGGTGCTCGAGCCACGCGCTGCTCCGCGCTACCCCGAGCTGGTGAGCGACGGCGCGGCGCTGTCGTTTCCCCCGGGGGCGCTTGCAGGACCGCCTGCACCACTCGACCCCGAGGATCCCGCGGTGCGCGCGCTGCGCACCTACCTCGCCACGCGCGCGACTCCCAAGCGCACCTCGCGCGCGCGATGGAAGCGCGGCGCGGACGCGCCGGCGCCCCCGAGCGTCGACGGCTGGCGACTGCTCGCGCGCGCCGACGGCGAGGTGCTGTTCGGGCGCGGTCGCCCGCCGCAGCTGCTGATCGTGACGCTCCGCAAGAATGCGCTGCGCCGCAACTGGACGTGCACCAGCTCGGGCGTGGCGCGCCCGCTGCGGGCGACGCGCGACGGGATTCGCGCGTCCTCCTGGCGCCTTGACCCCGCGCAGGAGATCAAGCCGCAGGAGACGGTGCTGCGCGTGCTGCTTACCGAGCAGGCGTTCGCGAGCGGCCAGAGCGCGGACGGCCGCGTGCTCCCGCCGGATCTCCACGTTGACGGCAAAGAGCTTGTGCTGACGCTGTTCGTGACACCGCGGCCGGGCTATCAGACCGCCACGCGCAATCCGGAGACCCCGGTGCGGATCGCGCTTGCGGAGCCTGTCGGGCGGCGGCGCCTGCTCGACGGCGCGCTCACGTTCGCGCCGCCGGGTACTGGCGCGCCTGCATCGCCGAGTGACTGACATCGCTGCTCGAGTCCACCGACTGACCCACGCGACGCGTCGCGGCGAAGACCAGGATCGCGACGGCTGACAGCCCGGCGCCGAGCCAGCAGATGGCGGTCCAGCCGGCGGCTGCGTAGATGGTGCTCGACAGCGTCGAGCCGACGATGCCGCCGAGGAACATCGCGACGATGTAGGCGGTGGTCAGGCGGCTGCGAGCGTGAGCGTTGAGGCGGTAGATGGCTGCTTGATTGCTGATGTGCGCGCCTTGCACGCCGAGGTCGAGCACGATGATGCCGGCTATCAGGGCGATCACGGAGGATCGCCCGAGTGCGAGCAGCGCCCAGCTGACGAGCAGGACGAGCAGGAAGCCACCGAGCGCGAGCCGTCCGTGGCCCTGGTCGGTGAGCCTTCCGGCGACTGGCGCGATCAGCGCGCCGGCCGCGCCGGCAAGGCCGAAGAGGCCGATGACGGCCTGGTCGTAGCCATAGGGAGGCGCGCTGAGCAGGAACGCGATCGAGGTCCACAGGACGGAGAAGCAGGCGAAGCCGAGCGCGCCGAGGACCATGCGCTGGCGCAGGACGGGCTCGTGCGCGATCAGCGTGATGACCGATCGCAGGGCCGCTCGGTAGCGCGCGGGCTCGGCCTGGGCCATCGTTGGGAGCGTGCGCCCGAGCGTGAGCGACAGGGTCAGCATGGCGCCTGCTGCGAGCGCGAACACCAGCCGCCAGCCGCCCACCTGGGCCACCAGTCCGCTGAGGGTTCGCGCCGAGAGGATGCCGACGAGCAGCCCGCTCATGACCGTTCCGACCACCTGCCCGCGCTCTTCGGGCGCGGCGAGCGTAGACGCGAGCGGCACGACGATCTGTGCGACGACCGAGAGCGCGCCGACGGCGATCAGCGCGGCGGCGAGCACACCGAAGCTCGGTGATGCCGCACACGCGGCGAGCGCGACGGCGGTGCCGAGCAGGATCGTGCTGATCAGCCGCCGGCGCTCCAGGATGTCGCCGAGCGGGACCAGGAACGCGAGGCCGGCGACGTAGCCGACCTGTGCGCACGTCACCAGCAGGCCGGCGGTGCCGTCGGAGATGCTGAAGGCATGTGCGACGGTGCTGAGCAGCGGCTGGATGTAGTAGAGGTTGGCGACGGTCGCGCCGCTGGCGAGCGCGAGCAGCGCGACGAGGCCGCGGGACATTGGCACGGGCTCGGGCGCGCTGGCGGCCGCGCGGCTCGCGTCGCTCGTCGCGAGCGCGGAGTCTGGGTTGGTTGCGAGGGCCGCGAGATCCTGGGGGCGCATGGGCCCCGTTGTGATAGCAGTGCGAGCTGCCTGCTCCTAAGGTCAACCCACTGGGCGGTCGGCGAGCGCTACCCCGAGCCGCAGATGGCCACGCTGGACAGCGAGCGTGTTCAGTCGGGGGTGATCAGCTTGGCGCCCGGGATGTGCGTGGCGACGCGGCGTGGGTCTCGCGTGAGCAGCGGGCGAGCGGTCACGGCTGCGTGTGCGCCGATCAGGAAGTCGGGAAGGATCGCTTCCCGCGTACCTCCCGCGCGGCGGTAGGTGGCGTGGGCATGGCCCGCCAGGAACGCGGCGGCGGCGGGGATCTCCTCGGTGACGGCCATCGAGGGCAATGCCGAGCGCAGTTCCTCGATACGAGAGAAGCGCGTTGCGATCTCGGCGAGAACGACAGCATTGACGATGATCGCGCCCCGCTGAGCGGCACGCGTGAGCTGCGCCTGCGACCAGTCCAGCCACCGCGGATCCTCGGTGAAGACATCGAGCAGCACGCTGCTGTCGATGAACACCCCGGGAGAGGGGCTCACCTACGAGTCAGCGCCAAGATCTCGTCGGTGGTCAACTCCACGTCGCCGGCGCCACGCATCCGCGCCACCTCGTGGGCTGCACGGTCACGGTCGACGAGCATCCGTGCGCCCTGCTCGTCAACCTCGAACTCAACGTCGCTGCCCGGATGGATGCCGAGCGCCCGGCGAACCTCGAGCGGGATCGTGACCTGCCCCTTCTGTGTCACGCGCATACGGTAAGACTAGCAAGTAATACCGACGTTCTTGCGTCGGCCCAGTCCAGGTCACGGCCTGCTCCGGAAGACACGATCTCGGGCGTGAGGATCGGCTCAGCGCTCCCCCTCGTAGTAATCCACGGTCGTCGGGGTTGCCGGGCCACACGATTGCCCGATGCACGTGAAAGCCGCGCCGCTGGAGGCGCTCGTGCTGGACGCCGTACGGGCTTTGCGGCCAAGGGCGAGATCGCGCACGGCGAGCCCTTCAAGCTCAGCCAGGCGGTCATCGCGGCGCGCGTCGAGGTCGAGCGCTGCGTGACCTCCGTGACAGTCGCGGATCCGGAGCTGTGGCAGAAGGGGCTCGCGGCGCGCGAAGCCGCGTGCGAGCGGGCGCAGATGGCATTCGATGAGCTGCGGGAGCGGGCGGCCAGCGGGATGCCCGACCTGGATGATCCGAGCCTGGAGGTCATGCAAGAGGCATTCAAGCGAGCCGTCGCTGATCTCACAGTCAAGCGAGGCCGTGAGCCACTGCCCGGGCACGTCAGCTAGCCGCCTAGCGGCCAAGGATTCTGCGTCGGGCGCCAAGGCTCGGTCCGCCAGTCGGCGTAAGCCTCGGCGGGCTCGTCAGTCGCGCTCTCGACGGACGCGCCGTACTTCGCCGCCACGTCGTTGACTGGGTAGTGCGCCTCGTCCTTTCGCCTCGAACCGATCATCAGCACGGCGCACGGTCCATGTCCTGCTCCCACAAAGACGTGCTCGACGCCGGCTGGGCAGTGCAGGAAGTCCCACTGCCGCAGCGGGCGCTCCTCGCCTTCGAGGATGGCGACGCACTCGCCGTGGAGCACCAGGAAGTCCTCCTGCACCGGCTCTGAGTGGTAGCGGCAGTTTGGTTGCCCCGGCTGCATGATCTGGATGTTGACGCCCGTGTCCGGCCAGGGCGAGTTCTCGTCCTCGAAGTCGATGATCGTCGCCCGGCGCGAGTGGCTCATCGCTGGCGCGTCGGCCACGTTCATAACAAACGGCTCGTCCATGGGCCGAGAGCCGTCAGCGAGCGAATGCGAGGCCGTGGCGACTCACGCGCTCGGCGGCGGCGTTGGCTCTGCACATTTCGTCGTGCTGGCGGAAGGTGTCGATGATCCCACGGACTTCCTCCGGGGATCGCTCAGTGGCGATCACCATGTCCTCGAAGCTCAGCGACCATCGTGCCGCGAGCGCCAGCAGCAGGTTCCCAAGCTCGTTCTCGCGGTGCTCGCGGCTGAAGGTGCGCAGTTCGCCCATCGCTTCGGCTTCAAAATCGGGGCGGTCGGCGGGTCGCGGCTTGCGGCTGGGTCTGAGCAGATCGTCGGTCATCTCAAGGGAGGGTACACCCGGTTCAGGTCACCGTGAGTGGGTCTCGCGTCCGAGTGCTCACGTCGCAGCCCCGACGCGTCGAGGATCGACTCCGTGTGCGTCGTCGCGGTCCTACGCCGGGTTGGCGTGCCACTCGGAGCACGCGCTCTCCTGCTGTCCTAGTGCGTCCTGCACCTTGGCGATGGCGTCGCGACCGTCCGTTGCCTCCACGGTCACGACATTGCGAGCGTGCCCAGTGCGTATCTCGCCTTTGGGTCCTTGCTCTGATCTGCCGCTCAGATACGAGATCGACGCGCCGCTCAGCCGCACGTGATCGACATCACGGCGCAGCACGGCACGATCTTTGCACGGGATCTCGGCTAGCGGTAGCCCTCGGTTGCGTACGGGTTGAGGAACTGCCGTCGCCAGAACGCCGCACGATCGACCTCGCTCAGAGCGGCTTGGTCGCACACGTCGGCCCAGTGGGTCTCGATCACGTCGATCTGGTGGTCGACGATCTGACGGGCGTCGCGCTCCGACAGCCGGTATGTGGACGCGCGGGCGATGCAGCCTGCGACCTGGCTCATTCGGTAGCCGTCCTGGCCGATCGCCATGACCTGCGCGGTCTCGCCGCCTGCGCGTGGCTGCGGGCAGATGTCGTAGGCGGGGGTGAGGGTGAGCGCGGTGCCGTCCCAGAACGCGGCGTGGTTGCGGGCGTGGTCGTCGTTGTTGCCGGTGAGGATGTTGAACGTGATGCGTGAGAACAGCTCGCGCAACGTGGGGATCGGGTCGGTGAAGCGCGTGCGGATCAGCTGCGCGAGGTCGGCATAGCTGGCGTAGCGCGCAGCCAGCTCGTCGAGCCCGAGGATCGTCAGCGCTGAGACCATCGCGCGGCGCCCGCCGGTGGCGGGCCGGTCGAACCGGTCGATCAGCAGCACGTGCTTGCCGAGCGCGTGCGTGAGCTGGACGGTTGCCACGTTCAGGCCGGCCAGACGAGCGAGCTGCATCGCGACGAACTCGCCCTTGACGACCGGGTAGGTGTCCGTGGTGGAGCTGAACTTGGCGATCAGCCGGCGGGCGCCGTCGCTGAGCAGCGCCTTCGGCCGCGCGCCGCCCACGGAGGTGCCGTGGAGCAGGGCCTGGTCGAGCGCAGGGGAGAGCGGGATGCCCTGCTCGACTCGCTGGGCGGACTCGGCGAGCTCGGCAAGCGTCGCGTTGGCGCTCCGCCGCGCGACGTACTCGGACGCCGACGTCTGAAAGTCCAGCGCGCCGATGCGGTCTGATCCTGACTCCAGCAGATAGGTCAGGAGGCTCAGATCTGTGGTGTCGACGGCGCCCAGGCCGGCGCGGCGGTTCAGGATCACGCGTCGACCCCACGCGTCGGGGGCTGCGTCGGCGATGCAGCCGGCCACGTCGGCGGCTGCCGGCGAGATCGGGCCGCGGCGCAGCGGCAGCTCGGGTAGGTAGAGCGCAATTCGATTCTCGCGCGCGAGGTAGCTGCGCCCGTATGTGAACGTGACGAGCCCGCCGGCGCCGTCCAGGCGGCCGGCAACCACGGGGTCGGCGGCGCCGGGGAGCCATATCCACACGAACGCCTGCTGCGGCTCAGAAGTCATCGTCCACCTCCGCCGGCTTGCGCACGAGTTGCGGCAGCACCGCTAGACGGTCGTCGACGCGACCGGCCTCCAGCACGCGGCGGGAGCGGTCCTCGTGGAACAGCGGAACGCCGACGACGGCCGCTGCCTCGAACGCGACTCCGAGCGCGACCGTCAGATCGCCGCGCTCGATCTTGCGCATCGTCACGTGCGAGACGCCGACCCGGTCGGCCAGCTCCTGAAGCGTCCAGCGACGCTCGCGGCGCGCGAGCCTGACACGAGCACCGAGAAGCCGCGCTGCTTCGACTGCCACCGGCGAGTATGCGCGTGGCCTCTTCAGGATAGCTCAATTATACTATCTACGGAGTGCCTACTACTATGTTTTAGTTTCGTCTCGGTCCATGTGTGCCGCGCCGCGCGCCCACGCCTACAGCTCCAGCACGGTCTCCTCGGCGGCAACGCTGACGTTGGGCGAGTCCCCGCCGAGGCGCCGCGCGAGCCCGTCGAGCGCGTTGTCGGTGCGCGTGTTGCGGTGGTGGAAGAGCGCTACCGAGCGCGCGCCGGCCAGCCTGGCGAGCTCGACGGAGTAGTCGGCGACGGCATGCCCGAAGTGGGCCTCTGCGGCGAGCTCCTCGGGGAACAGCTGCG
Source organism: Solirubrobacteraceae bacterium (assembly GCA_050012835.1). Classification (GTDB taxonomy): domain Bacteria; phylum Actinomycetota; class Thermoleophilia; order Solirubrobacterales; family Solirubrobacteraceae; genus Palsa-744. The sequence continues at coordinate 6,001 of JBEKGK010000088.1, read as the reverse complement.
CGTCGTGCACGAGCACGTCGGCCTCATGCGCCAGCTCGAGCGCCGCCGGGTGGTACTCGCCGAAGCCGTGCTCGCCAGGGCCGAACGCGGTGGGACAGTGGTCGGGCATGTACGTGAGCGTCGAATGCCCGTCGCTCACCCGGTAGCCGAACGTGCGCCCGCCCTTGTGCGGGATCTCGCGCGCGAGCACTGTGAAGCCCTCGATCTGATGCTCTCCTGGCGCGACGTTGGCGAACGTCCAGCGCCCGCGCAGCTGGGTGGGCTCGATCGGGAAGTACGGCGGGCGCATCACGCCGGCGAGCACACTCTGGGCGTCCTCGCCGCTGGCCTGCTCGGGGAGCAGCACGGTGGGCGTCGCGTCGGCGCGGTCGGCGGCGGCGAAGAACGGCAGCCCGAGCATGTGATCCCAGTGCAGGTGGCTGAGCAGGATCGTGCCGGTGAAGGGCGCGCCGTCGAGCATGCCTGTGACCTTGCGCAGGCCCGCGCCCGCGTCGAGCACGAGCGTGGGCGCGTCGGCGCCGTCGTGCGTGAGCGCCAGGCACGAGGTGTGCCCGCCGTAGCGCACGAAGTCGATGCCCGGCGCCGGAGTCGAGCCCCGCACGCCGCAGAAGCGGATCCGCAAGCGAACCATTATCACGCATATCCGTCATAGGATGGACCGGTGATGAGAGCGGCTGTGCTGCACGAGTACGGAGTCCCGAGCGCGGACGAGTTCGAGGAGCCGTCGGCGGGGCCCGAGCAGGCGGTGGTGGAGGTGCTGGCGGCGGGGTTGAACCCGGTGGACGTGGCGATCTGCGCGGGGCGCTTCTACGCGGGCAAGCCGCCGCTGCCGTCGGTGGCGGGGCGCGAGGGCGTGGGGACGCTGGGCGGCGCGCGCGTGTACTTCGACGCGCCGATCGCACCGTTCGGCTCGATGGCCGAGCGCGCGCTGGTCGATCCGCGCTCCACGTATCCGGTGCCCGACGGCGTGGCGGACGGCGTGGCGGTGGCGCTGGGGATCTCCGGCCTGGCGGCGTGGCTGGCGCTGACGTGGCGTGCGGAGCTGGCGCCGGGCGAGCACGTGCTGGTGCTGGCGGCGAGCGGCGTGCTGGGCCAGATCGCGGTGCAGGCGGCGAAGCTGCTGGGCGCGGGGCGCGTGGTGGCGGCGGCGCGCTCGCCGGAGGGCTTGCAGCGCTGTCTGGAGCTGGGCGCCGACGCCAGCGTGCGCCTGGACGAGCCGGGCGATCTGTCGGCGGCGCTTGCGCAGGCGGGCGACGGCCGCATCGACGTGGTGCTCGACCCGCTGTGGGGAGTGCCGCTGGTGGCTGCGGTGGGCGCGGCGAGCTTCGGCGCGCGCATCGTGCAGATCGGCGCGGGCGCGGGCGCGGAGGCGACGCTGCCCTCGGCGGCGATCCGCGGCAAGATGCTGGTGCTGATGGGCCACACGAACTTTGCGGCGCCGCCGGAGGTCAAGCGCGAGGCGTACACGCGGATGGCCGAGGCGGCGGCGCGCGGTGAGATCACGGTGGAGGTCGACCCGCTCGGCCTCGATCAGGTGGACGAGGCGTGGCGCCGCCTGGCGGCGGGCTCGCATCGCAAGATCGTGCTCGTGCCCTGAGCCGCGCGCCTCTACGACGGGTCGTCGCGCTCGCCGGGGCCGGCGATCGTCCACACCGGGACGGGCGCGACGCGTCCGCGAACCTCGAGCTCGCCGACGAGCACGAGATCGTCGGGCGGGCTCTTGATGCGTTCGCGTGTGGTGTCCGCGACGAACAGCATGTGCCCGCTGCCCTTGGTCATGCCCTCCAGGCGCGAGGCGGTATTGGTGGTGTCGCCCAGCGCGGTGTACTCGACGCGCTGCTCGGAGCCGATGTTGCCGGCCATCACGGGGCCGCTGTTGATGCCCACGCCCATCACGAACTTGTGGTCGTGGCCGTGCTGGGCGATCCACGCGTTGAAGGCGTCCAGACGCGGCCCGATCATCTCTGTGGCTGCCGCCAGCGCGCGATCGGCATGGTCGGGCTGCTCCAGCGGTGCGCCGAACACGGCCATGATCCCGTCGCCCATATAGGAGATCAGCGTGCCGCCGGCGCCGAGAATCGCCTCGGTCATCTCGTTCAGGTAACAGTTGACCACCTCGATCACCTGCGTGGCGGGCAGCTTCTCGGAGAAGCTTGTGAACCCGCGCAGGTCCGAGAACAGCACCGTGCAGTCGCGCTCGACGGCGCCGAGGCGCAGATTGCCGCCGGCGCTCGCGACCACCTGGTCGACGACGTCGGCGGGCACGAAGCGCGCGAACAGGTCGTGCACGCGTGCGCGCTCGATCGTCTCGCCCACGTACAGGACCCCGAGCGTCCCCAGCGTGCCGAGCGCGAGCGCGAGCAACGGGTAGACGAAGGTGACGATCCACCCGCTGTTGAAGGCGATCTGCACGGCGACGGTGAAGACGGCTGCGAGCGCCACGGCGTCCACCAGTGAGCGCCACGGACGCACGCGAAGGCTGCCGAGCGGGACCGCGAGCCCGAGGAGCACGATCAGCACGATCGCCAGCCAGCCGGGCGCGTCGGTCAGCGGTATGCCGCGCAGCAGCGTTGCCGTCGCGTTGGCCAAGATTTCCGGCCCCGACATCACGCCGCTGCCGCTGGTCGCGGTGGGGTGGAGATCCTGCAGGATCGGCGCCGTTGCTCCGACGATCACAATCTTTCCGCGGACGGTACTCGGTGAGAACTTGCCCGTCAGCACTTGCCAGTAGGGGATCGATTTGAGCGTCCCGGGCGGCCCGGCGAAATCAATCGGCAGCGTGCCGCCGCCGAAGCGCGAGGCGGGGATGGGATGTCCGGTGGCCGTTTCGACCGTGACGACAGGAAAGCTACGGAGCCCTTCGTCGGAGTACGCGAAGCGGCGTGTAACGCCGTCGGAGTCCTCCGTCAGGATCACCTCACCGGCGCGCGAGCCCAGTTCGTGTAGGTGTTCGTTCCCGCCTAGCGTCGGCGTGGTGCCGCCCTTGCCGACGACGGTGGCCGCCATCACGGTCTTTCCATGGGCGCCAGCGATCGCTTCGAGCAGCGCGTTGTCATCCGCTACGTCGGTTTCTTGGGCGAATTCGATATCGACGGCGATCACCTTCGCGCCGGCGAGGCGCAGGCGATCGATCACCTGCGCGTCGTAGCGGCGGGGAAAGGGGTACTCGGCGTGGAAGTTGCGGTTCCTCAGTTCCTGCAGCGTGGCGTTGTCGATCGCGACAAGCACGACGTCCGACGGCGGCGCCTGCCTGCCCCGGATCGAGAAACGCGCGTCGATCGTCTGCAGCTCGGTGCGCCTGAGCAGGTGGGTCGCGTAGGTGAGCACGCCGATGCCCCCGGCCAGGACCGCGACCGCGAGCAGCGCGAGCGTCTTGCGTCGTTGTCTGCGCGTGCCGCCCATGTGATCGCGTCGACCCCGGCAGTCGCCGTCCTCGACGCGCCGATGCTAGCCGACCGCTCGCGCGAGCCGTGTCCGCGTCTGTAGAGTCCGCTCCGCGGTAGTTGGCCGAGCTATCTGGAGGATGTTGGCGCGCATGGGCAATCGAGAACTCGACTTCGGTGGCGGGCTGTGACAGGGCGCTCGAGGCGATTGCTGCTCGCGCTGGCCGTGATGCTCGCGGCATTTGGTGTGGGCGCGTCGGGAGCCTGCGCGGCGACCTTCGTCGTCAGCACGACAGAAGACTTCACCAATGTGCCCAAAGCAAATCCCAAATGCGCTGTGCCGTGCTCGCTGCGCGAGGCGATCGAAGACGCGAACGCATCGCCGGAAAAGGAACCCGTGGTGGAGGTTCCGCCGGGGACTTACACGCTCAGCAACCAGTTCGGTGAGTTGGATCTCGAACCGGCCGCCAAATCGACGGAGAGCGTCATCGGGCTGGCGAAAAGCGCGGGCGAAGTCGTGATCAAAGGGGCCGGAAGCGGCCGCCAGGTGATGCGCGTCGGCACCGTGGGCGCTGCCGGAGAAGTGGCGGTGCTGGCGATGGTGGAGATCACCGGCGGCGAATCGGTCGGCGATGGCGGCGGGATCTACGTCGACCCCAATACGACCCTGACGCTCACCGATGCGGCGGTCGTGGGCAACAAGTCCGAAGAATCGGGTGGCGGCGTCTACGCCGCAGGTGTGCTGAACCTGGTCGACAGCCTGATAGCCCACAACGAAGTCACGCGTGCCGGGTCCGGTGGCGGGATCGACGTCGCCTCCGGCGGTGGCCCCGTCACTGTTGCCAACAGCACGATCGCCTACAACGTGGCCGCCGAAGCCGGAGGTGGCATCGACGGCGGCCTGTCGGCCGTTAAGGTGGTGAACGCGACGATCGCCGGCAACGAGGCGCTCGGCAAGGGCGGCGGGCTGGCCAGCGAAACCCGCATCTCGATCGCGAACTCGATCCTCGCGGACAACACCGCGAAGGGAGGGCCCGAGAACTGCTCCAGCCGGGAAGTCACCGGCTCGATCGGCGGCAACCTCTCCGACGACAACACTTGCTTGCTAATGCACAGCAGCGACAAGGAAAGCACCGATCCACTGCTGGTGGAAACGGGCGGCCTGCCGCTGCTCGCCAACAACGGCGGTCCCACCGAAACGATCGCGCTGCAGCCGACCAGCCCCGCGATCGGCGCGGCCGAACAGTTGCTGTGCGTCGCCACCGATCAGCGCGGCGTGGCGCGGCCGTCGGGAGCGTGCGACAGCGGCGCGTTCCAGTACGTGGCGCCGACGCCCAGCGAACCGGGCGGCGGCGGCAGCAGCGGGGGCTCTGGCGCCGGCGACCTTGCTCCGCCACCCTCGGGTCCGCCGGCCCCGGTGCTCGGGCTCACGGGTGACGCGGCGCTGAGCTCCGGGAGGGTGTTCGTGAAGCTGCCGGGGACGAGCGCGTTCGTGGCGCTCACCTCGCTTCGCGAGATCCCGTTCGGCACGGTCATCAACGCCACGAACGGCACCGTCACGATCACCACGGCGGGCCCTCACGGTGGCACGCAGACGGGCCAGTTCTTCGGCGGTGAGTTCGTGCTGACCCAGGGTCGCAACGGCCTGGTGGTGGCAGCGCTCACGGGCGGGAGCTTCTCGGTCTGCCCGACCGCGCGTGAGCGCAGCCATCTCGCGCGCGCGAGCGCCAAGCATGCGTCGGGCAGCCACGTGGTGCGCAAACTGTGGGCCAACGCGCATGGGAGCTTCTCGACGAAGGGCAACTACGCCGCGGGGGCGGTGGAGGGCACCGAGTGGCTTACCGAGGATCTCTGCGACGGCACGCTGATCCGAGTCACGCGTGACAAGGTCGCGGTGACGAACCTCGTCAACCACCGTCACTTCACGGTCAAGGCGGGGCACCGCTACTTCGCGAAAGCGCCCTGAAGGTCGCCGTGCCGCCCAACCCCGGCTGCTGGAATCGTCCTCTGCCGCTGACGCCGGGCGGGTAGTCGGATAGGGTGCCGGCGGGGGCACCGGTGAGCGACTATCTACCCATTGCCGAGCACGGGTTGATCGGCGACCTGCACTCGATCGCGCTCGTCGGCACGAACGCGACGATCGACTGGTACTGCGCCCCACGCGTCGATTCGCCGAGCGTCTTCGGCGCGATCCTCGATGCTGGGAAGGGCGGTCACTGGCGCCTGAGCCCCGACTGTGCGGTGACTACCACCAAGCAGTTGTACTTCCCCGACACCAACGTTCTCATCACCCGCTTCCTGACGCCCGACGGGGTCGGCGAGATCGAGGACTTCATGCCGGTCGGGCAGACCCGCGCAGGGGGCGCCCACCGCCAGCGGGTCGTGCGTCGGGTGCTGGCGGTGCGGGGCAGCATGGGCTTTCACACCGAGATCGCCCCCCGTTTCGACTACGGACGCGCCGCGCACGACATCGACCACCACGACCACGGCGTGGTGTTCCGCACGCCTGAGCTCTCGCTGGTGCTGGAGACCGACCTCCCGATCGAGCGCCGCGACGGTGTGGCCCGCGCGCGCTTTCACCTGCAGGCCGGCGAGAGCACCACGTTCGTGCTCGAGAC
>JBEKGK010000087.1:0-15788 GCA_050012835.1 Solirubrobacteraceae bacterium | reverse complement strand
GCTTGCGGATGATCTGCTCCGGCGTGTGCCTGCGTCGCTTCATCAGAGTTCCTTCCTCGCCCACCATCGTAGGCGCGAGAAACTCTCACAAGGGCCGGACCGAACTCATGGGGTCAGGCCACGACCTCAGAGTCAACATCTACTGACCCTCAAAGAGGCGGTCGGAAAGACTTGGAACTTGAGGAACGCTGCACTAGGCAGCAATACAGCCTGCACGAACGAGCCGTGCAGGCTCAATCCAGCACGTACGCGAGTCGTAGCGAGTGGCGCCTTCTCAATCAGGGTGCTGACCTTGTTCCCGCTTCAACGCGCGGGGCTGATCCACAAGACGTGCGACGGCTTCGTACTGGCTACGCCCGCTGCCTCCCTCTCGTCTCACTGGTCGGCGACGTCGTATGACCGCCGCGCGCAACGCCACGTTGCGGAGTGGGCGTGGCGCTCATTGGTTCGTCACTTTGCGCTCGCCGTCGAGCGCGACCGTCATCCAGTCAAGCCGCCGCTCAAAGTAGGCGGCATCTCCCTCGGAGGTGTACGGAGAGGGTGGTCCGTCCCAGTGCGGTGGATCTTGCGGGTGAGCAAGATACGCACGGACTCGCTCTGGCCACTCGTTGCGCAGATCATTGACGTTCTTAACGTCCCATTCGTGCATCGCTTTCAAGTACGCCGATCCGCTGCGTTCACGGGCGATTACGGCTGCCGCGTCGATCCGTCCTTCGAGCCACCGTTCAAGGGGCGTCGGGTTCATCTGCTCGATGATCCCTTTGAGCCACGCCGCCTGGCCGACCACGACGTGATGAGCAGGGTTGATCGAACTTAGGTCGATGGTCGGTATCGCAACGACGACATCCGTCTCGTCAAGCAGCCTCCGCGCCAAGTCGGGACGCTCATGCGTGAGCGTCTTGTAGAGCTTGTCGTGCCACTCGATAGCTGCTGCTATTGCCGCCGGGTCAGGAACGACATCATTGAGCCGTACCGCGATGGCTTCGCCCTGCTTGAGCGCGAACCTCAGAACATCCACGAACGGCAAAGCGCTCACGTGAAAAACTCCCCGTGGGATAGCCGGAGGCTCTGGCTCTGTTGCCCCCGCTCTCTCGCGTAGGCGCTCATAGAAGCGATGATCGTTCACGAGCGGAAGCCGACCGAGGTCGGGGAAGCGACGCTGCACGACCTGAGTGCCCGCAATGACCAGCGCCAGCACAGCGGTCGCCAGTACCGCAAGCACGATCGCCAACGGCTTGCTGAGTAGGACACCTGCCGCTACAGCGAGCACGTAGAGAGCCCCCGGAGCAGAACCGCGAGGCAATGTCCTCTTCGACATCGCGTCGAGTCTATCCGCGCCCAAGCCGCTGGTCGCGCGGCGTCTGGCGCGCAGCCTCGACCATGTAATCGAAGAGCTGGACCTGCTCAGGTTCAAGCGCCACAGCGCGACTCCATATCGCTCACAGATGCGCTACTTGGAGTCCGTCTGCCTCTCGGCCCGCCCGCGCTTCCTGCTCGGGGGCGGGCGGCGCTCCTTTGGCACCGGCAGGCCGGTCACGAGGTCATCGAGCTTGACGCCGAGGGCGTCCGCGAGGATGGCGATCGTGAGCAGGCCCGGCTCGTACTTCCCGCCCTCAATGCGCCCGAGCCCGGTCCGGTGGAGGTCAGCGGCGGTGTAGAGGTCCGCCTGCGACCAGCCTTTCGAGTCCCGGAGGCGGCGGACGTTCGCCGCGAAGCCTTCAAGGTAGGCCGTGCGCTCCGCCACGTACTCCTCAATCGTACTTTCGGCCATTGCCGGGCAGACTGGCCGATGGCAGCGCAAGAATCGACCGACAGTGGTCTGCCAGCACTTAGTCCGGCAGCGCTTAGTCTGCTAGGGGCTTTGTGGCAACACGACCGGAGGCAAGTCGAAACCTAGACGAACCGACGCGAGCGGACCCAATCCGCAAGCAGTCCCCCGGGCCGAGCGCTCGCCGACCGTTGAACATCAAGGAGGTCTTTCGTGGTGTGGATCAAGCGTCTGTCGCCGTGCCCTGCATGGAGCACCATCCTCGCTGTCAGTGTCCTTGCCGCCCTCGCCGCGCTCCCCGCGTGCGCCGGCGCGTTCAGCACGCCCGCTGCCACCTCGGACTCGTACTGGGCCGCATGGACCCCAGCCGTGGTGGCTGATGAACATTGGGTCATCTTCCCGACTGACACGGGCTTCGTCGTGTGGAACGACCGCAGCCACGAAGCCCATGCGAGCAACTTCGGGTGCAGCGACGAAGCCGGAGGCGGGCAGGACGGCATCATGGTCGGCGGGCCGGAGGGGCCGGGTGGGGGCAGGATCACCATGACCGAAGACGGGCTGCTCTATGCCGTCTTGGACGTCGGCACCGTCTGGCCCGAACAGTGGGGCTCCATCGCCGGGGCGGGCCTGCCCAACACCAACACGTCCATCTGTGATGCCGTGGCCGACGAATACGACCCGAGCCACGATGCCTTCGCCCGCGAAGAGGAACTCCAGCCACGCGAAGCGGGCCTGTGGACGAATCCGATCACCGGGCAGCCCCAGGAAGCGCTCGACGTGCTGGCCGTCTCCACGGACGAGGGACAGAGCTGGCATCTCGTCTCCGCACCGCGGGCCAGCGTGACCATCGGCAACGTGGCTGGCGGCTATGGGGCTGTGGGAGGAGGGCACGGCGCGGATGAGGCTGGGGACATGCTCCTCATGCCCGCCGGGGATGGCGTGCGCTGGGGCGACCCTGGCTACGGGTACACGACGTACAGCGGCGCTGGCCTCTCAGCAGTAGCTGATGCCGGCGACTCCTATGGCTTCGACTTCGGCAGCGGACCCGACCCGCAGGGGAGCCTCGAACCCGGCACGCGCGGGCCGAAGGGCTACACCCTGACGGCGACCCGCCGTCTGAGCGATGGCGCGACATGGGCACTGTGGCAGCCGTCCTGGGTCTCCGGCGGGGGCGAAGCGCACGTCAACTACGCCGCCCAGATGACGGTGACGCTTGACGGGCGGGTCAGCCGTGTCACCGTCGACCCCAAGCTCCAGGTCGCGGCCTCCTTGGGCAGCACGCCCGTGAGCCCAGGCTGCGTGATGCCGCAGACGGCGACCTCGGAGGGCATCTACACCGCCATGCCGTCTGGCAGCGGGCAGACCATCTATGCGACCACGCCCGTAGAGGCGGCATGGAGGCCCGGCTGCCACAACAAGTACGTGAGCGTCAATGCCGTGGAGGCGTCGCAGATCGTCATCGCAAGCCACGACGATGGGAGGACATGGGAGCGAGTCGCGGCGCCTGCCCTCGGGGCGGGCACTCGTGCCTACGACGTGCTCACCGTCGATGGCGACGACCCGGTCGTGGGGTTCTCATCCAATCGGTTCTCGTGCTCGCGTGAAGGCGGCCTGATGTACGAGCGCCTGAGCGATGGTCGCTGGGAGCAGATTGGGTGCCGCAAGACGGAAGCCGAATAGTCGCTCGGCCACGCCTGCGCGCGCTGTCGCCGGGGGCCACAATCGCTCAGCGCTGACGGTCGCTGGGCCACCGTGGCCAGCCGGCGCCTCACACTGGGCTCCTAGCGCCTTCCGCCGGTCGGCTCGGGGGACGAACGGCAGCTTGCAGGAGTGGAGGGCTGGGCGAGCAATGTCGTACATGGCCCTACGAGTCCAACTGTCTGATCCAAGGCACGGAGGTGGAGCGATGGGCGTCTCGACGACAGGCACTGTGCCCAGCGAGGGCGCTGTCCTCCTTTACCCTCATGGGGAAGAGGACAGGCGTGTGGTCCTCACCACGGCCCTCATCGTCTATCGCTTCGGGACGTTCGTTGCGATTGCCTTCATGGTCATCTACTCATTCGAGGGCAAGCACACGATCGAGGGCATCGGGCTCGCGCTCGTCACCGGCGCGATTCTCTGCTTGACGCCAGAGATCGGCGAGGTGCTGTCCTCGCGTGCGCTCTACGACAAGCTGAGCGTCTTCGGCTGGCGTCCCCGAGCCAGCCAGTGGGCATGGAGCATGGGCGTTATCGCATCCGGCGGCGGCGCGCTCATAGTCCTCAACGTCGTGAGCGTCGTCTCGCGCCTCGTCGCCCTCGGCGGCGTCGGGCTAATCGAGGTGGCGATGTTTGGCATCGTCCCCCTCTGGGCGGGCCAGATGCTCACGGAGATGGCCAAGATGACCCAGGAAGACGAGAAGCTCAGCGCCAGGTGGGCCGACTTCGAGACGCGGAAAGGCCCGGCGCTACTTGGCGCGCTGATGTTCGCCTTGGGCACGCTCGTCCAGCTCATCGCTGCCACCCACTGACGAGAGCTGGGACCACATGACAAACAGGGCGCCGAAGCACAGGAGCAGCGAGCAGCCCAGCCCGACGTAGGTCACGAGAGAAGCCATGCCGTGACCGTAGGGCGCGCACGCCGTCGGCGCGAGCCGTCACGCCGCGCGCCCGAGCGGGCGTGCCTGGGAACAGTCCTGACGCCTGGACTCGGGTCTATGGTCCCGTCGATGCGACAGCCGCTCCGCCTCCACCTCAAGGTCGGCGTCCAGCCCGAGCAGGCCGTCGAGGCCTTGACCGGACGCATCCTGGCCGCAAGGAACCTCCCCGGCAGCGCCAGCCGGAGCGGCACCACGCCTGCGGCGGAAGCCGCCTACCTGGACAGGCGCCAGGCCGACTACCTCCACTGGGTGGAAGCGACCGAGGGCCAGCTCGGCAACGTGACCCACGACCCCGACGTGCTCGCGCTCCCGTTCACGTCCGCGTACTACGAGATCCGCCAGCTCATCCCGACCAGCCCCCGCGCGGTCGCCTTCATCGACTCCGAGATAGCGCGCCAGGCCAGGAGCCTTGAAGGCCTGCGCGACGACCTTCAGCGGCGCTTGGAGCGCGCCCGCGCCGCGCCGGGAGCGCTGGCGGTGCTCGACACCAACGTCCTCCTGCACCACCAGCTCCCTGACAGCGTGGCCTGGCGCGAGGTCGTCGGCCAGGAGAGCGTCCGGCTCGTCATCCCTCTGCGGGTCATCGAGGAGCTGGACGCCAAGAAGTACACCGAGAGCGAGAGGCTTCGTCGCCGCGCCCGTGAGCGGCTGCCCAAGCTCTACGCGCTCGTCGGGGCCGGCGGCGTGCCCAAGGCGCTGCCGAACGGCCACGGCACGCTGGAGGTCTTCATCGAGCCCGGCCCGAGGGTGCGACCGGCGGACGCCGACACGGAGATACTGGAGACGGCGCACGAACTCGCACAGCTCTCAGGCTCCAAGGCGACCATCGTGACCGGCGACACAGGGATGCGCCTGCGCGCAGAGGCCGAAGGCCTCGCCACCGTCGCCATGCCTGCCTCTGCGGAGTGACAGCGCTCAGAGCTTCGCCCTGCGCAGCAACGCGCTCGGGCGCACGCCGAGGCCGGCTGCGACCTTGACGAGGGTGTCCAAGGAGAGATTGAACTCCCCGCGCTCGATGGCGCCGTAGTAGCTGCGGTCCAGGCCCGCGCGCGCCGCGAATGCCTCCTGTGCGACCCCGCGCTCGCGTCGGAGCGAGCGGGCCGCCTTGCCTAGGGCCTGGGCCTCCGCTGACTTCTTCGCCGGCATGCCAGGTGCCCCTCAGCCCTCGTCCTCGTCCGTCCACAAACGGACGTTGCGCCGCCCTCGGATGCGGGCATCTTCGACATCGACTGCCTCGTCGCTCGGCTCCTCCCACTCGCGCAGACAGTGGGTGGCCGCGCTCATCCGCCACGCCTGGCGGTAGAGGCGGTGGGCGAGGGCGTCCCAGTCGTCGGAGGTGGCGGGCGCGCCCTCGGCGTCGAGCATGGCCTCAGCCTCGGCGACCGTCGCGCGCATGCGCTCGGCGAACCTGCCCGCCTCCTGCTCGGCGAGCGTGCGGGCCTCGCGCCACTTGCGGTGCTGCGGGGACTCGGGCAGGGCCTCGGCGATGCCAGGCGCGCGGCGCAGGCGCTGGCGGGCGGCAGTGGTCAGGGTCCACACATCCACGCCATGCCGGCGGTGCGGCTCCAGCAGGCCCACGTCCGCCAGGGCCAGGACACGAGCGCGCACCTGGCGCCCTTGCCCTGAGCGCCGAGGCGCGGACAGGTGCTCTTGGACCTGCCAGATGGGGACGGCCTGGCGCTGGCTGTGGCGCGCGGCACGGTCGATGGCGGCGAGGATGAGGTCGTCGGGGATCTCATCGGCGGGCTGCTTGGTGGTGCTCATGGGGCACTCCTCTCGGTCGTCTGCGGGCAACGGCCGGCATAGGTAGGGGCTCCTTCTCGGCTGACCGGAAGAAATCTCCGGTCAGGCTCCTGAGCACTCCTACGTTGCCCGCCGTGTGCGACGAGGAGCAGCCCGAGGGCGAGTCAGCGGCGGACGAGTTCGCCGAGCCGACGCCGGGCGAGCGCCTGCTCTACGCGCTGGGGCAGCTCTGGTGGCGCTGGCGGGTGAGCCCGGAGAGCGCGGTGCCCCCGCGCCGACTCGACATCGAGGCGGTGGCGCGAATCCTCGGCGTGTGGTCCGACGTGGAGTTCGTGCAGGAGGGCGAAGGCGAGGGCGGTGACGAGAGCTTCGTGCACTTCCGCGGCGAGGTGCTGGTGGCTGACCACAGCGAGCGCTTCCCCTGGACGCTCATGGACCCGCGCGAGTGGGCAGGGCGGCAAGAGGCGCGCGAGTTCTGGCGCTACCACCACTGATGGCAGGCGCGTCGAGCATGGCAGGGCGATGACTGGCGGAGTCGAGGCTCTCCTCGTCCTCTACGAGGCCCTGTCGCCCGACGAGCGCGAGGCCGCCTATGAGCGCATCAGCGGGAGGCGTGCCGCCGAGCGTGGCGCCGAGGAGACGGAGCTGGCCCGGAACCTGCGCTCGCTGCGCCGCGTGGCGGAGGTCGTCGGGCGCACGCCGAGCGTCGATGACTACCGGCTCGTGTCCAAGCGCCTGCACGCGGCTGGCGAGGATGTACAGCACTTCGCTGCCCTCTACAGGCACTTCCGCCACTCCTGGGCTCTGGCCCGCGAGGCCCTGGAGATGTCCGAGGGGTCGAGCGCGCGGCGTGTGGAAGCCCGCCTGCGCTCTCGGCGACTCGGCAAGGTCGTCCGGTATCCCGAGGCCGACCTGCGCGAGACGATGGCGCGCGCCGTCGAGCACTACGGGCGCCCGCCCTCCGTCGCTGAGTACAAGTGGTGGCGCGAGCGCCAGATCGAACTAGCTGGCGCCGAAGGCCGCGAGCATCCCAACATCCCAAGCGACTCCTGCTACCGCAGCCGCTGGAAGACCTGGGAGGCGGCGCTGCTGCACCTCGGCTACACGCCCGATCAGGTGGCGTTGCGCTTGGAGCAGCGCTCGCAGGTCTTCAACAGCAACGCCGATCCGTACCTGCCTGACGACCTGCCGGTGGCGGCGCTCGCAGGAGCGGAGGAGGGCTCGCCCGTCAGCCTGCCGCTCAGCCAGGAGGAGGCCGAGCGGGTGCGCGCCTGCTTCGAGGCGATGCCGCGCCGGACGCGCTACGTGCTCACGGTGCGCCTCGGCCTGGGGGTGCCCCAGCAGAGGCTCCGCGACGCTGCCGAGCCGCTCGCACTGCACCTGACGCGCATCCACCAGCTCCAGCTCTACGCTCTCGACGCCCTGCTCCACGCCGCGAGCGGCGGTCGGCGTGTGACGAGACCTGGGCTACGCACGGACATCATCGAGGGGCTGCGGCGGATGGCGAGCGAGCAGCCAGGGCTCGCCGCCTGACGGTGCGCGGTGTCCATCCCTGTGCTTGCTCGCGCCAGTGCTAGGGCGAGCGCTGGACGAGACGCTCCTCTCCCTCGACAAGCGCACGCAGACGCTCTTCGTCAAAGGCTCCGGTGTCCCCTGTCGCCAGCCGAGTGAACATATCGTCATGCAGCTCGGCGGTCAGCTTCGCCAGGCGCGGCCTCATGTGCTCAAGGCGTGAATGCAGGTTCATCTTCATTCTGGCGTTTGCGACGTAGTCGGCGTCAATGTCGTCTGTGGAGACAAGCTCGGCGATGTCGACGTGCTCGAAGAAGTCTCGCATCCCAGCGAGCCCGCGATCAAAGGTGAGGATGACCACATCAATGACGTTGGGCACCTGCATGGCGTCCACCTGGCCGTTGACGAGGAACAGGTCACACGCCGTTCCCCACAGCTCGCCGAGCGTCGCGTCGGTCACCGCTCCCGCTCGAAAGCGCAGAAGCCGGCTCGCCTGTCGCTGCGCCTCGTCGTCAGAGATCCACAGGTTGAAGGCAACCTGCACCAGCAGCGCCGCGTTCAGGCGCAGGTCATCGCGGAGCCAGCGCATGAACGCCTCGAAGCTCTGCGCCCGCTCGGGAAGCGTCTGAGCTGGGTTCCATAGCTGCCTGAGCCTCAGCACCCCTGCGTACATCCAGAGCATCTGCGGGAGATGTGAGGCGCCCGCGACATCCCGCTCGTAGGCGGCGTCAAAGGTCGCGGGCGGGCGGTGCTCATCCATGATCTCAGCGCGGCTGAGGGACATGAGCAAGTCAAACGCGGCGAGGGCTTCCAGGGCCGCGCGGGGCTCGATCTTCGTCCTCGTCGGCTGGCGTAGCTGGCCCAGAGCAGGTCCAGGGAGCACGTCTCGGCCCAAGAGGTTGACGACGAGATGTCGCACAGCGTCCGCCTTCACGCCGAGCCTCTCGGGCGCGTAGCAGAGGCGCTGCATCTCGATCAGCACGTCAGCGTCGAGGACGTAGGTCACAGGCCGCAGGGGGTCGTAGGGACGGAAGCTGTTCAAGGGCACCACGCACAGACCCGGAATCTCTGAAAGCTCGGGGACGGCCCACGATCCTGCGTAGGCGGCGGTCAGGGCTGCGGCGGTGGTGGGAATCCCGAACGCGCCGGTCGCGTCATCAACGCCCATGCCGGACCCGAGGATCACGGCGCACGAGCCGTTCGCCTCGACCGCGCCCTCCCATTCGGCATCGGGCCGAGGTAGGGCCATCTGAAAGCCGCGGGACGGGTTGGAGATGACAATGTGCGGCCCGAACTCCACCTGCCAACGGACATCGGGGACGCCGCTCAGCGAGCTTGGCCCAGCGAACGGAGCCATGCCAAGCGTCTGGCGGTATTGAGCCCAGGACTCGTCAGTGAGCATTTCTGGAAGGCCCCCGATCGGACAGAACGCCAGCTCGACGGCGATCGTCGGCTGCGCGTCGAGGAAGCCAGAGAAGGCTGCAATCGGCCACACGTGTCCCTGTCGGGGGCCGTCGGACAGTGGCGCCCGGCCAGCGGTGGCCTCACGCACGTCTTTGACGGGGAACAGTGGTTCCAGCAACGGAGGGTCTCCGGGGGCTACGGGAATGGTGGCACTGACGGCCACGTCGCCCAGACGACATCCGCTCCGCCCCCGACGTACTGCTGGAACGGCTCGTAGAACGCAGCGAAGTAGGCGCCATAGGCGAGGATCGCCATCTTGAGGTGCTTGCTCCACTCGGGAAGCGTCGCGGGGAACGGGTGGGGCTGGCCTGGATGGGTCTCGATGACTGCGCGCATGGCGGCGCGGAGGACATGGTCGAGCGTGTTGAACGTGCCGAGGTCGTAGCCCTGGTGAAACCAGAATGGGTTCCAGCCTTGGGCCATCTCCTCGACGCGGGCTCGGATCTCATCGCCGGTCCGGCCTTGGAAATAGATGGGCTGGTCGATCTCCTCCGAGACCTCGAAGTCCTCGGCGATGTTGATGGGACTCCCCAGCGTGTCCATGCCGCGCATGTTGCGAACGAACCACACTTGCGGCTTCCACTGTCCGCCAGCCTCGGCGAATCCCGCCAGGTGCAGGGTCATCGGTTCCTCAGCCACTTCTCCGCGGAGGTCGAACTCCAGCTTGCTCTTCAGCTCGTAGGCGAGATCCGCGAGATCGGTGTCGAGGTTGCGGCCGATGAAGTCGTACAGCCACTCGTCGGCGTGTTCGTCGCCAATCTGGGCACGACCCACATATCCCACCACGATCTCGCGGTTGGGCCACTTGAGAACCTTCGGACGTGGCGCCTGGCCCGACGCGATCATCGCCCCCTGCCGGACCGTCGTCGTCACGTTGCGGTCAGCGCCGAGGAGCAGGCCCTCTGGTACAAGCTGGACGACCATGATCGACATGCTGAACACCATAGAGGTGCCACGGAGCGCGGGGAGCCCCAAGTGCACTGCCGCGCGCAGCGCCAGGCCAAGAAGGCAAAGGTGGCGGCGGGTCGGAGCGCCGGCGTGAGGCAGGTCGTCGGCGCCTGACTCGCGCAACCGTCAGCCTGAGGCACATAGGGCGTGCTGGCGCCGGCAGCGACCTGACCTCAAGGGACGGGCGCCGGCCCGTCCTCTCGTCCTGGCGCGGCTGTCCGGGCCTTCGGGCGGGCGACGGAGACGCTCATATCATGAGGCGCGCGATGGCGAGCGCGAGCACCCCCGACTTCACCACCTTGGCCAGGAGGCCGAGCGAGCGCCTCGCGATCGTCGCGCACGTGCGGGACAGTCGGACGGTGGAGGAGACGGACTACCTGGAGTGGAAGTCCGCCTACGACCTCAGCTCGAAGCCGGGTGCCGCTGCCACCGCCCGACAGCTCATCGGCATGGCGAACCGCGACTTCGCGCAGGCCGAGCGCCACGCCGAGGGGAGCGCCTACGTGCTCATTGGCGTCGAGCCTGGGATGGTGCATGGCGTCCCGCATTGGGACTCGGCGGACATCGAGAACTGGCTCGCTCGGTACGTGGTGCCTGAGCTGCGCTATGACCCGCACTACGTCGAGATCGACGGCAAGGAGGTGTTGCTCTTCACCGTTGATGCGCCACGGCAGGGAGACCCCATCTACTGCCTCCAGCGTCAGTGTGACGTGGAGGAAGTGGTCACGTCGGGGAGCACAGGCCAGGTGGAGAAGAGGATCAAGAAGACCTTGCCCAAGGGCGCCATCTACGTCCGGCATGGCGGGAAGACCGAGCAGCACACGCCCGAGGATCTGACGCGCCTCACGGCGCGCGCTGCGGCGGCCGAGCGCCCCACGCTCGATGTCGAGGTGCTCCTGGACACGAGCAAGGCGGTGACCATCAGCGAGAGCCTCGTCAGCGACGCTCACCGCGAGGGAAGGCTTCGCGCCTGGCGCGAGGAAATGCTCGCCAAGCTCCCGCGCAGGAAGCCCAAGCCAGCGAGAGGACCGCTGGACTTCATGACGCTCCCGAGCTTCGACTACTCAATTCAGCTTCCGAGCAGGCCGATTGGTGAGAAGCGCAGCGAGGAGGAGTACGAAGCCGATGTCGAGGAGTACGCACAGGCCATGAGGATCCCTGGAGCCTGGCTGCGCGCCATCGCGATCGAGTGGGTGAAGGAGAGGAAGTCGGTGCTCGACGTGAGCGTGCGGAACGACACGGAGCAGAACTATGAGAACGCGGTCATCGAGCTGACCCTCCTCGGCCTCACCAGGGGCAACGTCTTCGCCGCCGAGGGCGATGCCGCCCGACTGCTGCCCGTGCCGGAGGAGCCGGAGAAGTGGGGCGACATGTCGTTCATCCGCCCCATCGGCGCCGCCAGGTATCCGGTGACCAGCATCGCGGCGGCAGCGAGGCAGCCCGACGTGGAGGAACCGAGCAAGGGCCAAGTGCTCGTGCGCTACCCCGAGCTACGCATACGCCCCCACACCACGCACAGGCTGGAGCCGCTGCTGCTCGCGCTCGCGCCGTTCATGGCGGGCGAGACGGTGCCGGTGCATTGGCGCGTGACTACGAGCAGCACCGACGGGCACCAGGAGGGCGACCTCATCCTGCGCGTGCCGGGAGGCGCGGCTGCCTCCGAGCCGGAGGCAGCCGAGGCGCAGGCGTCGCCGTGAAGCTGGGGGTCGTCCCCTAGGCTCGTACTCTCGCGCCGCTGCCCTACGCTGGGCGCCGAGGTCGCCCGTAGACGCGGTAGCTTTCCCGGTAGGTGAAGTGCCCGAGAAGCTCGCGATGCGTGACCACTCGGAGACACTCGCCAGCCAAGAGCCCCTTGGGCAGCAACAGCACGTCCAACTCCGGCTGTTCGCGGCTGAATTCGAGCTGAGCTGGTTTGGTGAGCGCTCCGGTCGCTCCGATATGGACGCCTTCGCCCAGTTCGATGACGATCACATAGAAGTACGGAGCTGGAGGGAGTTGGAAGCCGAGAGGCGCTTCGCCACGGACGATGCGCCGAGCATCACTCATGCCGCCACCGTGCGGTGCCGCCCGCGCCTCGATCTCCTGCCATTCCTGATCATCAGGGCGTGAAGGCGCGGCCATTTTCGCGCTCTCCTCGGCGTCCTCCCGGTGTGTGTACAGGAGGATCGGGTTCTCCGCCGCGTAGCGGCTGATGGCCTTCTCGACATCAGCTTTTCCAGTGCCCTCTCGGGCGAGGGTTCGAGGTGTTGCAAATGCGACTTGGGGGAAGCGGAGTCGAGATCGGCGGTCGGGCGTCATCAGCTGAAGTCTCCTGGGGGCGGTGGCTAAGGGCTGCTCACAGTTCTAATAAGCGGATGATTGAGGTGGGCTCATCCTCTATCGGTCGTCCGTGATAGGCTACCATAGAAGGCTACAGTTAAGGCAGCAGTTTTTTCGACCGATAGACACTCGACATATCTCTAAAAAGGAGACGACATGACATGCCACATCGGATCCGGAATGCGTCCTCTGGAGGACGTACCTCGTCACAACACCAAGGCTCTCCGACCGAGCCCAGCGGCATCCTCACAGGCGGCACCGGCAACGGGGCGAGTGATCTGCCCGTCACGCCTGCTGAGAAGCTGGAAGCTCTGCTAGAGCTAGGCCTTACGTCGACTGAGATAGCTGTCTCCATCGGGACGAGCGTCAGCGCCGTGGATCAGAGGCGGCGGAAGCTCAAGGACGAAATGCTGTCCCGGAAGGCACGAAGCACCAAGGCAGACGAACGCATCGATGACCTCTACAGCATCGTCTCGACGCTGGAGGGGAGCCACATCGAGTCGGACAACATTCGAGCCTGGCTCATTGGTCGTTCTGCCTACCTGGATGAGGAGCGGCCAGCGACCCTGCTTGCTGATGGCAAGTACCAGCTCGTGAGGGAAGCGGCGATCGCTTACGCGACGGGGGAAACCCCCGCTGAGTTCCTCGAACAGCGGGAGACAGCTGGCATCTGATGGTTGGGGGCGTGGCCGAAGCAGGGCACGCCCCCAACACAGCCCCGCCGAGGAGGCAGCAGCGCTTAGAGGACCTGGGTTGGAGGCCGGGTGGCCCTTCAGTCGCGTTCGATGATGCGCCGGCGCTTCGGCGGCTGCTCATTCATGGCCTGCCCCCGTATCCATCGCTCGAATACGTCGCCTGGCTCATCGCGCTCGAAGTCCTGTGCGCGGAGCATGCGATGGCACCGCGCGTTTTCCTTGTGCACGAGTGCCCAGACGGGTCGCTGCTCCGCAGGCCAGAGGGAGCGGATCTCCTCCAGCGTCCAGGCGAGCAGCCATGCGCCGATGGGCACTTCGCCATCGATTTCGGGGACACGGCCCTGAAGCGTGTCGTCCCTGCGGACACGCGATTTGCGATAGCCGGCGGTGATGCCGAGCACCTGAATGTACATGGCGCGCCCGCCGGGGGATGTGTCCGGATCCCTGCGCCGGACGGGCCACCAATGGAAGAAGGCCACCACGCCGATGAAGGCGTCTCCGGCGCCTGGAGAGGTGTCCTCGACGATATACGTCCGAGTGTCGGGCGGCCCGCCGCTGTCTGCCAGCATATGCACCATCGAGTTGAGCTGGCGTTCCCACTCGTGCTCGGTTCCGCAAGAGAAGTCCGTCAGCGCGTCATGGTCCATGGCCTCGACCGCGCTGACTCGCGGCGTGCCCGCGAGTTTCAACATCAGGCGCTTGTCAGTGCGAGCGGAGTCCGTGCGCAGCTAGCTCTTCGAGCCGCTCCGCCTCCTGCTCGGTCACCTCGACAGTCGGCGGCGACTCGCCCACGAGCATCTCGGGCCTCAGTTCATCGAGCCGAATCACGGTCTCAACACTGCTACCCGCGATGGTCCCTGCAAACACTCTCCTGAATGGACGAAGGACCGTCTCGACTGCCGTATCGACCATGCGCCCCCATTTCGTGTGGGTGTGGGTATCGGTTGAATGGGCTTTCATGGTCCTGGCGTTCGTGAGGCACGCTCACCATCGTCAGATCCTGCCCAAGAACGGAATCTATACCGATAGCTGGACGTAAGACCTAGTGAGCTGTGCGACCCCGCTATTTGCGAGGGTTTCGAGATGCGCCCTCCGTCTCCTCGTCTGCCTGAGCCCACGGCACGTTACTTGCATGAACCCTTGCGCTTGCTCATCGATGCGTGAGGTATGGATAAGAACGCCTCGCGTCCCATGGTGTCCCCGGGTCGCTCTCCCATAAGTACTGCGGTTCCGCTGCAAGGTTAGGTTCCAGCCTGTCGGCTGGCAGATCTCGGCAGATGGACTTGCTTGTCTCCGATGGGAGAGCACTCTCCCCGGGGGCGCCAAGGCCGGACGTCGCAGCGACATCATCGAGGCACTGTGGCGACTGGACGCCGTCGCGTCCCCGGCCTCAAGGCATGGGCGCTGGTGCCGTCTCCCGTCCTCCTTGATGAGCCGTGCCTGAGTTCTAGGCGGCGGCCCAGCGGGCAGGGGCCAGCGGGACGAGCTGGGCCTGCTTTTTTGCTCGCCCCGTCTCCCCTTCCTCGTTCGCGCTGAGGCACCGCCTCAGAGGCTCGGTGAGCACTGACCTTTGGCCTCTTGACCGCCAGCCAGCCTCCCCGGACGCCTTCGCTTTTCCGTCCGTGGTGAATGGCGACGATAGGACGTGCGCTTGGCCCTCGCCGGCCCGCGCAGCCAGCAGGGCGTCCAGCAGTCGGGCGCCCCGCGCTCAGGCTGTGAGCGCGCCCGCTCGAAGTAGTCCGCATGAGGTCACAGCCGCCAGGGCGCCCGCGCGCCGAGGTCGAAAGCCGGTCGCTCCTGGCCCGTGTCAAGGAACTGCCTGTGGTCGAGCGGCTGGCCTTCCATCGAGCGCTCACCGAAGACCTCGGAGGGCACCTCGGCGAGGAGCTGGAGCGCGAGCGCGAGATCCGGCGCCGACACG
The DNA here is from genome assembly GCA_050012835.1 of Solirubrobacteraceae bacterium. Lineage (GTDB taxonomy): Bacteria > Actinomycetota > Thermoleophilia > Solirubrobacterales > Solirubrobacteraceae > Palsa-744. The sequence goes on along the minus strand of JBEKGK010000087.1, from coordinate 780 downwards.
AGGCCATCGAGGCCATGCGCCAGGCGTCGCGCCTCCTCGACCTCCCTGGCGAGCGGGCGCCAAACGCGCAGGAGTACAGGGAGGCGGCGCGCCTCGGGACGCTGCCGCTCAGCTTCGATGCCGCCCACAGCGCCTTCGATCGTCGCTGGGGGCTGGCGCGGGACGCCTACGACGGACTGCCCATCCCGAGGACCGCCGCCCAGCGCGCCATCGCGCGGGAGGTGGGACGCGCTGGCGCCCGGCAGGATCCCATCGTCGGCTTGCAGGCGTTCCTGGCGGAGATGCCCGAGGACGTGGCCCTGGTCCGAGCGGACTACGCCCGCTGGGCACAGGAGCACAACGAGCGCCGTGCGCGTGGGGAGGCACGAGGGCCGCGCCTCATCGAGAGGCCGAGCACGCTCTGGCAGCGCCTGCTGCTGCCCTGGGACGAGATGCTCAGCGTGGCCCGAGGCGAGGTGACGATGGCGCAGGCGAGGGCGGCCATCCTCGACTCCTGCGAGCTGGCCTCGCACCCGCAGGTGCAGGCGATCTTCGGGGAGGCTCACCCCGAGCGCTGGCCGGGCTTCCCGGAGCCGCTGCCCCTGACGGCTTCGCGGTGGTGGCGGGACGACCTGCGCGCCTACCAGGAGGGCAAGCGCTTCACGGACGAGGACATGCGGGTGTTGAGCGCCGCTGATTTCCGGGATGGCGGTGCCGTTGTGGATTGGCATCGAGGGGTGGGGTACGAAAGAAGAAGTAAGTGGGTCAGTGAGCTGCGGTTGCGGTCCAGAGTTGTGCTGG
>JBEKGK010000086.1:0-15839 GCA_050012835.1 Solirubrobacteraceae bacterium | reverse complement strand
GATCTCAAAGAGCCAGAAGTGCAGCCTGGACAGCCACGGATCGAGCTGGCGCCCGGTCATCTTCGGGAACCAGTAGTAGAACGCCGCGAGGAAGCCGAAAACCGTGCCGCCCACCAGCGTGAAGTGGAAGTGTGCGAGGGTGAACATGTTGCTGTGGAAGATGGCGTCGGTCGGCACGTCCGCGAGGTAGAGACCGGTCACACCGCCGATCAGGAAGTTGAAGATGAACGCCAGCGCGAACAGCATTGGCGGCTCGAGCCTGATGCGCCCACGCCACAACGTGCCGATCAGCGCGAAGAAGATCAGTCCGGTCGGGATCGAGATCGCCTCGGTGCTCAGCATCGTTGGCAGGTCGAGCGGGAGGTTGGCCCCGGACCAGTACAGATGGTGCATCCACACGGCCATGCTCAGCACAACGATGCCTATCTCGCCACCGACGACCAGCTTGTACGCGAACAGCGGCTTACGGGCGAAGACGGGGACCACGTCGCAGACGGCGCCGAGTGCGGGCAGCAGGATGACGTAGACCTCCGGGTGCCCCATGAACCAGAACAGCTGCTCATAGAGCCAGTTGTTCCCGCCGAGCGAGGCCTCATAGAAGGACGTGCCGACGGTGCGGTCGAGCAGGCTCAGCACGACCGCGGTCATGAACGCCGGGAACACGATCAGCCCGAGCAGGGTCGACAGGGTGATGCCCCACACCGACGTCGGCAGCCTCCCCCACGTCATGCCGGGCGCACGCATGGTTACGACCGTGGTCACCATGTTGATACCGCCGAGCGCGATCGATAGCGCAAAGATCACGATCGTCATGCAGTAGGCGTCCATGCCGACGGCCGCCTGGTCGGCGAGGGGCGCGTAGCCCGTCCAGCCGGTCGGGAATCCGCCCAGGACGACCGCGCTGAGCAGAACGGGGATCGCGGTGAACAGCATCCAGTAGCTGAGCGCGTTCAGCCGCGGGAAGGCCATGTCGTTGGCGCCGATCATGATCGGCACCATGTAGTTGCCGATCACGGCGCTGAGCATGATGATCGTGGTCGCGACCATGATCAGGCCATGCATGCCCACGAGCGTGTTGTAGGTCGCGGGTGTGAACACCTTGGCCCCCGTCCGTGCCTGCTCGAGGCGGATCATCCATGAGGCGGCTCCGCCGACGAGGAACAGGACCAGCACCGTCACCAGGTACTGGATGCCCACCACCTTGTGGTCGGTGCAGAAGCGGAAGTAGCGCCAGACGCCCTCGTCCTTGCCGGCAAGCTCGAGCTCCTGCTCGTGCGTGGTGTCGGGCCGCCCGAGGCCCCATTTGATGGGGAAGTTCCATGCACCGATGCCGACCAGGAAGAAGATGAACCAGGCCAGGTAGGCGCTGACCATCGTGTCGTCGGCCTGCCGGGCGCCGCTGACGAGACTGTGCACGACCACGCCAGCGAGAATCGCGGCGACCAGGCCGAGTACGAGCCCGGAGAGGATGCTCGGAACCAGCACGCGGCGCCTGCGCGCGGGCGGGGTGACTTCACTGTGCGTATCCGCGACCGTGCTCATCAGGTGATTTCTTCCACTTCGTTGGCGGCCGGCGCCGGCTTCTGGGTTGCGCCCCCGGGGCTTTTCAGGACACTCGAGTTACCTCCATTTGCCTTGATCCAGGCCGCGAAGGACGATGGGGGAACGACTCTCACCTGTGAGGACATGAACGTGTGATAGAGGCCACAGAGCTCGATGCAACGCACTTCGAAGGTGCCGGCTTTGTCGGGGGTGACGACCGGCGTGGCCACCCACTCACCGGGGTTGGCGTCCATCGCGATCCCGAGCGCAGCTAGCCCGAAGCCGTGCAGCACGTCGTCGGAGGTGACGCGGAACTGCACCGGCTTGCCGAGCGGCAGCTCCAGCACGTGGCTCTGCACGCCGAGCTTGGGATAGGCGTAGGTCCATGTCCACTCCTGGCCCGTGACGTTCACCACGAGGGCGCTGGCCGCGGACTTGGTCGTCTCCTTGTAGAAGCCGAACATCCCCCAGCCGACCGTGAAGAAGGCGAGCGCAGTGGTCACGGCGAGCCACGCGATCTGCTGCCCGGGCTTGGCCTGCAGCGGCGGGCCGTCCTCGAGGTCCTCGACGTTCCCGCTCTCGGGGCTCTTCTCGCGAAATGCGAAGACGCTGTAGAACACGAACACCCACACGAACAGTGACACCGGCACGGCGACAGCCGTGAAGACGAGGTCGGTCAGGCTCGCGAAGCCCGCCACCGAGCTCGCCGGCTTGTGCTCCACGAGCGGGACGACGAGGAACGTCAGCGCGACGAACACCACCGAGAGCACGGCCCAGATGGTCAGCACGCGCCGGACATGCGAGCGCCCGTCCGAGGGCGCTGGAGGGATCACGGGGGCCTCTACGGCCAACGCGTTGCCCTCCGCGTGAGCCCGCGCGTGATCAGCACGGCGCTGTCGACTGCCTGCAGCGTGTCCATGAGATCATGTCACCGTGACCGTTCCGGCCATGTAGCCGGTGGTCGCCATCGCCCCGCCGAAGCCATCCTCGCCGCCCACCCCTTCGCCGGCGAGCCCTTCGCCGCACGGCACGTAGCAATGCCACACGTACTGCCCGGGAGCGCCTGTCCTGAACTTGAAGACGATCACGTTCGGCACCGAGTACACGTGGCCGGCGATGTGTTCGGTTTCGGGAGCCTTTTCGGAGACGCCCGGCAGCGGCACGTTCACGAACAGCTGGGTCTCGTGCGTGTTCGGCGGGGTCTGGATCGTGAAGGTGTGCGCGATTTCTTCGGAGTCGACCTGCTGCACCGGCTTGCCGTTGACGTACATGACGTTGCCGACCGTGCCTTTGACCTGCGCGAAGAAGGGGTTGTGGACGGTGCTCCCCGAGTCGTACTGCCTGATCGTCACGGTGATGGTGCTGTACGCGGGGACCTTGATGCTGGTGCTCGGGCAGTAGGTGACCCATTCGGGATGCGGGCCTCCCCCGGCGCCGTGGCAGGCGTAGCTGTCGGGGAACGTGGAGAGGTAGATGTTGGGGCCGGTCGTGGCGGCCACGGCGGCCGGCTCATAGCCCAGGCCTTTGATGGAGCGCGTCCCCTCGACGAGACCGGCGAAGACCAGCAGCAGCACCACGAGTGTGACGAGCACGCCCGCGATCTGCCGTCCGCGGCCTGGCATCCTAGGCTCCAGCCCCAGCCCGCAGCGAGCGGGGATAGACGAGCACGTGGCGTGCGGCGAGAGCCGCGGAGCGCCCCCACCGCGGCGCCTCGGCGGGCAGCCGTACACATGCTCGTACGCACCCCCTCATCTGAGCCGACGCTATATTCGCGACCGGCCAGGCCGCATCCGTGGTCACCGCCTACGGGCCGACCGTAGTTCCCCGCACATCCAGCGCGGCACCGCGCTGCTCCAGCAGTGCGGTCTCGACTCATCGCCGACCGCGCCTGCGCGCGATGCCAACCGGGCAGGGCCGTCAACCGGGCTCCTGCAGGATCTCGGGCAGACGACGCGCGACGGCTCCCTCGACGCTGGCCTCCGCGATTTCTAGGGCCTTCTCGAATGGCGATGACGGCTCGCCGGCACCGAACTGGGTAGCCGCGCTGCATCGCTCCCGCAGCGGCCACTAACCGGTGATGCTCGTAGTCGACGCGTCGGTGGCCGTGCCGGCCTGCCACACGCCCGTGGGCTTCGCGCGCGACTGCGCGGACACGAGCCCCGAGAATCCCTCCCGATTCGGCGCAAAGCCGGCGGACGTTTCCCCCAAACGCTCGCTGGACGCGCTCGATCGTCAAGCGGGCTCAATGGCGCAACAAATGATCCGTGCGCATTGTGCGCTGTTGCGGGGGTCTAGAATGGGAGCATGACCACGCGCAGCCAAGCGGCTGAGAACGTGCTCGCTTCCGTTCGTGCTGAGGGCCTTGATCCTGGCGTTGCCGAGGAATTGCTATACCGCTGGGCGTCTGGGGAGATCAGCGACGCGCAGTTGGACGAGGCAGCACAGCGGATGGGCGCCGGTGAGGGGCTTGCCGAGCTGTTCACGCCAGCACGTGCGTAAGGTCCGACGCGCGACCACGATACGTTCGGCCGATGGCGGATGATCCCTACGTCTATCCCGGCACCGACGTCTTGCGCAACCGCCTCGGCATACGTCAGGCAGCCGACCTCGCCGAGCGCGAGGCGCCGCTCAGCGTCATTCGCATCGCGCAGCTCGAACTACGCTTCATCCCCGGCGATTACGACCTCGCCCACCTGCAGGCGACCCACCGCTATATCTTCGGCGACATATACCCATGGGCCGGCGAGCTCCGCACGGTACGTATCGCCAAGGGCGGGGATCTGTTCGCTTTGCCCGAGCACATCGGCCCCTACCTGACAACGCTGTTCGCGGATCTCGCTCGCGAGGACTTTCTCCACGGCCTCGGCCGCGAACAGTTCGAAGAGCCGCTGACGCACTACTACGCTGAGATCAACGCTGTCCACCCGTTCCGCGACGGGCGATCTGTTGGAGACCACCCCGGCGCCGTGAGCCAAGCAACGAGATGGTCTACTGATCTCTCACACTATGCGCTCTATGGGCGATACTGGTTGGAAGGGTGCGAAACATGGCTTGCTAAGCGAGATTCCTGGATCAGCTGCGAACGTTGGTGCACGCAGGCAGCGCCGCCAGCGGCACAACAACGTCTTGCTCCCAGCCGTGCTTGACGCGTCGCGGGTGTGGAGGGGTCCGCATCCACGCCTTGTAGCGCCCGCGATGGATCGGGACGCTCCCGGGCGCCTCGACTGGACCCGATAAACGTCCAGCCAGTTCTCCGCGGTGCCAGACGAGAGTAGAGTGCAGATCCAGGCCTCCCGTGTCTGCAAACCACCTCTTCCGGCCCCTGAGCGTCGTCGCCATGGGAGCCGCGCTACTCTTCGCGGCGCTGTCGCTATTCGCCGGCGCCGCGAGCGGCGCGATCCCGGCGTGGACGACGTATCGTCACGACACCGAGCGCAGTGGGATCGATCCGGAAAGCACGTCCCCCCTGCCCCCTGCCCAGCTGTGGCAGACCGGTACGCTTGACGGCAGCATCTACACCGAGCCGCTCGTGTATGGCTCGCAGGTGTACGTGGCCACCGAGAACGACACGATCTACTCACTCGACGCAGCGACCGGCGCGATCGCCTGGGAAGCGCACCTCGGAACACCGGTACCGAGCACGCAGCTGCCGTGCGGCGACATCGAACCTACGGTCGGCATCACCGGCACGCCCGTGATCGACCCGGCGACGAAGACGATCTACGCCGTCACCGACACGTGGGACGGGACCCACGCGGAAAGCATCCGGCACATGCTGGTCGCCCTCGAACTGGGCACCGGCGCCATGCGCCCCGGCTTCCCGATCGACGTCGATCCCCCATTTCCCAGCGGTGGCAGCGCCGCCGAGCAGCTCCAGCGGGCCGCGCTGGCGCTCGACGGAAACGAGGTCGTGATCGGCTATGGCGGCAACGACGGCGACTGCGCCACCTACTGGGGCTGGCTGGTTGGGGCTCCCGAGAGCGGGGCCGGTCCGCTTCGCTCCTACCAGGTCGATTCGAAATCGGGGGACGACGAGGGCGCGATCTGGGGCGCCGGCAACGGTCCGGCGGACGACTCGAGCGGAGACCTATACGCGGCGACCGGCAACGGGACGTCGGGTCCGACATACGACTACGGAGACTCAGTGCTCAAGCTCGATTCGAACCTCGAACTGCTCGAAGCCTGGGCGCCCGCGGACTGGCAGAAACTCGACGAACACGACCAAGACCTCGGCTCGAGCGATCCAGTGCTACTTCCAGACGAGCTCGCGTTCGAGATCGGCAAGCAGGGCGTGGGCGTCCTGCTTCACACCGACGCCCTGGGGGGTGTCGGCGCCGCCCCCACCGCCGAACTGGGCGTCTGCGGCGGCTCGTGGGGCGGCGGCATCTACGTAGCGGCGAGCGCCTCCGCCGGGACACTGTACGTGACCTGCAGCGACGGCCTGAACGCGGTTTCGGTGAGCGCCCTCGGCAGCGCCGAACCGAAGCTGAGCGCTGACGCGAGCTGGAAAGTCGACGGCAACGCGGTGGGACCGCCGATATTCGCGGGCGGCCTGGTGTGGGTGGCGAGCTATGAAGGGAAACCCGGATATCTGTACGGCCTGGACCCGAGCACCGGCGCGGTCAAGTTCGAAAGCAACCTCGGGAGCTTCGAGCACTTCAGCACGCCAGGCGCCGGCGACGGACGGCTGTTCGCCGCCAACGGCAACAAGGTGACGGCGTTCACGATCGCCGCGACCCCCGCGCCGTCGCCCACGACGACGGCTCTGACCTCATCGGCCGATCCGTCGTCCGCGGGCCAGCCCGTGACCTTCACGGCAGCTGTAAGCCCGGTGCCGGACAGCGGCACGGTGAGCTTCACCGATGGCGGCGCAACCATCGCCGGCTGCGACGCGGTGAGCGTGAGCGAAGCCAACGGCCACGCGAGCTGCCAGACGACATACGGTCTGGGCGGAGCACACTCCATCGTGGCGAGTTACTCCGGCGACCCCTACTACGCCGGCTCGGCGTCCTCGCCGCTCATTCAAGCGGTCTTCTCCAGCGGAGCGCCACCACTCGTCTTGCGCGTAACCGTCTCGGACCTCCGTCAATCGCATGTCGTGTGGCGTGAGGGCAACAGGACCGCACTCGTCAGCGCCACCGGCAAGACGACACGGCCGCCGGTCGGGACCACATTCTCATTCTCTCTCAACCAGCAGGCACGAGTGACATTTCGCTTCACCCGGCGTGTCAGCGGACGGAGAGTCGGCCGGATGTGCCTCGCCATCACCAACAGGAACAGGCGGCATCGACGCTGCGAGCGCACCGTTACCGCCGGGATCTTCCCTTTCGCCGCGCCCGGCGGCACCAGCAAGGTCGTCTTCCAGGGTCGCCTGCCACACACGCACAAGCTCGCGCCCGGACGTTACACGCTCATCGTTACGGCCAGCAACGCCACAGGGACCTCGGCGCCAAAGTCGCTGGTCTTCACGATCGTCGGTTGAGCGCCAAACCAGCGACGCTTGACCCGACATGCACTGATGGACGACGCCTGAGCAGACGACGGGGCTCAGTCCGAAGCGGCGGGCACAGCGTGAGTGTCGGCTTCCGCGGCCTCGCGCTTCATCTCGATCGCGCGCCGTGCGCCCTAGGAGAGCAACATCCGTACCATTCGAGCGATGCGGGCCGTTTTCCATGCCCTCAGGGTATCTCATGCCACGGAGCCTCTCGCGCGTTCGATCCGAGTCGCGAGGAGCTGCGCGAATGGCTCGATGTCCCCGTCGCCCAACCGTTTAGGACGCCTCCGCGGGAGCCGGGTTGTCGCTGTTCCAGATGTCGTAGGCCATGAGCCATCCCCCATCGTCCTGGCGTCGATAGATGGTGAGGTACTTGCCTGCGTCCCGAAGCGCGTCGCCGCCTGCCCGGGACACGAGCGTGATCTCGTATGCGCCGCGCTCGAAGGCCCATGCCGTGTCAGCCAACTGGACCTCCTGTGGGGCAAGGGAGAACTCTGCGTTGAAGGCGGCGAGGAATCCGCGCGACCAGTTCAGGATGCATTCAGCACCGACGTTGGGCGGCTGGTTTGGAGGCATTTGCACGGCCTTGGCGTCGAAGCACCCCGCCCAAACCTCCGGGTTACCGGCGTTGAGCGCAGCGACATGGATCTCGCGGGCGCGGTCGAGCTTTGCTAGTTCGGTTGCGTGACGGTTCATGACAAGCTCCGTTCTCTGAAGTCGGATCGCGGATCAGTCCGGGATACCGGGCGGTCCGACGATCTGGATTCCGAAGGTCGCGGCGAGCTGTGCGAGGCCGTCGACATCGGGTGGCTCTGTCGCTGGGGGCGGGATCTCGAGGCTCGCCGCCGGCTCCCCCAGCGCGCGGGTGAAGCGCTCGAACCCGGCAGGCTCGGCGACGAGTAGGAAGCGCGCCTCGTCTGAGCTCACGACGAACGTGTGCGGAATCCCCTTGGGACCGAAGACGAATGATCCGGCGGGTGCGATGCTCACCTCACCGCCGACCCAGAAAGTCAGCTCGCCGTCAATGACGTAGAACCACTCGTCCTCGCGGCTGTGTACATGCAGTGGCGAACCGTGCCCCCGGGGGGCGAGGTGCTCGATCACGGCGACGCGCCCCGCGGTGCTCTCCGTTGACGCCTTGATGGTCGCGAGCGCTCCCAGGAACCAGTACGCCTCTCCCTCGCCGGGTCCGAAGACGATCGGCTGCGCAGTCTCAGCGACGTTGCTCATCTGCTGCTCCTTCCGTCGTTGGTCGATGTCATGGCCGACAGGTTCGCCCCACCAGCTGCTCCGGTCCATCCCCCGGCAGCAGGGATATTTCGTGCGCACGGCGGTCGTCGGGCTGGTGAATAATGAGGGCGTGACGGCAGCTCAATGGTCGGTGGACCGCGCTCATCAAGAGGTCGTGCTCTTGGGCGAGCGCGGGCTTCCCCGCGATGAGTACTTCGCCGAGCTCGCGCCTCGTTTGCGTCGCGTCGTCGACAGCGACGCGAGCTGCTGGCATACGCTCGATCCCCATACGCGCCTTCTCACGAGCGACTCGCCCAAAGAGCTGATCGAGCGAGGCATCTACACGGCCGAGACGGCCACCACCGCCGGAGAGCTCCTCGTGCGCAGCGAGTATCTGATCCCGGACAGCAACACCTTCGCCGAGCTCGCGGCTCGCAGAGTTCCGGTCGGCACCCTCGACCAGGCCACGCGAGGCCACCCCGAGCGCAGCGCGCGCTACCGCGACCTCCTAAAGCCCTCCGGCATTCCCCACGAGCTTCGCGCCGCTTTCGTCATCCGTGGTCGAGTTTGGGGGGCGGTCCACATTGCGCGCCGCGAGAGCAGCGGCGCGTTCAGCCAGAGCGACGCCGACGCGCTCGCGCGCATCGCGGGCGCGATCGCCCACGGCATTCGCGCATCGCTGCGCTTCGATGCAGCACGCCGCGCCGCAGGCACCGACGCGCCCGGGCTCATCATCATCGGCGCTGAAAACGCTGTCGAGTTGATGACGCCACCGGCACGTGAGCTGATCGACGCGCTTGGCAGCGATGCCCTGACCTACGAGGACGGATCCCTCCCCGCAACCGTCCTCGCACTTGCGTCGTTCGTCCGGGCCTCAGAACAACGCGCGGAGGTCGGCAGCAACGCCGTCACCGTTCCCAGCCCGTCCGGCTGGATCACGCTGCATGCGTCCAAAGCAGGTCCAGCCGACGGCAGGGTCGCCATCGTCCTCGAGCGGGCGTCGGGGCCGCAGTCGGCAACCCTGCGCCTGGAGATGCATGGAGTCACCCCTCGCGAGCGTGAGGTGGCAACACTCCTTGCCCGCGGCTTGAGCAACCCTGAGATCGCAGCCGCCCTCGTGCTCTCGCCCCATACCGTCCAAGACCACGTCAAGAGCCTGTTCGAGAAGCTCGACGTCAGCTCGCGCCAGGAGCTCGTAGCGCGGGTGTTCCTCGACGAGTACCTCCCCGAGGTCGTTCAGCGCACACTGCTCACCTCGTACGGACGCTTCGATCGAAGCTGAGCAACGGGCGGGCACATAGGCTCCGTTAGGCGTCGGCGCTCCCGACAACGAGCGCACCGTTACGGAACTACCTCGAATGGGCGATACTGGTTGGGAGGGCGAAACTTGGCTTGCCAGAGCGCAATTCGGCGATGCGCTGCGAACGCTGGCGTACGCGACCGGGGCGACGCCTCGCCCGATCTCTCGAACGCTGCGAAGGCGACCTGACAAGTGACGGCCCCGGGCTGGCTAGCCCAGAACTGCCGCCGGCTCGCCAGCGTCCACCCGCACCGAGTGCGGCAACGTGATTGTGAGGTAGCCGTCCTGCTCAACGATCCGTCGCGCGTTGATGATCGTGACGCCGATCACCTCGCCGTGACAATCAAAGCGGACACCGTGTCCCTCGGACGTGAGCAGAGCATCAGCTGCCACGTTTGATTCACCACGGCCCAGGTAGAGCACGTCGCCATCTGCGTCGTAGTTGCTGCTCTCGAATACGAGCCCGTCAATCGTGACCGTCATCGCGTCGGTCCTCGCGGCTCTAGGCGTGAGCGAGCTCGCGCATCTCGCGTACCGGGTGACGTCCCAATGTGCTGGAAGTCGCGTACGTCGTGATCTGGCCGTGCGGTCTGTGGGTCACACGTACACGCACGCACCTGCGCAACCGGTCTACGATGCTCCGCGGAAACGGGATCAGCATCAACTCGGTCTCGTCGCCCACGACCACCGTGGCGCGACACTCATCGGCCAGGTTGCGCCACACAACATCGTCAGCCCAATCCTCGTCGCCGGGGACGAACGCGACATCGTCCGGGTAGCCGAGACTATCGTCGCTCAGTGTGGCGGCCATGAATAGCTCGTCGGTCCTCTTGTCGATAGCGCTCATCGTCTTGATTCCCAGCTACGCGTCAGGCGGGGTGCGTTTCGGTCCCGGCTGGAGCGGGCGCCGCCAGATCCGCATTGCCGTTGTCGGCCTCGCGCATCATCTCGATGGCCCGGCGGGCTCCCTGAGAGAGCAGCATCGCGCTTTCGGCGACCTCGCGGTTGACCGCAGGAGTGGTCTCTACGAGCCGATCACCGCAGACCGTATGGGCACGGTCGAGCTTCTTCAGTCGAGGGTGAGAGCCGTTTTCCACGCCTTGAGGGTACCTCATGTCGGACCGGTGCCCGCGCTCTCGATGCGCTTCGCCAGGAGTTGAGCGAAGGGCTCTACGTCCCCGGGGGCAGAGACAAGCGCTGGAACCACGGCGTCGTCGTGGGCGATCATCTCTTCGGCGCCGATGAACCTAACGTTGGGCAGACCGAACGACCACAGCGCAGCTGACAATGCGACGAAGCTCACGCGGTGGTTGCCGTCCACGAAGGGATGCACCCGCAGGATGCCCGAATAGAGCGCTGCAGCAGCCCGCGTGTAGTCGAGGGCGCCTCTGTCCGCACTCGCACCAAGGTCCTCGCTGCGCCGGTTGAACGCCGCGCAGACCGCCGCGAGCTCGCGGTGGATGGCCTCGGGCGCGACTCCTTCCAGCTGACGCATCCTGTCGTCTGGCAGCAGCACTCCGAAGAAGGCCATCTCACGGCGGAATCGTCCGCCGTCATGCGGGAAGCGGCGAGCGAAGATCGCTCCGTGCCACCAGCGAACGCGCTCGGGATCCATACGCAACGGGGTTCGCCAGAAGGCTCGCTGCGCGTCGTCCAAGACGCGGGCGAGTTCGTCGCCGAGGGCCTGCCAGGTCTGCTCTGGCGAAAGACCCCGAGCTTGGTAGAACCGCGACTCCTCGCGGTCACGGAAGCGACCAGTTGAATGCACCCACCGAGGATGTCAACAGCTTCGGACCTCTGAACAGATCCCCGCCCCTCACGCATGGGCGATTCGTCGAACCTCATGCCGACAACTGTCATGGGCGATACTGGTTGGAAGGGTGCGAAACTTGGCTTGCTAGAGCTGGATTGCGGGATCGCCTGCGAACGCTCGCGCACGTACGCAGCTCGCCGCCGGCGAACAAGAGCGCTCGGCTGCACTCGGGCCAGGCATGAAGCATCGCGCGCTTGGAGGGGTCCGCATCCACGCCTACAATCCTCCAGATGCTGTCCGTCGCCGAAGTCGCCGAGAAGATCGGGAGGAACCCCGAGACGGTCCGTCGCTGGATCAGGTCCGGGCGTTTGCCGGCGCGCCGTGTCGGAGGGCATCACGAGATCGAGGCGGGCGACCTTCGCCAAATCGAAGACGAGCTGTTCCCGATGGCAGAGCTGCCCGACGAGTGGAAGGTCGGCGATGACGGCTCGCCGGCACCGAACTGGGTAGCCGCGCTGCATCGTTCTCGCAGCGGCCACTGACTCCAGATGCTCGTAGTCGATGCGTCGGTGGCCGTGGCAGCCTGCCCTACGCCCGTGGGCTTCGCGCGACTGCGCGGGCAGGCACTGGTCGCACCTCAGCTCATGCTCATCGAGGCAAGCTCGGTACTGCACGAGATGGCCTGGCGCAAAGAGATCTCTGCGCAGCGCTCCAAGATGATGCTCGGCCGCCTACTCGAAGCACCCGTTCAGATCCAAACGCCCAACGGTTTGATCGAGGCCGCGTGGCGCGTCGCGGATGAACTCGGCTGGGCCAAGACCTATGACGCGCAATATGTGGCGCTCGCGCAAATGCTCGTATGCAAGCTCGTGAGCGTTGACGACCGCCTACTCCGCGGAGTCGCCCGGCTCAACATCGCTGTGCGCCCACGCGACCTGTAACAGCTTCCCTCTGGTTTAGATGATGTATCCGTGATCTCCTTCGACGAAGACGGGAACGGGACAGCCGGCTGTAATGTGGCCTGAAGAGATGGGTGGTCACGTCAGCTTGCGAACACGTCGACAGCCCGATGTCGTGCTAGCTTTTGCGCGGCGAATAGTTAGAATGCGGGGAGGGACTAGTCGGAGGTGCCTCACCTGCCAAGAGCACGAACCGGAGGCAGCCATGAACGACGCAACGCCCGACCCAGCCATGGAGACGGCTGTCAAATGGGCGCAGCTCTACTCAGCAGCCTGTCGGGAGGTCTCCAACGCCGCCAACGCATGTCTCGAGGTCGCCAATCGGGCAGTCGGAGCCAGACGCAAGATTGCTGAGCATCAGAATGATGGGCTGCCTGGCACCCCAATCGCAATCCGGAACTTCACGAAGTACGCTGAAGATGCGGAGCAAGAGTTCGCTCCGCTGCACCGCGCCTTCGCGGAGGCGTGCGCTAACGCACGCGATACAGCCGCCAGCTTCCTGTCTGCTCAAACGATCCACGATCCAGAGACCATTCTCTTTCTCAACGTCCCCGAGGATGCGGCCGACAACGTGGCGGTCGTGAAGGAGATCCTGCGCGCCAACTATGGGCACACTCCTGAAGGCTTCATCCAGGGCGTTCAAGAGACTAACGAACGCCTGGAAAGCCCGCCCGAAAGCGGAAACATCTACACACCCCCGCCTCCAGCCCAGTCAGACGAGCGCACCTGCCCTTGGTGTGCGGAGACCATCAAGGCGGCAGCGGTCATATGCCGGTTCTGCAACCGCGACGTTCAAGTCCAGCCCAACGCTCTTCCGTCGAATTGACGAGCAGTTGCGAGTCGCCTCTCATATATGCTCTCGGAGCCCTGACCGGCACGGATCGGTGGGCTGGTAACGGACGACGCGAGGAGGAATAATGCCTGGGTACGACCCGAGCTGTCCCAACTGCCACCGTTGCTACAAATGCAACGGAAACGGGACAATCGAGGAAACGCGAAGAGACGGAACAAAGAGCTGGCGGGAACGAGTCACCTGTCCAAGCTGCGGTGGAAAAGGCGGTAACCCCGGGGCAGGCGAGCATCGACACGGATAACTCGTGCATGGACTACCCAAACGACCTACGAGTACGTCTCGCGACAGCCGTTGACGAACTCGGCCCAGTGATCAGCTAGATACTTGTCGATGACCTGATCGACCGGTCGGGCGCTGCCGACCTTCACAACGACGTGTCCGTAGAGCTCATCGAAGGTCTCTATCGGTGTCCCATCTGGCATCTCGCCAGCTGGGTAGAACTTGTTCAGGCTGTCTATCCCGAACGGAGCACCGAGAGGTAGGAACTCGTAGAGTCGCATCGTTGCCGCGACCATGTTGGCGTGCTCCTCAACCCGCTCATTGGTGATCTCAACACCAGAAGCCTTTACAACATCGGCTGCCCAGTCCATGAGCGCGCCCGCCTTCGAGGACGCGGAGGAAACCGAGGGACGGGCGGGAGCATCGGAAACTTTGTCCATGGCTTCACCGATCACTTTGAACAGATGGTCGCTCTGTCGTTCCACCATCGGTAGGACCCCATCGGGTCCGCCGAGACCCCAATTGATCTTCCATAGCTCCTCGCCGCTGCTGTCGTAGCCGATGATGCTGAGTCCTCCTCGCCCCTTGAATCCCTCTATTTCTTTCCGCAGCCTCGCGACCGATGCGATGCTAGCGACGCGCCGCACCTCAAGCCGCTTGTTGAACATTCCTTTCTCAGAAACTAGCGTGATCGCTTGACGGTAAACGACGCAGAGATCGTCGTCCTTTTCGCCGATCCCGACGATGTCGTCGACTCCGATTCCTTCCTGTGCGAGAACCGCATCGAGGCAACGGCCGTACTTCTCCTGGTCACCGGAGATCCCTGCGTCCAAGTAGAGGTTGAGGTAGGTGTTCGGTGACACGGTTTCCTTTCTGCCGGTCATTCCAGGCTTTTCGGGCGGCTGTCCCACACCGAGTTGTAGCTCGGCTTTCTTGATGAGTTGCTTGGTTCTGTGTCCCGTGAAAACGACGCCACGGACGCTCCCGGCGCCTGCCACCTCTCGTGCGTCGTCCACCAGGTGCCGCGCATCCCACAGGGCCTGGATGGCAGCGCGCTTGGTGAGCTTGTCCGGGATGTGTTCGGCCGCGCCGCCGTGGATGCGTCCTGCGATGATCGAGGCGAGGGATTGTGTGCCGGTGCCCGTCATGACAGCCTCCGCCTCATCGACGCCATCCAAGATCCCCCACAGCACCAGCATGTGAGCCGCGATGTCGTGTTCGGTCAGCGCAATCGAGTGCAGGTCGGCCAGATCACATACCGTGGCCGTTTCGCAGTAGAGGTCGACGATGTGGGTCGCTACCCCCACCAGAGGGCCCGCACCGAATGACAGGAGCCCCAGACGTCGCCGTCGACTGCGTGCAGTCTTGAACAGGTCGCGAGCCGACCGGTCCTCCTCGTGCTCGTCCGCCCGCACGGCATCGACGAGGGCCGCCAGGACGTTCTCGATCGTAACGGGTCGTTCCTCGTCCTTGAACACGGCTCGTAGGCCCTGATATCTCGCGCCTGCGTGTTGCGCGTGGACGATAGCCGCCTCGGTCGCGGCACCCCCCAACTCAGTCGCACGCGCCGCGATCCGCCTCCGAATTCCCATGAGCGGAAACGTTATAGGATCGACGACCGGGGTGTCCGCTGGATTTCTGGGCTCAGCTGCGCAGGTGGTCGAGCCATCGCACTCTTTCGCCAACGATCGGAGGTATTTGATGCCGAATTATCAAGCCGATCCCGACATTGGAGCGCTTCTCGAAAGCCATTTCGAGATTCCCGATGATCTTGAGCCTGACGAGGTGGAGCGCCTTCAGCGGTTCCTGCGCTGTGATCAAGCATTGGAGGTCCTTTTACAGGCGCAGTGAGCCCGAACAGCGACCGCCGGAGCCACGCCCACACTACTACGCCTACCCCCGAAGCGATCGAGTTCGCGGACTTCTCGTTGCGCCCATACCGCTATGCCGAGAGCGACAACAATACATCGTACAAGCAGCGCGGCCCGGCTTAGAAACCGAGCCGCTGACGCCAAGCGCTCACCAATCGGCGGTCTTACGGAATCGGCCAGGACCGATAGTGCTGCTTTAGGAGTCGTTCTACGTTGGACGTGTCGATACCCACCTCGCGCAAAAGGCACGCCTGTAGAAGCGCGTGAAGTCTCCTCGTTGACTGGTAGGTCTGACTCACTATTTCGTCGGGCGAGAAGTTGCTCTCCACGTCCAAATGAGCGTGGTAGTTGCGGCTCGCGCCGAGAAGCGCGACCGCTTCCTTGGTCGCACCCGTGATCCCGGCCGGCACGTCCGCACGTTTGGCGAGCTGCTTGGGACTCCAGCCAGCCCTGCCAACCTTCGTGCCCTTCCAATATCCCTCAGCCGCCGTGTAGAGCTGTTGAGCGCCGCTTGAGTTCGGCATGCGCGGGGGTGTTCGCGCTGTTGACGGCCGGGATGGGTGGTTGGGTGGCAGAGTTCGCGCGTTCGTAAAAAGCGAGAGCCCTCCCGTCTGCTTG
>JBEKGK010000085.1:0-16470 GCA_050012835.1 Solirubrobacteraceae bacterium | reverse complement strand
ACGCGTTCGAGGCGGGGATGGGCTTCGACGGCTCGTCGATCACAGGCTTCAACGCGATCGAGGAGTCGGACATGATCGCGATGCCCGACCCGAGCACGTTCGCTGTGCTGCCGTGGCGTCCGGAGGAGCAGGGCGTGGGGCGCATGTTCTGCGACGTGATCACGCCCGAGAAAACGCCGTATGAGGGCGATCCCCGGCATGTGCTGCGCCGGGCGGTGCAGCGCGCGCGGGAGATGGGCTTCGACACGTTCAACGTGGGCCCGGAGCTGGAGTACTTCCTGTTCAAAGACTCGCGCTCGACGGAGGTGCTGGACGAAGGCGGCTACTTCGACCTGACGACGCTGGACGCGGGCTCGGACGTGCGCCGCGAGACGGTGCTGGCGCTGGAGCAGCTGGGGATCCACGTGGAGTACACGCACCACGAGGTGGGCCCCTCGCAGCACGAGATCGACATGCGCTACGCGGACGCGATGAAGATGGCCGACGACTGCATGACGTACCGGATCACGGTGAAGGAGTACGCGATGAAGTACGGCTGGCATGCGACGTTCATGCCGAAGCCGCTGTTCGGCGAGAACGGCTCGGGCATGCACACGCACCAGTCGCTGTTCGCGGGCGGCAAGAACGCGTTCTACGACCCCGACGACCAGTACTTCCTGTCAGACGTGGGCAAGGCGTTCATCGCGGGCCAGCTCAAGCACGCGCGCGAGATCTGCTCGATCTTCGCGCAGTGGGTGAACTCGTACAAGCGCCTGGTTCCCGGCTTCGAGGCGCCGGTGTACGTGGCGTGGTCGCGGCGCAACCGCTCGGCGCTGGTGCGCGTGCCGCTGTATCACCCCGGGAACGAGAAGGCGACGCGCATGGAGCTGCGCTGCCCGGACCCGGCTTGCAACCCGTATCTGACGTTCGCGGCGCTGTTGCAGGCGGGCCTGGAGGGGATCGAGAAGGGCTACGAGCTGCCGGAGCCGATGGAGAAGAACCTGTACCACCTGCCGGGCGAGGAACGCCGGCGCCTGGGCGTGGAGCAGCTGCCGGAGAGCCTCGGCGAGGCGATCGAGCTGACTGCGGAGTCCGAGCTGGTGCTGCGCACGCTCGGTGAGCACATGTTCAACCGCTACGTGGAGATCAAGCGCCAGGAGTGGGACGACTACCGCGTGCAGGTGACGCAGTGGGAGCTCGACCGCTACCTGTCGATTTTGTAGGGGGAGAAGGGAGAAGTCTTAAGGTCTTAAGGGCCTACGCCCTGTCGGGCTCCGGCTCTCGGGGTCGGCCGTGGGATTCCGGTGGTATTTGGTAGCCCGTCGCTCGGCGCTTGAGCGTGTGCTACTTCGTGAGGAAGCCCAGCCATTTCCATCCACGCGTCTCCGGGCGCCCCAGACCGGGGGGTGGCGGAGGTGGAGGAGGAGGTGGGATCAGGTGCACGCTGGTCATCGCGGAATTGGAGAGCCAGAGGCCCTGTGGCCGCATGGGAGGTGTCGGCTGCGTGACGGTCATCTCACGAAATGCTAGCGGCCAGCGCCCATGACCAGAACGCGAGCTGGAGCAGCAGTGCGACAGCTGCGCCTACGTAGTATCGGCCGAGCGCGTTGATCATGTCCTGGTTGGCTTGCCAGAAGCTGTCCAGCCAGTAGACGAGCCGCCGGCGAAGCTCCGACTCGTCGGACGCTACATCAAGCAGCGACTCGTACATTCTGGATGGCTCGATGTCGAACACGAAGTCGCGCTTGGGCAGCAGCACATAGATGCAGAGCACGATCGAAGACGCGAGCGCGACGAGCGCAAGGGCGCTGAGCGGGCCGATGCCGTCGCGCTGGATCGCCTGTGCCCCAAGGAACGAAGCCGTGAGGGACGATGCGGCGAGCAGCGTCCCGGTCCTTGCACGAAGCTGCTCGACCCCGCGCTCCTGGAGGTCCAGCGAGCGGATGGCTGCTTGGTAGCTCAGCTCCGTGAGCAGTGCGGCGGACACACGACGATTGTCCTCGCGTCTTGGGACGAAACGCTAGGCCGGACGAGCGACCGCGGTGCTGCGTGGGATCTTGCCGCTCAATCGCCCACAACTTCAGCCGACCCCGCCTGGGGAGAAGCCGGGATCGCGCAGGCGATCGGGCGGGCGGGCGCGAAGTGCCAATGCAGCGCCTGCAGCAGATGTCCGAACGCGGTGGGATGGCGCGGGGCGATCTCGGCGACGAGCGCGAGCGCGCCGAGGGCGTGACGCTCGTACTCGTCGCTGCCGCTGAGCTGGGAGAGGCGCAGCAGGCCGGCGGCGGCGCTGGATGAGCCCGAGGGGATGGGGGAGTCCTCGAGGTCCTTGCGCCTGACGATCAGCGCTTCGCCGTCGGCTGCCGTCGAGAAGAAGCCGCCCTTGTCGGGGTCGGCGAAGCGGGCGATGATCTCGTCGGCGAGCGCGGTGGCCTGCCGGAACCAGCGCTCCTCGCAGGTCGCTTCGAACAGCGCGATCAGCGCCTCGAGCAGGAAGGCGTGGTCCTCGAGGTAGGCGTTGATCTTGGCCTGGCCGTGGTTGTAGCTGCGCAACAGGCGCCCACGCTGGTCTCGCATGTCCCGCTGCAGGAACTCGGCGCAGGCGACTGCCGCGTCGAGATAGCGGCGCTCCTCCAACGCCGCGCCGGCGTCGGCCAGGGCGCTGATCATCAGCGCGTTCCAGCTCGTCAGACGCTTGTCGTCGAGCGCGGGGCGCTCGCGCTGTTCGCGCGCCGCGAGCAGGCGCTCGCGAATGCGCTCGCTGGTCTCACGGTCGGGTGCGGGCCCACCCGTGATCGCTCGATCGGTCAGGACGTTGAGGCCCGGACCCAGCGCTTCGCGCTGTGTGCCCGGGTGGTGGGGGTCGGTGAAGTTCCCCTGCTCGGTGACCCCCAGCCACGCGATCGCGGCGTCGGAGTCCGCGCCGAGGACATCCGTCAACTCGGCGAGGCTCCACACGTAGAAGCGCCCCTCGACGCCCTCGGAGTCGGCGTCGAGCGCGCTGTAGAAGCCGCCCTCGGGGCCGCGCATCTCGCGCAGCGCCCACTCGAGCGTGTCGACGCAGACCGCCCGCAGCCGCGCGTCCTGCGAGCGCTGCCAGCCGTGCAGGTAGGCGCGCGCGAGCAGCGCGTTGTCGTAGAGCATCTTCTCGAAGTGCGGCACCGTCCAGCTGGCGTCGACGCTGTAGCGCGCGAAGCCGCCGCCGAGCTGGTCGTGGATGCCGCCGCCGGCCATCGCGTGCAGCGTCGTGAGCGCCATCGTGCGCCCGTCGTCGCGCAGCAGCAGGAGCTCGAGCACGGGCGCCTGCGGGAACTTCGGCGCGCGGCCGAAGCCGCCGTGACGCGCGTCGAAGCTCTCCGCGAGCGTCGCCACCGCCTGCTCGAGCGTGCGCGGGTCGAGTGGCTGGTCGGAGGGCGAGAGCTGCGCGCCGCCGGACAGACGCTCGCGCAGGCGCTCGCCCCCCGCGCGGATCTCCTCGCGGCTCTGCTCCCAGGACTCGGCGATCGCCTGCAGCACCTGCGTCCACGCGGGCATGCCGTGGCGAGCGTCGGGCGGGAAGTAGGTGCCGCCGTAGAACGGCAGCTGCTCGGGCGTGAGGAACACGTTCAGCGGCCAGCCGCCGTGGCCGGTCATGCCCTGGACGGCCTCCATGTAGAGCGCGTCGACGTCGGGGCGCTCCTCGCGGTCGACCTTGACGCACACGAAGCTCTCGTTCATGAGGCTCGCCGTGCGTGGATCCTCGAAGGACTCGCGCTCCATCACGTGGCACCAGTGGCACGCGGAGTAGCCGATCGACACCAGCAGCGGCTTGTCCTCGGCGTGTGCGCGCGCGAGCGCGGCGGGGCCCCATGGCAGCCAGTCGACGGGGTTCTCGGCGTGCTGGCGCAGGTACGGGGAGGTCTCCTGCGCTAGTGCGTTGGGCACCCGCTCAGGGTAGTGCCGGCGCCGCGGCGGCGCCGCGGCGGGCGCGGGCGCCACCGAGCCGGCCCCGGGCCTGGCTGCGTCCGAGCAGCTTGCCGAGCGCGGCGTACGATGGCCATTCGCCAGGGCCCACGCGGGAGAGCCTGACCTTGGCGAGGCTCACGTCGAAGTGCTTGCCGGCCAGCGTGCCGGTGACCTGCTTGGAGGTTGCCCCGAAGCGGATCGTCCCTGTGGAGGCTTCCGTCCCGGTGATTCGGATGTTGGCCGCCTGCAGCGCACCGCTCCGTACGGGGAACGTCGCGGTGAGCCGGACGCCGGGCACGAACGAGAGATCCCGGAGGATCGCCGCCGAGGTTGTGAGCTTGGCGTAGCCGCCGTGCAGCCCGCCGAAGCTCGAGCCGCTGGGCAGCTGCTGGTTGGCCTGCAGCGTGGCTGCGATCAGCTGGCGGTTGAGGTCCACGAGCGTGTCGAGCACCGCGACGAGCGTTTTACCGGGCCGCCCGCCGAGCCCCGCGGGCGGGCTCACGCGGGAGAGCTTGGTGGGGGTGACCGGGGTGGGAGCGAACTGGTCGACGGTGGCCGCGCATGGCTGCACGGGCTCGCCTGTGAAGAACGCCTTCAGCGCAAGCGAGGCGCAGCCGCTGAGGTCGCTGCCGATCACCGAGTGTCCGGTGAACGGGACGACCAGCAGTTGGGCGTCGGGGATCAGCGCGGCTACGCGCTGCGCACCGGCTGTGGGCGTGCGGAGGTCCTGCTCGCCTGACAGGATCAGGGTGGGCACGTTCGGCAGGGCGCTCGTGGGGGCCGGCTCCGGGGATGCGTCCGGCCATCCGGCGCAGCCGGGGACGAGGCTGTTGGCGTACGCGGTGACCGCGTCGAACGGGTAGAAGTCGCTGGCCGTCTGCGCGTGCAGGTAGCCGGTGGCTTCGGCGAGCCGGGTGGCGGTCGGTGCGGCACGCTGCCACGGGAACGGGCCCTCCTCGCAGCTGGTGGTGACGAACAGCGCTTCGTCGAGGACCTGCGAGCCTTGTTCGCCGGTGATGCTTTCGATGGGCACGTTGGGGATCAGCCCCTCGGAGAGCAGGTGCAGGCGCAGCAGCGGGTCGGGATCGTGGTCGAGCGCCGATCGCACGGCTGCGGGCAGCAGCGCCCGCAGCGCGGGGTTCAGGTCGCCGGCCTCGAGGATGTCGAGCAGGCCCTGCTCGTCGAGCGTGCTCGCGCGGCGCTTGCCCGAGCCGTCGTAGACCGACCCGCTGAGCGGCCGCTTGCGCAGTTGTGCGGCGAGGCTCGCGATGTCGCTGACCGGGTTGGAGGTGATCCCGGCGCAGGCGCCGCTCGCGCACAGCTCCGTGAGCACGCCGGGGATCGCCTGGAAGGAGGGGATCGCGAACGGTTCCTGCCCTTCCGGCGGCACTGCCGAGTCGAGCACCAGCGCTTCGACGTTCTGGGGATAGCGCGCGGCGTAGTCGAGCGCGACCTTGGTGCCGTAGGAGGTCCCGTACAGCACGAGCTTTTCATAGCCGCCGGCCTCGCGCAGGGCCTCGATGTCCTGGACGGATTCTTCCGTGGTGAAGGCGCCCCTGGCGGGTCCGATCTCCGACGCGCACTGTTCGAAGATCTGGCTCGCGGGCTTGGCGCTGAACGTTTCGAACGCGGCGCAGCTGAGCGGATCGGATGCGCCGGTGCCGCGCTGGTCGTACACGATCAGATCGCGCGAGCCGAGTGCGGGTGCGATCGCCTGGGCGATGAATTCCGAGAGCGGGAGCGCCGCCTGGCCGGGTCCGCCGGCGAGCGCCACGACGGCGTCGTGGCTGGGGGTGGCGCCCGCGAGCTTGCGCTCGACGCTCAGCGAGATCGTGCCCGGCGCCGCTCCGTTGCGGGCGAGCGGCACCGCCAGCGACGTGCACTGGAAGGTGGTGACGCTCGCGCAGGGGATGAAGCTAAGGCTGGATGCTGCCGAGGAGCTGGACCAGCCGCCGAGCAGCGCTGCGGGCAGCAGCGCCGTCAGGGCCAGCGTGCGAACTCTGCTGCGCATCCCTGCCGACAATAGCTGCCGAGGCGACCGCGCCCGCAATGGAACTGGCAGAGAGGACCACGTGCGCACCCCCGAGCGTGCCGACGAGCGACTTGTGCGGTCCGCTGCGCAGGGTGCCATGCGCAGCGGTCTGCCCGCCGACGAGCAGGTCCTCGGCTTCCCCCTTGATCGAGCCGGAGACGGTCACGCCGGGCACGTATGAGTAGTCGTGCAGTGTGAGCGTGCCGTCCGCGAACCGCGCCCAGCCGGCGCGCAGGCCGCCGAAGCGCAGCGTGGGAGCGGTGAGGCTTTCCAGCGCGCCGCTCAGCGTCAGCTGGAAGACGAGCTGGTGGATGAAGTCGCCGAGCGTCAGCGTGACGGCGTGCAGGGTGCGCCCGGGCAGCCCGGCGTAGCCGCGCGCGGGGCTGACCAGCGCGATTCGCAGCGGCGGCAGTGGCGGCGGGCGCAGGCTCGCCGGGGCGGGTGTGGCGGCACATGGCTTCACGGGTTTCGCGGCGAACAGCGCCTGCAGCGCGTCGCTCGCACAGGGCGTCTGCTCGTCGGTGAGCACCGAGTGGCCGGTGTAGGGCACGACCAGCAGGTGCGAGTCGGGGATCTGAGCCGCGACTTCGCGGGCGTTTGCGGTCGGAGTGCGCAGGTCGTCGGCGCCGCTGAGGATCAGCGTGGGGACGTTCGGGAGCGGTGCTTCGTCGAGCACCGGGGCGGGCGTGGTGAACGGCCAGTAGGCGCACGCCGGAATGTCGCTGAGGGCGAGCGCGTTGCTCGCGGTGAACGGCGCGAACGCGCTCGCCGGCAGCGCGCTGGCCGCGGCGAGCGCCTGGGCGATGCGGGCCTTGGGAGTGGCCGCGCGGCTGAACGGGAAGTCCTGCTCTTCGCAGGTGGTCGCGTAGTACAGCGGCGAGTCGAAGTCTTCGCTTTCGCCTTCGGCATGCGCGGCGCTGTCGATCAAGCGCGCCAGCGGCGCCGTGTCGCCCCGCGCGGCAGCGGCGATGGAGGTGACGAGCTCGGAGCGCAGCAGCGGCGAGAAGTCGCCGGCGAGCAGCAGCCCGACGAGCTCGTTCGAGGACAGCGGGATCCTCTGCGCGTGACCCTCGCCATTGATCGCGCGCCCGCGCAGCGCTCCGCGGCTCATCCGCGCGACGACGCGCGCGAGGTCGGCGACGGGGTTGGGCGTGACGTGCGCGCACGCCTTCGCGGCGCACAGCTGGCGCAGGATGCGCGGCACCGCGGCGAACGTCGGGCGATCGAGCGGTTCGGGTCCGTTCGGCGGGACGACCGAGTCGAGCACGAGCGCTTCCACGTGGCTGGGGTAGTCCTGCGCGTACTGCTCGGCGACCTTCGTGCCATAGCTGGTGCCGTAAAGCACGAGCTTTTCGTAGCCGCCGGCACGACGGATCGCCTCGATGTCGGCGACGGTGTCGGCGGTCGTGTACAGCGTGCGTGTCGGCCCGAGCTCATTGCCGCACGCTTCGAGCGCGGCGCCGAACGAGTGGTACAGGTCGGGGCGTTCGAAGGCGTGGCAGGCCAGCGGGGCGGAGAGGCCGATGCCGCGCTGGTCGAAGGCGATCAGGTCGCGCGTCGCAGCGATCGGGCCGAGCAGTTCGGCGAACGCTTCGGCGAACGGCAGCGCCGGCTGTCCCGGCCCGCCGGCGAGCGCGATGATCGCGCTGCGCGCTTCGCCTACCGGCGCGCGGTGGCGGCGCATGGCCAGCGTGAGCGTGCCGGGTGTGGCGCCGCTCGGGTCCAGCGGCACGGTGAGATGGCCGCAGGCGAAGTTGTTGCTGTCCCCGCACGGCGTGAACGCGATCTGGGCCTGTGCGGCGGCGGTCGACTGCGCGCCGGCCAGCACACAGATCCAGGCGCACGCGCTCATGAGCGCCGTGGTCAGCTTGCGTGCGGGACGTTGCATCCATCGGAATCTATTGCCTTTAGCGGCGTCGCGGCCCCGATCCGCGGCCGGCGCCGACCGGCTCCCAGCCGCTCGCGCTAGGGTCTGCTGGGTGGCCCCTGAGCGCGAGACCGTCCACGCATCCGGGGCGCCGCCCGCGATCGGCCCGTACAGCCACGCGGTTCGAGCGGGCGAGCTGCTGTTCTGCTCGGGGCAGATACCGCTTGACCCGGGAACCGGGGAGATCGTCGGCGCGACCCCCGCCGAGCAGGCCCGTCGCTGCCTGGAGAACCTGCGCGCGGTGTGCGAGGCGGCGGGCACCACGCTTGAGCGCGCGCTGCGCCTGACGATCTACATGACCGACCTGGCGGCCTTCGCGGAGGTCAACGACGTCTACGGGTCGTTCTTCGCCGAGGATCCGCCGGCGCGCGTGACCGTCGGGGTCGCGCAGCTGCCGCGCGGCGCGCAGGTCGAGATCGACGCGATCGTCGCGCTCGGCTGAGCGATTAGGCCGAGGTCGACGCGATCGTCGTGCTGTAGGCGTCCGCGTCGGTCGGCTCCACGCTGCGGAGCGCGCGATTGAGCAGCTCGCGCAGGGTCCTGCGCTCATCCGCGTCGAGCGCCGCGAGCACGTCGTCCTCGATCGCCACCTGAGCGCGTTCCGCGACGCTCAGGGCCTCGCGGCCTGAGGGCGTGATCTGGACCAGGTGGCGCCGCCGGTCGCTGGGATCGCGCAGGCGGGTGCTGTAGCCGAGCTGCTCGAGCTCGTTCAGGAGCAGGACCACGTTGTTGGCGTCCATGCAGAAGGCGTCGGCGAGATCCTGCTGGGGACAGCCGTCGTGGTCTGAGACGTAGCTGAGCGCGACCAGGTGGCGCAGGTGCATCCCCAGCTGCTCCTCGTTGGAGCGCCGGTACACCTGCTTGGCCAGGCGGCTCAGCAGCACCGCCGAGCCGGGGGCACAGTCACGCTGGTCAGCCACGTTGGGAAGTCTATACATCATCAAAGCACCAATCATCACATTACCAGCGATCGTTAATTTTTCGTAGATCATCCTTGTTATATGGATGATAATTGCTATGGTGTGCTCTCCGCAACCTCGGAGGAACCCAATGACCGCTCTGCTCAACCGATTCAAGA
This sequence comes from Solirubrobacteraceae bacterium, assembly GCA_050012835.1. Lineage (GTDB taxonomy): Bacteria > Actinomycetota > Thermoleophilia > Solirubrobacterales > Solirubrobacteraceae > Palsa-744. The sequence goes on along the minus strand of JBEKGK010000085.1, from coordinate 7,509 downwards.
CCCCCCAGCATCCCGCCGCCTCTGAGCGCCGGCGCTGGATCGCGCTTGGGATACTGTGCCTCGGCCAGCTGATGATGGTGCTCGACGCGACGATCGTGAACGTCGCGCTGCCGTCGATCCAGCGCGAGCTGCACTTCTCGCAGGGCAACCTCACGTGGGTGATCAACGGCTACCTGGTGACGTTCGGCGGCTTCCTGCTGCTTGCGGGGCGGATGGGCGACCTCGTCGGTCGCAAGCGAGTGTTCCTGACGGGGCTGGTGATGTTCACGGCCGCGTCGGTGCTGTGCGGGCTCGCCCAGGATCAGACGATGCTGATCGTCTCGCGCATCATCCAGGGCGTCGGCGGCGCGGTCGCCTCGAGCGTGATCCTCGCGATCATCGTCACCGAGTTCCAAGGCGCGGCCGAGCAGGCCAAGGCGATGGGCATGTACGCGTTCGTGTCAGCCGGCGGCGGCTCGGTCGGGCTGCTGGCCGGAGGGGCGCTCACGCAGTCGCTTGACTGGCACTGGATCTTCTTCGTCAACGTGCCGATCGGCGCCTTCGCGTTCGTGTTCGGCTGGATGCTGATCGAGGAGAACGAGGGCATCGGCCTCGCCGGCGGCGTTGACGTGCTCGGCTCGATCCTGATCACGCTGGCGACGATGCTCGGCGCGTTCGCGATCGTCAAGTCCAGCGAATATGGCCTGTTCTCGGCGCGCACGCTCGGCGTCGGCAGCGCCTCGCTGGCGCTGCTCGCGGGCTTCCTGGTGCTCGAGTCGCGACTGGCCAACCCGATCATGCCGCTGCGGGTGCTGCGGCTGCGGATGCTGATGGGATCGAGCCTCGTGCGCGGCCTGCTCGTCACGGGCATGTTCTCGGCGTTCTTCCTCGGGGCGCTGTACCTGGAGCGCGTGCTCGGCTACGACGCGATCGACACGGGGCTGGCGTTCCTGCCGCTGACGTTCTCGATCGCAGTGATGTCGATGGGCGTCTCGGCCAGGGCGGTGGGGCGCTTCGGCGCGCTGCGCACGCTGGCTGCGGGACTGGTGGGGATCGTCGTGGGACTGCTGCTGCTCGCCGGCGACGGCGTGCACGCGAGCTACTTCCCGGGCCTGTTCTTCGCGTTCCTGGCGCTGGGGCTCGGCGCGGGCGCGTCGTTCCTGCCGCTGCTGACGATGGGCATGTCCGACACGCCGGCGCGCGACGCTGGTCTGGCGTCGGGCATCATCAACGTCTCGGTGCAGCTGTTCGGCGCGATCGGCCTGGCGACGCTCGGCACGATCGCGACCGACCACACGAAGTCGCTGAGCGCCGCCGGGCACTCGCTCAGCAGCGCGTTGACCGGTGGGTACCACCTCTCCTACCTAGTGGCGGCGGCCGCCGTGAGCATGGGCGTGCTCGCGGCGTTCGTGGTGCTGCGCCCGCCCGCTGTGACGCGGCCGCAGGAGGTCCTCGACGCGGAGCGCGTCAGCTCCGAGCTGACCGAGCAGGTTGCGCAGGCCGCATGAGCTCCCTGGCACCACACAGCGATCAAGTCACACGTCGGCTGGCGGCGCAGCGCGTTCGCACCGCCGGGCGCTCGCGCCGCGCCGACGCGGGCACCGTCACCGAGATGGCACGCCTGCTGCTGCGCGACGCCCGCGAAGCGCACACCGCCGAGGCCCGGCCTCGCCAGGGTGCCGCCGCGCGGGCGGAGCGCGCGGCGCGGCACGAGCTCGCGGGCGCGTCCGGGCGCCTCAGCTCGCGCCCGCTCGCAGCTCGGCGCGCTTGACCTTGCCGGAGGCCGTCTTCGGCAGCTCGTCCGCGAAGTCGATGATGCGCGGGTACTTGTAGGGCGCGGTCTCGCGCTTGACGTGCTCTTGGAGCTCGCGCACGAGCTCGGGCGAGGGGGCGTAGTCGCCCTCGCGCAGCACCACCACGGCGCGCACCACCGAGCCGCGCTCCTCGTCGGGAGCGGCCACGGCGGCGGCCTCGGCGACCGCCGGGTGGGCGACGAGCGCGGACTCGACCTCGAACGGGCCGATGCGGTAGCCCGCGGAGACGATCACGTCGTCGCCGCGCCCCTCGAAGTACAGCCAGCCGTCGTCGTCTTCGCTGACCCTGTCGCCGGTCCGCCACGGTCCGCCGGAGCGCCGGTCCTCGACGATCCACGCGCCGTTCGCGGCGCGCCGGACGTGCTCATCGAGATAGCCGAGGAAGAACGTCGGCACGCTTGCGGGCTCGACCGTCAGCTCGCCGTCCACGACCGCGAGGCTCATACCCGGCAGCGCCCTGCCCATCGAGCCGGGGCGCGCCTCGGTGTCAAGCGGGGTGCCGGTCGTCTGGCCGGTCTCGGTCTGGCCGTAGCCGTCGCGGATCTCGAGGCCGGTCGCCTCACGCCAGGCGCGCAGCACCTCGGGGTTGAGCGCCTCGCCGGCGGCGACCATCCCGCGCAGGTCGGTGAACGGGCGCAGCGTGGCGCGCTTGGCGACCACCCGGTACTCGGTCGGCGCCATGCACAGCACGTTCACGCGCTCGCGCTCGAGCAGCTCGAGGCGCTCGTGCGGATCGAAGCGCGCGTCGTGCAGCAGCGCCGCCGCGCCGGACAGCCACGGCGCGATGAACACGTTGCGCGCCGACTTCGACCAGCCGCTGGCGGCCGTGCACCACACCAGCTCGCCCGCGCGCGCGCCCAGCCAGTGCGCGGCCTGCACGCGCTGGCCGTCGAGGTAGCGCTGCGCGTGCACCACCGCCTTGGGCTCGCCGGCGGTGCCGCTCGTGAACGTGATCAGGCACGGATCCTCGCTGCTCAGCTCGATGGCCGGCAGGGGCTCGGCCGCGAACAGGCTCTCGTCGGGCACATATGCGACCGCCACCTGTCCGCGCGCGGGTGGCGCGCCCCGGTCACCCGCGGCGCGCTCCTGCGTGAGTGGCGCTGCTCCCACGCCGGCCGCCTCGAGCTCCCCGCGGTTGCGCTCGTCGGCGAGGATCAGTGTCGGAGCGGCCACGTCGATGCGCATGCGCAGATCCTTCGCGCGCAGCTGCTCGGTGCACGGCAGCACGACCGCGCCGATGCGAAAGCACGCGAGCATGCCCAGCACCCACTCGGGACGGTTGCCGATCAGCGTCATCACGACATCGCCGCGCTTCACGCCCAGCGCCTGCAGCGCGCCCGCCAGGCGCGCCGAGCGCTCGGCGATCTCGCCGAAGCTCCACTCCCGGCGCGCACCGTCGCGCGCGAGCTCGACCAGGGCCAGCCGCTCGGGCGGGCTTGCGTCCACGATCTCGCGCGCGAAGTTCACGACGGTATTCTCCCTCTAGAGGGTGGCGCAGTTGGCCAGAGGCCGGCAAGCCGGGTCCCTCTGCATTTCATTCAGCCGCCAAAACGACCTTGGAGCATTGATCAGATGGCCGTAGCCGCCTCCCAGCACAGCGAGATGACCGACGAGCAGAAGGCGATCACCGAGATGGTGCATCAGTTCGCCGACGAGCAGATCCTGCCGAACGCCGAGCACTACGACCACGAGGACGCCTTCCCAGGGCCGATCGTCGAGCAGATGAAGGAGCTGGGGCTGTTCGGCGTCACGATCCCCGAGGAGTACGGCGGGATGGGGCTGGACCTGACGACCTACGCGATGATCGTCGAGGAGCTCTCGCGCGGCTGGATCTCGATCTCGGGCGTCATCAACACGCACTTCATCGGCTCCTACCTGCTGATGAAGTTCGGCAGCGAGGAGCAGAAGCAGAAGTACCTGCCGCGCATGTCAACCGGCGAGATCCGCGCGGCGTTCTCGCTGTCGGAGCCGGAGCTCGGCTCCGACGTGCAGGCGATCAAAACCCGGGCCTTGAAGGTCGAGGACGGCAGCTATGAGATCAACGGCCAGAAGATGTGGGTGACCAACGGCCTGCGCTCGGACCTCGTGTTCGTGCTCGTCAAGACCGACCCCAACGCCGAGAAGGCCTATCAGGGCATGACCTGCTTCATCGCCGAGAAAGAGGGCGGTGCCCATGAGAACACCGGCGCCTACGCCGGCCTCACGGTCCCGCCGCAGCTGCGCAAGATGGGCTACAAGGGCGTCGAGTCGACCGAGCTCGTGTTCGACGGATACCGATGCCCGGCCGAGAACGTGCTCGGCGGCGAGGACGCGGGTCTCAACAAGGGCTTCCCGCAGATGATGGACGCGCTCGAGGTCGGTCGTGTGAACGTGGCCGCGCGGGGCGTCGGCATCGCGCAGCGCGCGCTCGAGCTGGCGCTGCGCTACTCGCAGGAGCGCAAGACCTTCGGCAAGCCCATCGCCGAGCACCAGGCGATCCAGTTCAAGCTCGCCGACATGGCTACGCAGGTCGAAGCTGCGCGCCTGCTGACGCTGCGCGCCGCGCGCCTGAAGGACGCGGGCGAGCGCTCGGACCTGGAGGCCGGGATGGCCAAGCTGTTCGCATCGGAGGCAGGCCGCTTCTGCGTGGAGGAGTCCTTCCGCATCCACGGCGGCTACGGCTACTCCAAGGAGTACGAGATCGAGCGTCTGTATCGCGACGCGCCGCTGCTGCTGATCGGCGAGGGCACCTCGGAGATCCAGCGCATGGTGATCGGGCGCAAGCTGCTGCAGCGTCATAAGATCTGACACGACCGCCACGGACCGTCACCGGTCCAGGAGGAGAGGAGCCGCACCGCATGGCCGAGGACGCCAAGTCCCTGATCGAGGTCGCGACCCGCCGGTTCGTCGGCGAAGTGCCGGCGCTGGAGCCGATCAAGCTGGTCGTCGGCGTCGAACTGCGCGGTCGCGGCGACGTGCAGCACTTTCGCCTGGAGATGCCCGGCGTGAAGGTAACCAAGGGACCCGCCGCGGACGCGCGCCTGCGCGTGGACATGCGCCGCGAGTTCTTCAACGTGATGGCCAAGGAAGGCAAGGTGGCGGACTGGATCGAGGCGTTCGCCTACGGTCAGGCCAAGGCCTCCGGCCCCGAGCAGATCGTGCGGCTGATCGTCAACGTCGTCGAGCGCCAGCAGGAGCGCGAACGCACGCCCAAGGCGCGCAAGCACGCGTAGGTCATTCGACTAGACTCGCATCAGTAGTGATGCATTAGCTGGGATATTAGCAATAAAGCATCGGAAGTGATTCTAGGATAGGTGCACGTGTGATATACTAAGCATCAGATCAGATGCGTTATCCCTGTACTTGCTCCTAACCACTCAGAACTGATGCACCTCAACGAGCTCATGACCGACGATGCCGTGCTCGCCGAACTCGGTCGCCGGCTGGAGCGTCATCGCGTCCAACGCAACCGGACCCAAGCTGAGATGGCCGAGCAGGCCGGGATCGGTCGGGCGACTTTGCAGCGCCTCGAGCGGGGGGAGTCCGTGCAGATGACCTCGATGATCAAGCTGCTGCGGACGCTCGGGCTGCTCACCGCGCTTGACGCCGCCGTGCCCGAGTCCATCGATCTGCCCATCGCCCAGCTGGAGCGCGAGCAGCGCAAGGTTCGCCAGCGCGCGCGCGGCAGCCGCGGCGGCCCAGCCGCGGCATCCGCCGACGAGCCGTGGCGGTGGGGGGACGAGCGGCAGGCGGGCGCATGACGGTCGCGGCCGTGACCTTGTGGGGAGCGCGGATCGCCGCTGTCTCCATTGGCGAGAGCGCGCGCTACGCGACGTTCCAGTACGACCCCGCGTTCGTCCGCAGCGGCGTGCAGGTCTCGCCCATCCGAATGCCGCTGCGCGAGGAGCCATACGGCTTCCCGGGTCTGCCGGAGGACGCCTTCAGCGGCCTGCCCGGGCTGTTGGCCGACGCGCTGCCCGATCGTTGGGGCAGGGCGCTCGTCAACGCCTGGCTGGCCTCTCAGGGCCGCGACGAGTCGACATTCGACATCGTTCAGCGGCTCTGCTACGTCGGCACCCGTGGCATGGGTGCGCTCGAGTTCCAGCCCGCCCACGAACCAGACGCGCCCGTCGGTGTGGACCTCCAGGTCAACGCGCTCGTGCGCCTGGCGAGCGAGGTCCTCGCCCAACGCGCTGAGTTCGTCGCCGAGCTGGCCGATAATCCCGACGCGGAGGCGATGAGGCAGATGCTGGCCGTCGGCACCTCCGCCGGCGGAGCGCGACCGAAGGCGATCATCGCCTACAACGATGCCACCGGCCAGGTCCGCTCCGGGCAGCTCGATGCCGGCGAGGGCTTTCAGCACTGGCTCTTGAAGTTCGACGGGGTATCCCATGCAGGCGACCACGGGCTCGCCGATCCCGAGGGCTGGGGAGCGGTGGAGTACGCCTATTCGAAGATGGCGCGGGCAGCCGGCGTCGAGATGACGGAGTGTCGGCTCCTGGATGAGAACGGCCGCAGGCACTTCATGACCCGGCGCTTCGATCGCCCTGACGACGGCGGCAAGCTGCACATGCAGACGCTTGGCGGGCTTGAGCACGTCAGCTACAACGATCCGGGCACCTACAGCTACGAGCAGGCCCTGCTATTGATGCGGCGGATGGATCTCGGCACACCCGCTGTCGAGCAGCAGTTTCGCCGGATGGTCTTCAACGTCGTCGCACGCAATCAAGACGACCACGTCAAGAACATCGCGTTCCTCATGGATCGTCAGGGGACGTGGTCGTTGGCCCCGGCCTACGACGTGATCTGGGCGTGGAGGCCCGGCAACCGCTGGCTCGAGAGCCACCAGATGTCGATCAACGGCAAGCGCGACGGGTTCGCCGTCGCCGACCTGCGAGCGGTTGCCCGCGTCGCCGGTCTCAAGCGCGGCCGCGCCGAGGCCATCCTCGCCGAGGTCAGCGACGTCGTCGCCGGCTGGCTCGCGATTGCCGCGGAGGTCGGAGTCGACGAGCAGATGGCCGAGCAGATCGCTCGCTCCCACCGTCTGCAGCTGCCGGCGAGCTCAGTGGTATGAGGTGAGCTGCTCGGCCAGGAACGCGAGCGAGGCGAGCAGGAAGATGCACATGACGACGAGAGAGAAGTTTTCGTTCATCGGCTGTCCATCAAGATAGTGGACCCGGCGGCTCCCAGCGCGGCCCGCGTGACCTGAGGCACGGCACCGCGGATGCCCTACAGCGCGGCGCCGTCCTCATAGAGCTTGAGCACGCGCACGCCCTCCGGCACGGCGTCGAGGCACAGCCGGCAGAGCACGCACTCATCGAGGTTCTTCTCGACGATCTCGACCTTTCCATCGGCGGCCGCGAAGATGTCCACGGGGCAGACCTCCGCGAGCTTGGCCGCGATCGCGCCGTCGGAGGCGACGCCGTCGTCGATCTCTACCGCGATGAAGATCCCGTCCTTCCTCACGCTGCGCTCCGCTCGTCGATCTTGGCCTTGATCATCCCGGGGATGTCCTCGATCCGCTCGGCGACCGTGATGCCGGCCTGCGCCAGGCGCGTGATCTTCTCCGAGGCGGTGTCCTCCTTGCCTTCGACGATCGTGCCCGCGTGGCCAAAGCTCATGCCGGGCATCTCGTCCATGAAGCGCCCGGCCATGAACGCCACGATCGGCAGCCTCGACTTGTGCTCGGTGACCCAGCGCGCGAGCTCGGCCTCCATGCGCCCGCCGGGCTCGGTGT
>JBEKGK010000084.1:0-16522 GCA_050012835.1 Solirubrobacteraceae bacterium | reverse complement strand
GCTACGCGAGCACGCATAGCAGCGCGTTCCTGTCGGGCGACCGGCACACGACGTTCGTGATCGCGTATCCGCCGCCGGACCCGAAGCAGGCCTTTGAAGACAACCCGGAAGCGGCGAAACACGCGAGCGCTGCGCTGGCGGGCGCGACGGTGGCGGGAGCGCCTGTGCACCTGACGGGGTTCGACGCGCTGTCGGCTCAGAGCGGCGGCGGCAACGGTCCGGGCGTGCTGGTGGAGGCGCTGCTGGGCGGCCTGGGGGCGCTGCTGGTGCTGGCGTTCGTGTTCGGCTCGTTCCTGGCGATCGTGCCGCTGATGATGGCGGTGGCGTCGATCATGACGACGTTCCTGGTGGTGTGGGGCCTGACGGCGATCACGGAAGTCTCGCCGATCGTGCAGTTCCTGATCGCGCTGATCGGCCTGGGCGTGTCGATCGACTACTCGCTGCTGGTGGTGGTGCGCTGGCGCGAGGAGCGCGCGCACGGCCTGGAGGGCGAGGCGGCGATCGAGCGCGCGATGCAGACGGCGGGTCGCGCGGTGGTGTTCAGCGGCACGACGGTGGCGATCGGCCTGCTGGCGCTGGTGGCGCTGCCGCTGCCGTTCCTGCGCTCGGTGGGATACGGCGGGATGCTGATCCCGCTGATCAGCGTGATCGTGGCGATGACGCTGCTGCCGGTGGTGCTCGCGAAGCTCGGTCCGCGCCTGGACTGGCCGCACATCCGCGACGACGACCGGGCGAGCCGCTCGTGGACGGGCTGGGCCAACCTGGTGGTGCGCGGGCGCTGGATCGCGGCGCTCGGAGCGGCGCTGGTGCTCGCGGCGCTGGTGCTGGCGGCGACGAGCCTGCAACTGGGGATCTCGAACGTGAACACGATCGCCAGGCAGGGGGACGCGAAGCAGGGCCTGGTGGCGCTCGAGCGCTCTGGCATCGGCGCGGGCGTGCTGCTGCCGGACGAGGTGCTTGTGCGCGGCTCGACATCGCCGGAAGCGGTGGCGCGGGCGCTTGCGGCGGTGCCCGGCGTGCACGGCGCGGTCGCACCGGACTCGCCGCAGTGGCGCCGGCGGGGCGCGGCGGTGCTGGACGCGTTCACGAGCGCGGACGCCTCGACGGCGCTCGCCCGCAGCACGCTCGATCGAGTGCGCACGGCTGCGCACGCGACGGGCCCTGAGATCCAGGTTGGCGGGCTGCCGGCGCAGAACGCGAACTTCATCGAAGCGGTGTACGGCAACTTCCCGCTGATGATCGTGCTGATCGCGCTGATCACGTTCGTGCTGCTGGCGCGCGCGTTTCGCTCGCTGCTGCTGCCGCTGAAGGCGGTGATCTTGAACGTGATCAGCGTCGGCGCGGCGTGGGGCGTGCTCGAGCTGGTGTGGCAGCGCGGCCATGGCTCGAACCTGATCTGGGGGATCGCGGCGACGGGGTCGGTGACGTCGTGGATCCCATTGATGGTGTTTGCGTTCCTGTTCGGGCTGTCGATGGACTACGAGGTATTTATCCTGGCGCGCATGCGCGAGGAGTACGACGCGACCGGTTCGACCGACACGGCGGTCGTGCGCGGGATCGGGCGCACGGGACGGCTGGTGACGAGCGCGGCGCTGATCCTGTTCCTGGCGTTCGTGTCGCTTGCGTCGGGCCCGGAGACGGAAATCAAAGTGTTGGCGACGGGCCTGGCGGCGGGCATCTTGCTGGATGCGACGGTGATCCGCGCGCTGCTGGTGCCGGCGGTGGTGTCGCTGTTCGGCAGCTGGAACTGGTGGCTGCCGAAGATGCCGGCGCGGTTGCTGCGCGTCGAGCCCTCGCCGTCGCCCCGCCCGGCCACCGGCAAGCCCGCGACCGAGGTTTCCCTGTGAGCAGCCCGGCGGGCACGCCCCCGCCCGGCGCCGCCGCGGCCGGCGCCGCCGGGACTCGCCCCGCCGGCGCCGGCCCTGCCGCAGGCATGGGCGACAACGGCATTGAGGTCGAGGGGCTGGTGCGCGACTTCAAGGGCGGCGTGCGCGCGGTCGACGGGATCGACCTGCGCGTGGCGCCGGGCGAGATCTACGGTTTCCTGGGCCCGAACGGCGCGGGCAAGTCGACGACGGTGCTGGTGCTGACGACGCTGCTGCCGCCGACGGCTGGCAGCGCGCGCGTGGCTGGCCTGGACGTGGTGCACCAGGGCGCGCAGGTGCGCCGCGCGATCGGCGCGTCGCTGCAGGAGTCGGCGCTTGACCCGTTTCTGACGGGCCGCGAGCACATGCGCCTGCAGAGCGCGCTGCACGGGCTGAGCAGGTCCGACAGCGAACGGCGCGGCGGCGAGCTGCTGGAGCGCGTGGGCTTGACGGATGCGGCGGATCGCAAGGTGGGCGGCTACTCGGGCGGGATGAAGCGCCGCCTGGACCTGGGCCTGGCGCTGGTGCACGGCCCGCGGCTGCTGTTCCTGGACGAGCCGACGACGGGCCTTGACCCGCAGAGCCGCGCGGCACTGTGGGACGAGGTGCGCCGGCTTGCGAACGACGGCGTGACGGTGTTCCTGACGACGCAGTACCTGGAGGAGGCGGACGTGCTGGCGGACCGCGTGGGCATCATCGACCGCGGCAGCATCGTGGCGGAGGGCACGCCGGCGGAGCTGAAGGCGTCGATCGGGCGTCCGAGCGTGGAGGTGATCCCGCAGGACCCGGGCGAGCGCGAGCGCCTGGCGGGGATCCTGCAGCGCTTCGGCGAGCAGGCGGCGGCGTCGAGCAACGGAGTGGCGGTGCGCCTGCCGGAGGGCGTGAGCGACGTGGCGGAGATCGTGCGCGCGCTGGACGCGGAGGGACTGGGGATCGCGGATCTGCGGTTGCACTCGCCGACGCTGGACGACGTGTTCCTGGCCAAGACGGGGCGCTCGCTGGAGGGCGCTGGCGACGGCGAGGCGGACGACGCGCAGGATGAGCAGCAGGATTCGGTGCCGGCGGGCGTATGAGCGAGCATGTGACGCAGATCGGCGTGCTGGCGCGGCGCTCGATGCTCAAGACGCTGCGCCAGCCGTTTCAGCTGTTCCCGATCGTGTTCTTCCCGCTGATCCTGCTGGCGGTGAACGCGAGCGGCCTGAAGCCGGTGACGAGCCTGCCGGGGTTCCCGACGCGCTCGTACATCTCGTTTGCGATCGCGGTGGCGTTCATCCAGGGCGGCATGTTCTCGCTGATCAACACGGGCACGAACCTGGCGGAGGACATCGAGAGCGGCTTCTTCAACCGCCTGGCGCTGACGCCGCTGCGGCGGGTGTCGCTGATCGCGGGCCTGCTGGTGGGTGTGGCGGCGCTGGGCGTGCTGCAGTCGGCGGTGTACGTGCTGATGGGCGTGGTGGCGGGCGCGCACCTGAGCGCGGGCGTGGGGGGCGTGCTGGTGATCCTGGTGCTGGGCTCGCTGACGGCGGTGGGCTTCGGCGCGCTGGGCTGCGCTGCTGCGCTGCGCACGGGCTCGGGCGAGGCGGTGCAGGGCCTGTTCCCGCTGTTCTTCGTGTTCATCTTCCTGTCCTCGAGCAACCTGCCGCGCAACCTGCTCAAGACCGGCTGGTTTCACACGGTCGCGAACGTCAACCCGATCTCGTACCTGATCGAGGGCTTTCGCAGCCTGTACATATACGGCTGGGACGGCACCGCGCTGTGGCGCGGCTTCGCGGTGGCGATCGGCCTGACGCTCCTCGCGCTGCTGGCTGTGGCCGGCGCGTTGCGCACGAGGCTGCAAAGGACATGAGCGCGACCCCGGCGACCACAGCCCCCGCGCCGGGCACCCGCCCCGGCGGCGCCCCCGTGTCCGGCACCGCGCCGACCGGCGGCGGCCTGTGGCGCGTGGCGCGTACGATCGCGTGGCGCAGCCTGCACACGTACGTGCGCAGGCCGGATCTGTTCGTGCCGTCGTTGGTGTTCCCGCTGGTGTTCCTGGCGAGCTTCGCGGGCGGCCTGTCGGCGCTGGGGGGGCTGCGCGGCTTTAGCTTCCCGGCTGGCTACACGGCGTTTCAGTTCGTGTTCGTGCTGTGTCAGTCGGCGATGTTCGGCGGGCTGTTCACGGGCTTCACGCTGGCGTTCGACTTCGAAAGCGGCTTTGCGCGGCGGCTGATGCTGGCGGCGGAGGACCGGCGCGGGATCGCGCTGGGATACGCGCTGGTGGCGCTGACGCGCGCGGCGATCACGCTGAGCGTGGTGAGCGCGGTGGCGCTGGCGGCGGGTATGCGGATCACCGGCAACGGCGTGGACGTGTTCGGCCTGTACGGCATGGCGCTGCTGCTGACGCTGGTGGGCTACGGCTGGGCGGCGGGCGTGGCGTTTCGCTTCCGCTCGATTCAGGCTGGGCCGCTGATGCAGACACCGGTGTTCCTGCTGCTGTTCCTAGCGCCGGTGTACGTGCCGCTGAGCCTGCTCAAAGGCTGGATACACACGGTCGCGAGCATCAATCCGGCGACGGCGTTCCTGGATGCGGGCCGCGGGCTGATCTCGGGCGTGCACAACCACACGGCGCTGGCGTTCGTGTGCGCGCTGGCGTCGATCGTGCTGTTTGGGATATGGATGCTGACGGGGCTGCGCGCCGCCGAGAACGCACCCTAGGCGCGACCATCGGGAAGGGCCCGGCGGCCGCCGTTGGGCGCCGGGCGCGTGGCTGAGGCGGTTCGGTGCCGGGGCGCGCCGCGCGCCCCGGCACGCGGCTCAGGAGCGCTGCAGCTGCTGCACGAGCGCGTGCGCGTTGCGCGTGCTGACGAGCACCCTGTGCAGCGCGGTTCCGTTGTCGACGGCGAAGGACAGGCCGGTGACGCGGCGGCGCACGACGAACGCTTCGTCGAGATGGATGGTGCGGGCGACGTAACAGAGCCAGGGCACCCGCAGACCTACTTTGATGCCCGAGCGCATGGCCTCGCGGACGGGGTCTTGCACGACGTGCACGTCGCTGATGTCGGCGCGCGCGACGCGGATGTTGCGCATCAGCCCGAGCAGCTTCTGCCATAGGGACAGCCGCACTTCGACGTACTGGTCGCTGACGTTGATGCGCACGGCCGTTGCTCCTATGTCAAGTGATTTGCGCTGTTTGCGAGGTTGTTGTGTGTGGATGTTGGGTGGCCCAGGTGGCGATGTTTTCGGAGTCGTCGATGACTGTGCCGTCGTCGAGGACGAGGGTTGGGACCTTGTAGTTGCCTGTCAGGTTCTTGATCGCACGTCGCCCGGGGAAGAATCGGTCGGTGCCGTAGCAGCCGTAGGTTCGTATGACTCTGGGCTGGTAGCCGGCGGTTGTGAGTGCTCGGTATGCCTTCGCGCAGGGATGGTGCTTCGCTGGCCCGAGCGTGCTGTAGCAGACGTAAAGATCCATCATTGCGAATCCTAGTCCCCGGCAGCGTCAGGTGGCGAGCGCGGTTCGTCGAGCTTGTTGCGTAGCTGGTCGTATTGGTCGGTGGTTATCTCCCCGCTCACGAGGCGATGGTCGAGGGCCTCCCGAGCGGATATGCCAGGCGGCGTGGGACGTCCGTCGGGCCGACGCTGTTGGGAGACGATCCACATCACCAGGATCACCAACAGCGCGATCAGGAAGAGCATGCCGAGCACCATGAAGATCCAGCCTCCCGTGGTCATGTGTTCGCCCCGCTCACCCCAGTCCATCATGGGCGCTCATCTCCGGCATTTCGCATGGTGTGCAGCCTAGACTGGTGACAGTCGGCCCCGATCCGTGTAGCTCCGCTTTCGGCATGCGTAGTTGCCCTGAACCTGGACAAATGCTCGCCGAGACGGGCTCGGCCGGCGGTGCGGACCCTCGCGGATCACGAGGTTCCAGCGCAGCCGGTTGATCAGCCTCGTGCGCTCGCCGACGAGGATCTCGCGGTGATCGCAAAGGAGTCGAATCTCCACCGCTCCTATCGAGTCACGACGGCGATCTCGGACGGCGGTGGGCGACACAACGGCCGTAGGTCAGGCGCTTCGCCGACAGTTGCTCCTCAGCCCAGTCGGCACGCCGCACAGACACTTGTCAGAATGACAGGATGATGTTTCTATCTGCGTCGAGCCAGCAGCTGATAGCCAGCTATCTAGGACAGCTGTCTGTGGAACTTTCGTCTGCGCAGCGCGAGAGTTGGAACGGTGGAAACTGTCCGTAAGCAATTTGCCGCCAACCTGCGGCGGCATCGCGACCGGGCGGGCCTCTCGCAGGAGGCGCTTGCGGACCTGTGCGACCTGCACCGCACGGAGATCAGCCTGCTGGAGCGCTGCAAGCGCTCGCCACGGCTGGAGACGATCGTGATCCTCGCCCGCGGCCTGGAGCTGAGCTCACCGGCGGAGCTGCTCGAGGGCATCGGCTGAGACGAGCCTGCGGGCCGGCGCGCTACAGTGCCTTTCGCGCCGCCCAGCTAGCTCAGTTGGTAGAGCACTTCCATGGTAAGGAAGGGGTCATCGGTTCGAGTCCGATGCTGGGCTCTGTAGAGGCGGGGTGGGCGAGACGGGGGTCCAGGCGGCGCCGGCGGTGGCGACGTCTGTGGGATAGGTGTTTCGCGCGCGCAGCAGGAACACGCCAGCGGCGGCGAGCGTGCTGAGCATGATCAGGAAGCTGACCTGCAGACCCGTGCCGGTAGACGACGAGACGATGCCGTGCGTGTGCGTGCCGATGGGCGCCTGCGCGGGCTCGATGCCGACGACGAGGTCGGCGACGGCGCCGAACAGCAGTGGCGCGAGCGCCTGCGCGAGTGAGCGCAGGAACGTGCGGGTGCTCTCGGCCCGTCCCCACAAGCCGGCGGGCATGATGTCCAGACGGGCGGCGTCGAGTGGCGGATTGGCTGCCGAGATCAGCGCCGCGCCGCCGATGTCGAACCAGATCGCGGGGGTCAGGTGGCTGCCCAGCAGGCCTGGGATCAGCAGCGCGGCGGCGCCCAGGTAGCACAGCGCTGGAACCCACACGCGGGCTTCGAGGCGGCCGCGGCGCACGAGCGCGTCGGTGATGTGCCCGCTGACGAGCGTGCCGGCGAGCGCGCCGAGGACGAGCAGGCCGAGGACGAGCGTGGCGGTGGCCTGGCTGGCGTGATAGTGGCCGCGCACGAACACCACGGCGAACGTCTGCAGCCCGGCGAAGAAGAAGTACCCGAGCGAGGAGCCGATGATCAGCAGGACGTTCGTGGGGATGCTCAGGATGTAGCGCACGGCGACGCGCAGCGACATCGCGTTGGGATCGGTTTCGAGCACGAGCGCGGGGTCCGGCTCGAAGCCGCGCCGGCTGGCGGCCTCGCGCGCGAGATCGCGGTCGTGACCTGCCGGCCCGGCGGCGCCCGCGGACTCATCGGCAGCGCGATGGGCGTCGGCGAGCGCGCTCGCGAGATCCTGCGCGCCGGGCTGCAGGCGGCTCTGCCCGCCGCGCCGCGGCTCTGGCACAGTGCGCCACAGCGCACGGGCGAGGAAGAAGCCGGGGAGCGCGAGTAGCGCGAACGCGACGCGCCACGAGAACACGCTGGCGACGGTGCCGCTCACCAGGAACCCGGCGGCGGTACCGGCGATCTCGCCGCTGAGGATGTAGCCGTAGATACGCCCGCGCTCGCTTGAGGGGAAGTAGTCGCCGGTCAGCGACGCGATCGCGGGGCCGGCGGTGGCGGCGACCGCGCCCAGCCCGACGCGGGTGAGCAGCAGGCTCGAATACGAGTGCGCGACGGCCGCGAGCAGCGTGGCGACGCTCCACAGCACGATGCTCACGGCAAGCATCGGTATCCGGCGCGCGCGATCGACCAGCAGCCCCACCGGGATCACGGCCACGGCTCCGATGAGCAGCGCGACCGAGTTGAGCAGGCCGATCTTGGTGTTGCCGATGTGCAGCGAGCGCTCCAGCTGCGGCGCGACCGCGCCGACGGTGGCGATCTGCGCGCTGCTGAGCGCGAGCACGCACGCGAACAGCGCGATTACGCGCGCGCGTGCGGGACCGCCGACGAACTCGACGACCTGGCCGCGCAGCAGGCGTCCCAGCCAACGCGCGCCTCGCATCACCGCGAGCACGACGCGTTCGGGCGTGCGGAGATCGTCCATCTCAGTGGCACTTTCGCAGCAAGCGTCCACGAGGGCACGCGCAGAGCGGTTGGCGTAGATTGCTCGCGCATGCGAATCCACGCGCTGAGGACCGGGACGGTGCGCGTCAAGCACGCGTTCCTGTTCCCCGGCGCCGGCCCGCGGCGGCAGCTGGACCTGTTCCTGCCCGGCCCGTGGTCGGCGCCACTGCCGATCCACTGCTGGGCCGTCGAGCACGACGAGCGCGTGCTGCTCGTCGACAGCGGCGAGACCGCGGCGGTGCGGAACATCCCGTTTGCGCGCTTCGAAGTGACGCGCGAGCAGGAGCTTCCGGCAGCGATGGCGGCGGCGGGCCTGTCGCTGCAGGACGTCTCGCAGGTCGTGCTCACCCACCACCACGGCGATCACGTCGACGGGCTCGTCCACGTGCGCGCGCCGGCGCGCATACACGACGCGGAGCTGCGATTCCTTGAAACGGCGTTCCCCCGGTTGATGCGTCGCGCCCTGCGCCAGCCGCTGCCGCCGGGGTTCGCGCCGCAGCCGTTCGCGCTCGACGGCGGGCCTTTCGGGGGGTTCCACCGCAGCCGTGCGCTCAGCGACGACGGACGCATCGTCGCCGTCGACACCCCCGGGCACACACCCGGGCACATCTCGGTGATCTGCATTGACGACTCGGACCGCCACGTGATGCTCGCGGGCGACGCCACGGACACGCTCGAGCAGCTGCACGCGCGGCGCGCCGACGCGGTCGCGCCCGACCCCAAGACGCACGTCGCGACGCTCGAGACGATCCTCGCGCACTGCGCGCAGCACCCCACGGTGTACCTGCCGTCGCACGACCCGGAGTCCGCCGCGCGGCTCGCCGGCGCGGTCACCGTCTCCGTCTGAGGCCAAGAATCAGAGTCTCACGGTAGGAGGCGGTCAAGCCCTGGCGCCACCTCCGCAGGCCGCTTGGTGTCGCGTCCGCGAGGCGCTCCACGCGTGGCGTAGATTTACACGCATGCCCGACTTGCGCTTCGCCGCACCCTCAGGAGAGCTCGGCGGCTATCTGGCGCTGCCGCTCGGCGAGGGCCCGCATCCGGGCGTGGTCGTGATCCAGGACGCGCTGGGCCTCTCGGACGACATCCGCGAGCAGGCAGACCGGCTGGCGGCGGCCGGCTACCTGGCGTTTGCGCCAGACCTGTACTCGGGTCGCGGCATCCGCTGTGTGGTGGCGACGATGCGCGCGTCGCGCTCGGGGACCGGACCCGCGTACGCGGACATCGAGGCGGCGCGCGCGCTGCTCGTGGCGCGCGAGGACTGCACCGGGCGGATCGGGATCATCGGCTTCTGCATGGGCGGCGGCTTCGCGCTGCTGTGCGCGCCCACCGGCGGGTACGGAGCGGCGTCGGTCAACTACGGCGAGGTCCCCGGCGACGCGGCGCAGCGACTCGCGGGCGCGTGCCCGGTCGTCGCCAGCTTCGGCGCCCGTGACCGCGGCCTGCGCGGCCGCGCTGAGCGCCTCGAGCGGGCGCTGAGCGCCGCCGGCGTCGAGCACGACGTCAAGGAGTACCCCGACGCCGGCCACAGCTTCCTCAACCGCTTCAACACAGGCCCCCTGTTCACGCCGCTGCTGCACGTCGCCGGGATGGGTTATCACCACCCGTCCGCGGAGGACGCGTGGCGGCGCATCCTCGCGTTCTTTGGCGAGCATCTCGGCTGAGGGAGACATTTATGTCACCGAGCCCCGTTGCGTCGCCGGACATGGACCTGCGAGACACGGCGGACCGTTTCTTCGTGCAGTTCCCGCATCCAGGCAACGAGCACCGTCCGGCCAGCGATGACATGCTGTGGAACGCCGCCCCGCACGGGCGAAAGTTTCTGATCGCGCCAGGCCGCTACGTGGACGCAGCCGGCCAACTCGCTGCAGCCGAGCTTGTGCTCTGGGGCGAGTGGGAAGCGCCTTCCCGCGTTGAGCAACGCTGGCCCCCTTCCGGCCAGCTGCCACACGTGCTTCACCGCCCCTACTGGATCACGCCTCGGACGACGGGATTTCGGCAGAACACCGACCCGTGGGTGTGGGGCGAGCAGATGCTCTACAGCAACTGCAAGCAAATTTTCGGGGCACAGCAGCGAGCAACTTCCATGCAGCGCCTGGGTCCCGGCTCGGTCATCTGCTTCGGGTCGACGATCGGCGGCGAGTTCTGCCTTGACACGGTCTTTGTCGTCGCATCAGCCGAGCCCTGGTCACCCGCGAAAGCGCGCGAGCTCGATGCGAGCGAGGCCTTCCTCACCTGCACCGCGGAAGCCGTGGCCACGGGCGAGACGGACGCAGCCGGCGGCTGCATGCCGAACCCCATTGTTTGCGGACCGCGAGATGGCGAAGTCGAGTTGACGCTGTACCGCAGCGCGACCGTCGATGCTCCGATCGACGGCATGTACAGCTTGGCACCCGCCTCGATCGCCGACCGAGGCTCGGCGCGCTTTGCACGACCGGCAATCCGCCTGCCAGACTTGATCAACCCGGCAAGCAGGCAGAGCACGCGAGGCTCGAAGGACGCGCTGACATCCGAGCGGGTTCACGTCGCGTGGCGGTCTGTCGTTGATCAGGTGCTCGAGGCTGGGCTTGTTCTTGGTGTCTCGTTTCAAACCCCGAGACATCGCGGGGGCGACCATGTCATACCCACCGGGTCACCATCTTGCTGAGGCGAGCACGCTACACGCGTGCAACGTCGAGAAGACGCTCGGTATAGCTGGTGCACAGCGTCTCCACACTCGCCTCCGGCATTCCCACCCGCAGCGCACGCACAGCCATCTCTGTGCCGCGCGCGCCGCGTCTGCCAAACAGCTTCTCGACGTAGTTCATGCCATCGAGTGCCACCAATCCCGCAACGTCGTCGCGCGAGAGCATCGTGAGCGTCTCGCCTACAACGGCGGGCGCAGTCGTCTGCATCAAGCGAACGACATCCGCCGCGTCCTTGTCGTCGATGCGCGTCGCCTTGCCGCTCGCCACGCGGTCGTGCAGCTTGTGCGCCTTGGCCACCAGCAGCGCGGCCGGCCCCGCAACCTCCACCGCCATCGAGCGTGGGTCTGCAGGGTCCAGAGCACCGACCGTCATGGTGCTGACGAGCGCCCGCTATGTCGGGCTGATCGGTCATGCCGCGTTCCTCCTTGCAACAGGCTGCGTGGCTTCAAGCTTCGTCAGCGACGCATACCGCCAGGACGATTCGTTGCCCGCCATCCACGCGAGCAGCGCCTCCCCCTCGGCGGGCATCCGTCCGGTGCCGGTCAGGCAGTCGACGACCACCTGTGACGGTGCGGCGTACCTCAGTCCGCCATCCTCGCTCACTCGCTCCCACACCACGGGATCAAACGGTCGAAGCAGCGCAACGTTGCCGCCAACGTCAGCGGGCAGCAAGCCGAGCGTCTCGCTGAGCGCCGCCGTGTCATCGCAGTACACCAGCAGCAGCGCGGGGGCGGCGATCGGAGCGATACGACCGGCGGCAAACGAGCCTGTCACCGCCAACTGCGTGCGCTGCTCGCTCGTCGCCAGTTGGGCGGCAGCCCGAGGAGCCCCGTCCGGAGCAAGGAACGTCATCGCTCGATTGCTCCGGAACACGTCATAGGAACCCGCCCACCAGCGTAGGAGCGCGGGCACATCGACGGCGCCCACTCCCCCCCGATGCGCACGCTCGATCAGCGCCTCACGGTCGAGTGTCTCGAGCAGGCGCGACACATAGCCAGGAGTGAGCCGGGCAGCGCTTGCAATCTCGCGCACCCCATACGGAGGACGAACATCAGCAAGGATGCGTATGAGCCGGGCCGCCTTCGGACCTCGGACGCGCGCTCGCCCTCTCGGCGTCGGCTCCGGATTGCGCGTCGCCCCGCTAGAGCTGATGTAGACGGCAGGATCATCGAGCCTGAGGAGCGCGTTGCCCGTCAGGTCGATGAAGTTGATCCTCTCGGCCTCGAGGATCTGCCTGGTCCTGAGACTCAGCCATGGCGCGACGACGAGCACGGGGACGTCGGGCGCGACGAGGCGAAACACACGCGACAGTCCACCCACGAGTCGATCGACATCGCGTGGCGCAAACGACTGCCTGACCTCGACCGCGAGCGTCGTGGACGTGCCGTTCGGAGCGCCAACGTCTATCGCGCCATCGAGTTGCCGCCGCTGAGCTGTGCTTTGCGCAACGCCGCTAGTGGGCTCAACGGTCCACTCCTCGGGCAGTAGCTTGCGAAGCTCGAGAACAGCCACATCGATCAAATTCGTTTCCCTAAATATGCTGTTTGCGATCATCGTAAACAGCATCATATCAGGTCATGCACGCCTGTCTTAGCTGGTTTGTCTGGTAGGCAAACAAAGCTAGTCAGTAAACAACGTGACTTAGCGCTGCCCCGTGCCGAGGCTGACTCGATCCAGTCTGGCTCCGTAGGCTCGTACGCGACTGCCTACGCCGCCCGCGCACGCCAAGAGCTACAGTCCGCCGGTGCGCCTGGAGACGGAGTGGAGCGAGTTCGAGGCCGACGGCGCCCGCCTGCGCGGGTATCTCGCCCGCCCCGCAGCCGCCGCCGACGCGCTGCCGATCGCGATCGTGATCCAGGAGGCTTGGGGCGTCGACCCACACATTCGCGACATCGCCGACCGGCTCGCGTCGTGCGGCTACCTCGCGTTCGCTCCCGATCTCCACTCTCGCGATCCTCGCCCCGAGCTCGCGCCCGAGCGCGTCGACGCGGCGAAGGCGTTCCTCGACACGCTGCCGCCGGGCGCGTGGGGCGACGAGCAGGCCCGCACCGAGGCGCTCTCGCGCCACGCGGACGGCGCCGCGATCGGAGAGACGCTCGGCTCGCTGTTCGCCGGTGTGCAACGCGAGGGCCACGTGCCGGTCCTCGAGGCGGCCGTCGCTCACGCGCGCGAGCGCGCGGACACGACCGCCGCGGCCGTCTCGATCGGCTTCTGCATGGGCGGCGGCCTGTCAGCGCAGCTCGCCGCAAGCGGCGCAGGCCTCGCCGCAGCCGCCTGCTTCTACGGGATGCCGCCCACGCGCGAGCAGGCGCAGAGCATCTCCTGTCCCGTGCTGGGCATCTACGGCAGCGAGGACGAGCGCATCACCAGCCAGGTGCCGGCGTTCGTCGAGACGATGTGTGAGCTCGGCAAGCCCTTCGAGCACCACATCTACGACGGTGCGCCGCACGCGTTCTTCAACGACACGCGACCCTCTTACCGGGTCACCGCGGCGCGCGACGCGTGGGCGCGGACGCTCACGCTGTTCGCCCAGAACGTCTGAGCGGCACAGCCCGCAGCGCCGCCGCCCTCCGCGTGCCTCAACCCCGCTCGCGCAGGTCGATCCGCCTGATCTTGCCGGTCAGCGTCTTCGGCAGCTCCGCGATGAACTCGATGCGGCGCGGGTACGCATACGCGGAGAGGCGATCGCGCACGAAGTCCTTGATCTCCTGCGCGAGCGCGTCCGAGGGCTCGTGCCCGGCGGCCAGCACGATGAACGCCTTGACCACGTTGCCGCGGCGCTCGTCCGGCGAGGCGACCGCCGCGGCCTCAGCGACCGCCGGGTGCTCCAGGCACGCCGACTCGACTTCGAACGGGCCGATGCGGTAGCCGGCGGCGATGATCACGTCGTCCGCGCGGCCCTCGTACCAGATGTAGCCGTCCTCGTCCATGCTCGCAGCGTCCTTGGTGTGAAACCAGTCGCCGCCGAACGTCTCCTCGCTGGCCTGCGGCAGGCGCCAGTAGCCGAGCGGGTAGTGGGGGTTCGTGCGAGCGCGCAGGCAGATCTCGCCGCGCTCGCCCTGCGCCACCGGCTGCTCGTCCTGGTCGAGGATCGCCACCTCCCAGCCCGGCATCGGCTTGCCCATCGAGCCCTCGCGCACCTCCATGAACGGGAAGTTCCCACACAGTGGGTAGGACTCCGTGAGCCCGTAGTAGTCGAGCACCGTCACGTCGTACTGGTCGCGGAACCAGCGGATCGCCTCCGGGTTCAGCGGCTCGCCGGCCGAGCACACGATGCGAAAGCGCTGCGGGTAGCGCGTACGCGCGTCGGAGATCGACATCATCGAGCGGATTGCGGTGGGCGTCGCGAACACGTTGCTCACCTGGTGGCGAGAGAGGAAATCGAGCTGCTTGTCGGGATCGAAGCCCGCCTCGCGCTGGTACACGCACTGCACGGCGCCGGCTCGCCACGGGCCGAGCAGCGGGCAGATCCCGGCGGCCCACGCCCACTCGCCCATCCCGTGGAAGCGCTCGCCGTCCTGGATGTCGTGGCAGTAGCGAAACTCCTCGTGCGCGAGCACGTAGCGGTGCGCGTGCACGATGCCCTTCGCAAGGCCCGTCGTGCCGGAGGTGTAGTAGAGCTGCGCAGGGTCCTCCGCGAGCGTGTCGACTCGCTCGAACTCAGTCGAGACGCCCGCCACGGTGTCCTGGTCGAGCACCAGCAGCTTCGGCGCGGAGGCCTCGGCCACGCGTCCCGCGTCGACGAAGCGTTCCGCGTTGGCGGCGTCGGTCACGAGCACGCTCGGTTCCGCGTCGCCGAGGCGGTGGCGGATGCCCTCGTCGCCGTACAGCACCGACATCGACAGCAGCAGCGCGCCGAGCTTCCACGTCGCGAAGAACACAGCCGCCGTCTCTGGGGTCGGCGGCAGCACCACCGCCACGCGATCGCCGCGCCCCACGCCGAGCGAGGAGAGCACGTTGGCGAGCTGGTTGGACAGGTCCTGCAGCTCTCCCCAGGCCACCTCCCGCACAGCGCCTGAGAAGTGCTCGTGGATCATCGCCAGCTTCTCGCGCGGATGGCGGTCGCACACGTCCGCCGCGATGTTGAAGCGCTCGGGCACCTGCCAGCGATGATCGGCAACAGCGAGCTCATACGAGCTTTGATCCGGCAGGTGCGGCACGTGCTGACTCCCCTCAGGCCGTGAACCAGCTACAGAAGCGCATCTTTGCACCCCAGCGGTGCGAGACGCAGGCGCGTGGTGGCACGCCACGGCCACCTGGCATCCTCATGAACGAGATGGTTGCTCCTGTGCCTCCCGGCGACTGCGGCTCTGCTGCTCAGCATGCGCTGGCGCTCACCGTCGGCTGCCAGTTCGGGCTGCTCTCGGTCCAGCCTGCGGCGGCGATCATGCAGGTAGCTCCGTTTCCCCAGCCCGGCGTGGCCATCACCGGCGAGCGCTGGCAGACGAATGCCGAGCACCATGGCTACGTCGACCATTACGGGAACCGCTGTGAGCGGTTCGAGCTCGCGACCGGCGACTCGCACGTCACCTACGAGGCGCAGGTGCTGCTCACGCACCCAGCCGACCTGATCGAGCCCGGCGCGAGCGAGATGCCCGTGGCGTCGCTGCCCGACGAGGTCCTCAGCTTCGTGATGCCGAGCCGCTTCTGCCTGCCCGACGAGCTCGGCCACGAGGCCTGGCAGCGCTTCGGCGAGCTGACCCCCGGCTGGGGACGGGTACAGGCGATCGTCGACTACGTCCACGCTCACCTGCAGTTCGTTCCCGGCGCATCCAACCCGTGGACGACCGCCGCGGACGCCTATCGGGCGGGCCAGGGCGTCTGTCGTGACTTCGCGCACCTCGCGATCACCTTCTGTCGCGCCCTGAACATCCCCGCTCGCTACGTCTTTGGCTACATCCCCGACATCGGCATCGACCTCGCCCGTCCACCCGAGGCGATGGACTTCGCAGCGTGGTTCGAGGCCTACCTCGACGATCGCTGGCACACCTTCGACGCTCGCAACAACACACCTCGTATCGGGCGGGTGGTCGTCGGCCGTGGTCGCGACGCAGTCGACGTCGCGCTCATCACGTCGTTCGGACCGCTCACGCTCACCGGCTTCGAGGTTCGCGCTGAACGACCTCAGCCAGTCTGATCGCGCAGATACCGCGCAAGGCCGTGGAAGCTCTGCTCGGGCGGCATCGCCTGCTCATACGCGCCCGCCGTCTCGGGCGTGCTCGAGCTTGCCACCCGCGCCCGGATCGAGGCCGCGAACCCCGCCTCATCCCCGGTGGCGGCGAGCTCACACACCCGCTCGAGCTGCTCGCGCAGGGCGGCCAGGTGAGCCTCGACATCGTCATCGCTCCCGAAATGGGTGACCGCGAGGCTGCGCGGGCGCCAGGCTTCGATCAGCTCCAGCGACGCGCGCCACGCCTGCACGTCGATGTCCGGCGGCGGCGTGGGAGCGAGCACGCACGCGCCGTCGATGCGCACCCCGGTGACGTCGCCGGTGAACGCGCGTCCGCTCGGCTCGTGCAGGTAGGAGACGTGATGCGAGGCGTGACCGGGCGTGTAGGCCACACGGAAGGCTCCGAGCGTCTCGCCGCCGTGGAGCACCCGCACGCGCTCGGCCGGCACCGGCAGCACCTCGCCCCACAGGCGCTGCATGTCCGCGCCGTACAGTCGCGTGGCGCTCCTGAGCAGCTTGTCGGGATCGATCAGATGCGCAGCGCCGCGCTCGTGCACCCACACCTCGGCGTCCGGGAAGCGCCGCAGCAGCGAGCCCGTGGCGCCCGCGTGATCGAGGTGGATGTGCGTCAGCGCCAGCACCCGCGGCGGTCGG
>JBEKGK010000083.1:0-16531 GCA_050012835.1 Solirubrobacteraceae bacterium | reverse complement strand
TGAAGGACGGCGAGCCGGCGGCCCGCTCCGCCGCGCGGGCCATCCCCACGAGCTCCTCGTGGTCGACCGAGCCGGCCGCGGCGATGACGATGTTGGCGGGCAGGTAGCGCGCGGCGTGGAAGGCGGCGAGCTGCTCGCGGGTCACCGACCCGACGACCTCGGCCGTCCCGATCACGGGGCGCCCGAGCGGATGGTCTGCGAAGACGGCGCGGCCGAGCAGGTCGAAGGCGCGATCCTGGGGATCGTCTTCGTACATCGCGATCTCCTCGAGGACGACCGCGCGCTCGGCCTCCAGCTCGCCGAAGCGGGGCTGCCAGAGCATCTCCCCCATCACCTGAAAGGCACGCTCGAGGTGACGGTCGAGCACCCGCGTGTAGAGGGACGTCGTTTCCTTGTCGGTCCCCGCGTTGATCTCCGCGCCCATGGCGTCGAAGATCTGGTCGATCTCCTCCGAGCCGAAGCTCTCCGTCCCCCTGAAGAGCATGTGCTCGAGCAGGTGGGAGATCCCCGCCTCCTCCCGGCGCTCCCCGGCTGAGCCGGTGGCTATCCAGAACCCGAGAGCCACGGAGCGCACCGTAGGGACGCGCTCCGTGACAACCCGCACGCCGGAGTCCAGCGTGGTTATGACGTGCTCAGGCTCCACTCCCGGCGCCGTGCGCGTCAGTCGCGCCGCGGCCGCCCCGAGCCCCGGTCCCGGCGCGGGCCCCGCTCTGAACGCTCGCGTCCGTTGCTGGAGGCGCCGTCGCGACGGCCGCCGCCGCCGCCGGTGCCGACGCCGGCGAGCTGCTCGGCAGTCTTGCCGGCGATGTCCGGGTCGTGGGCGAGGCGCAGGCCGATGCGGCCGCGCTCGCGGTCGACCTCGACCACGCGCACGTTGACCTCATCGCCCTTGTTGAGCACGTCCTCGACGCTGTCAACACGCTGGCCGGGTGAGACGTTGGAGATGTGCAGCAGCCCGTCGGTGCCCTTGGCGAGCTCGATGAACGCGCCGAAGGTCGTCGTCTTGACGACCTTGCCGACGTACTCGTCGCCGACCTCGACCTCCTTCATCATCATCCGCACGTGCTCCACGAGCGCGTCGCCGAGCTCGCCGTTGGCGGAGTAGATCAGCACCTGCCCGTCGTCGTTGACGTCGATCTGCGATTCGAACTCGTCGGAGAGGCCGCGGATCGTTTCGCCGCCCTTGCCGATCAGCAGGCCGATCTGCGAGGGGTCGATCTGGATCGTCTGGATGCGCGGCGCGAACTGGCTGAGCTGCTCGCGCGGCGTCTTGATCACCTCGGCCATCTTGCCGAGGATGAACGTCCGGGCCTCTTTGGCCTGCGCGAGCGCGTCGCGCAGGATGTCGAACGTGACGCCCGTGATCTTGATGTCCATCTGCAGCGCCGTGATGCCGCGCTCGGTGCCGGCGACCTTGAAGTCCATGTCGCCGAGGTGGTCCTCGACGCCGGCGATGTCTGTCAGGACGATGTAGTCATCGCCCTCCTTGATCAGCCCCATGGCGATACCGGCGACCGGGCGCTTGATCGGCACGCCCGCGTCCATCAGCGACAACGAGGAGCCACACACCGAGGCCATCGAGGATGAGCCGTTGGACTCGAGGATGTCCGAGACCACGCGAATCGAGTAGGGGAAGTCCTCGATCGAGGGAACCATCGGCGCCAAAGCCCGCTCGGCGAGCGCCCCGTGGCCGATGTCGCGACGCTTGACGCCGCCCATGCGGCCCGCCTCCCCGACCGAGAACGGCGGGAAGTTGTAGTGGTGCCAGTAGTACTTTTTGGTTTCCAGGCCGAGCGTGTCCAGGCGCATCTCCTCCTTGAGGGTGCCCATCGCCACGACGCTCAGCGCCTGGGTCTGCCCGCGCGTGAACAGCGCCGAGCCGTGCGTGCGCGGCGTGACGCCGACCTCGATCGTGATGTCGCGGATCTCGCTCTCGCCGCGGCCGTCCGGGCGCTTCTTGTGGACGGCGATGCGCTCGCGGATGATCGACTTCTCGAGCTTGTCGAACGCCAGCTGCACCGCTGCGCGCTTCTCCTTGGCGGCCAGCAGTTCGTGCTCGGAAGCACCCTCCGGCGCCGCCGGCGCGTGGTGCTCGAGGATCGCCGCCTCGGCCTCCCTGGTCGCGTCCTGGCGCTCGAGCTTGTCCTCGACCTGCGTGGCCGCGTCGAGCTGCGAGCCGTGCGAGGCGCGGATCGCGTCGAGCACCGCCGGGTCGACCTTGATCGCCTCGAAGACTTTCTTCTCCTTGCCGACTTTGGCCGCGAGGTCGCGCTGCAGCGCGCACAGCTTCTTGATCGCCGCGTGGGCGATGTCCAGCGCGTCGAGGATCTCGGCCTCGGGGATCTCGTTGGCGCCCGCCTCGACCATCAGGATGGCCTCCTCGGTGCCCGCGACGATCAGGTCGAGGTCCGAGCCGCCCTCGGCGTCGGGAAGCAGGCTCTCCTCGGTGGGGTTGACGACGAAGTTGCCGTCGATCTTGCCGATCCGCACGGCGCCCACGGGCGTCGGCAGCGGGATGTCGGAGAGCATCAGCGCGGCGGAGGCGCCGTTCATCGCGAGGATGTCATAGGGGTGGACGTGGTCGATCGACAGGGGGATCGCCACGAGCTGCGTGTCATAGCGCCATTCCTTGGGGAACAGCGGACGGATCGGGCGGTCGATCATGCGCGCGGTGAGCGTGCCCTTCTCGCCCGGGCGGCCCTCACGCTTGAAGAACGAGCCGGGGATTTTCCCGGAGGCGTACATGCGCTCCTCGACGTCCACCGTCAGCGGGAGGAAGTCGACGTCGCGCAGGGAGCCGGCGACGGCTGTTGCGAGCACCATCGTGTCGCCCTGGCGGACGACCACTGCACCGGAGGCCTGCTTGGCCATCCTGCCGGTCTCAAACGAGATCTCGCTACCGGCGATCTCCACGGAGACCCGTGTAACGGCATCACTACTCATATTCACTGCCTTCCTGTTCCGCCCGTCGGTCGGCGGTCCGTTTCTCTTTTTCTCTTTTCCCGAACGGACGGAGCTTAGCGGACTGCGGTTGAGGGTAAGGCTAGGAGCCGGCTGCGGCGAGGCCCTCGCGCAGCAGCTCGACGCCGGGCAGCTCGCCCGGCGAGCCGGCTTCATAGCTCCAGCGCACGACGCCGTCGGGTCCGGTGATCACCAGCGCCCGCTGCGGAAAGCCGCCGGGGTGCAGCACGCCGAAGGCGGCGCACGCGGCGCCCTTGGGCTCGAAGTCCGACAGCTGCTCGCTGCCCACACCGAGCTTCTCCTTGAACGCGCTCTGCGCCCAGGTGGAGTCGCAGGAGACGCCATACAGCGCGTCGCCGCGCCCCTCCAGCTCGCCCCGCAGCTCCTCATACAGCTGCAGCTGGTCGGTACACACGGGGCTGAACGCGAACGGGTAGAAGACCAGCACGCTCGTGCGACCCTGCAGGTCCTGCTCGGTGAAGCTCTCGCCGTCGGCACGCGCGAGCGTGAAGCTCGGCGCAAGCGTGCCTGCGGCGATTATGGTCACAGCGCGACCTTGGAGGGTCGAGGATCGAGTGGAGCAAGGACGCAGGAAGCGTGGCGTGCTTTGCACGCGAGCGACCGAGGACGCAGCTCCGCGAAGGTCATCGGCGCTCCGAGGCTATCTGCGCAGGCCGAGCTCTTTGATGAGGGCGCGGTAGCCCTCGAGGTCGCGCCGGCGCAGGTAGGCGAGAAAGCGTCGCCGCTGTCCCACGAGCATCAGCAGGCCACGATATGAGTGGTAGTCCTGGCTCTGCTCGCGCAGGTGCCCGTTGAGGTGGTTGATGCGCTCTGTCAGCAGCGCGATCTGAACCTTGGTGTTGCCGGTGTCCTGCTCGTTGGCTCCGAACTGGGCGGCGATCTCGCGCTTGCGCTCACTTGTTATTGCAGCCATGGCTCCGGGCACGGTAGCAGACGCAAACCGCGCGGCCGACACCGCGGACCCCTCGCGCCCTGGCTCTAAGCGGCGATCTCGCGGGTGCGCTGCACGTCGCGGTGCACCTGCTCGACCAGCGCGGCGGGATCCTCGAAGCGCCGCTCGCCGCGCAGGCGCGCCAGGAAGCGCAGGCGCAGCTGGCTGGCGTACAGGTCGCCTTCGAAGTCGAGGACGTAGGCCTCGATCAGCTCGCCGCGGCCGGTCTTGAACGTGGGACGCACGCCGATGCTGACGGCGGCGGGGCGGCTGCCGATCTGCTCGCTCTCGGCCACGCACGCGTACACGCCGTGGCCGGGGCAGGCGAGCGCCTCGTCGGGGACGAGGTTGGCGGTCGGGAAGCCCAGCTCGCGCCCGCGCTCGTCGCCGTGCACGACTTCGCCGCGCAGCTCGAAGCTCGCACCCAGCAGCCGGTTGGCCTCAGCAACCTCGCCGGCGAGCACCAGGCCGCGAATGTGGCTGGAGGAGACGATCTCGCCGTCGACCTCCAGCAGCGGGTGCACGACGGTGTCAAAGCGCGCGTCCTCGGACAGCAGGCGCGGGTCGCCTTGCGCCTTGTGGCCAAAGCGGAAGTTCTCGCCGATTGCGACCTGCTTGGCGCCGAGCGCGCCGACGAGCACATCGTCGATGAACTCGTTGGCCGAGCGCTTGGCGAACTCTGTGTCGAACGGGATCACGATCAACTCGCGCACGCCGAGCGAGGCGACCAGCTCGGCCTTGCGCTCGAGCGTGGTCAGCAGCTTGGGCGTGTGCTGCGGGGCGACCACGGACACGGGGTGCGGATCGAACGTGAGCACGCTGTCGGCGCCCCTGATCACCTCGCGATGCCCCACGTGCACGCCGTCGAAGGTGCCCACCGCGACGCTGCGCTCGGTTCCGCGCTCCACGTCGGGCAGGCGAGTGACCTTCACGGCCGCACAGCCTATTTGGACAGCGCGCCGAGCGCCTGATCGAGCGCCATCAGCGGCGGATCGCGCCACGGCTGCCCGCGCTGCGGCGGGCCGACCGCGTCGCGCACGTCGAACGGCCCGATCGCGGTGCGCCTCAGCTGCAGGCAGTACGCGTCCTTGAGGTCGGCGATCAGCGAGCGCACGTAGGTCCCGGAGCCGCACTCGATCGCAAAGCCGGCGCGCGGCAGCTCGCCGGGCGCCGGCAGGTCAGGCGGCAGGCCCGGCGGGGCGTGTGGATCGCGCCAGAGCTGCTCGAAGCGGGTGACGGTGACGATCCGCTCGGGCATCTCGAAGCGCTCGCCGCGACGGGCGCGCTTGTAGGCGCGCTCGCCGCCGATCTTCACCGCCGAGTGCATAGGCGGGCGCTGGCGCAGCTCCCCGGTGGGCAGCGCGGGCGGGTCGTCCGGAACTCGCCCGGTGATCGTGATCTCGCCCTCGGTGTCGCCGGTGCTCGACACCGCCCCCAGCTGCGCGACCGTCTCGTAGCGCTTGGGCAGCTGCATGAGCGCGCTCTGGGCCTTGGTCGCCCTGCCGACGAGCACGAGCAGCAGCCCGGTGGCGAAGGGGTCGAGCGTGCCGGCGTGCCCGGTGCGCGCGCCCGCGAGCGCCCGGCGCACGGCGGCGACCACGTCGTGGGAGCTCATGCCGGCGGGCTTGTCGATCAGCAGCACGCCGTCCATCGCGCTCTCCTGCCCCCACGCTCGCCGCCGCGTCCGCTCAGACGAGCGTGGCGGCCGCGTGCCCGTCAGATGATGGGTGCAGCTGCGCGGCGATCGCCTCGCGCAGGAACACGATCAGCTCGTCGGGATCGAGCGTCGTCGAGAAGCCGGCCGCGCGGCGATGCCCGCCACCGCCCTGAGCGCGCGCGATGATCGACACGTCGACGTCGTCGTCGGTCGCGCGCAGCGAGACTTTGTGCTGACCCTTGCGCTCGCCGCTTGAGAGCTCACGCACGAGCCCCGCGACCTTCGCGCCCTCCAGCGCGCGCAGCTCATCGATGATGCCCTCGGAGTAGCTCTCTTCGGCGTCGGCACGGTCGAAGTCCTCGGCGCTGAGCGTCGCGATCGCGAGCTCGCCGGCGTCGAAGCGCTGCAGCTGTGAGAGCGCGAGCGCGAGCAGCGTGAGCTTGCCCAGCGGCACACCCTCGTACAGCTTTCGATAGACGCTGGGAACGTCGACGCCAGCTTCGATCAGCTCGGCGGCCATCAGATGCGCGAGCGGTCCCGTGTTCTCGTACATGAAGCGCCCGGTGTCGGTGATCAGCCCGATGTACAGAGCCTCGGCGACCGGCGGCGTCGGTCGCACGCCGAGCCCGTGCATCAGATCCCACACGATCTCAGCGGTGCAGGAGGCGTCGGGCACGACGTGGTTGAGCGTGCCGAAGCGCGTGTTGTCGTGGTGGTGGTCGATGTTCAGCAGGTGCGCGCCGTCGCGCAGCACGCTCGCGGAGTTGCGGTCGATGTTGCCGCAGTCCAGGAACACGACGGTGCGCTGCGCGATGTCCGCCGGCGGGAGTCGAATCAGGCCGTCCAGCGACAGGAACCTGTACTCGCGCGGAAGCGGCAGATCGTCGGGTGAGATGAAGATCGCGGAGTCCTTGCCGAGCGCCTGCAGCAGCCCGTGCATCGCCAGCAGCGAACCGAGCGCGTCGCCGTCGGGGTTCTCGTGGGCGGCGAGCACGAAGCGCTGATCCTCGCGCAGCCGCGTGAGCACCAGCTCGCGTGTCTCCTCGGTGTGTGGAATCTCGCTCACGGGCCTTTGATCTCCTCGATCAGCTCCTCGACGCGCAATGCCCGATCGGTGGTGTCGTCATAGAAGAACTCGAGCGCGGGCGTGTGCTTGAGGCGCAGCTCGCTGGCAACGCGCGCCTGCAGGAAGCCGTGGCCACTGCGCAACCCGTCGAGCGTGGCCTCGCGCTCGGCCGGCTGCGAGACGCCGCCGTCGGCGCCGAGAACGCTCACGTACACACGTGCATGGCGTAGGTCTGGGCTGGTTCTGACATCGGTCACGGTCACAAATCCCACTCGCGGGTCCTTGAGGTCTCCTGCCACGGCGTCGCCGAGCACCTGCCGGATGGCCTCATCGACCCGGCGCATCCTTCCTGTGCTCATCCTATCCCTCCAATTCCCCGCCGAGCCTCGGGTCCCTTCAACGCCACTGAGGCGCGAGGATCAAGCGAGGCAAGGACGCAGTGAGCGAAATGTGCTGCGCACATGAGCGATCGAGGACGCCGCCTCGCGCCGGTCATCGCGCCTCAGTTGGACAGCTCGCGCTCCACTTGGCGTGTCTCGTAGGTCTCGAGCAGGTCGCCCTCGTGCAGATCCTGGAAGTTGGTGAGCACGATCCCGCACTCGAAGCCGCTTGCGACCTCGCGCGCGTCCTCGTTGAAGCGGCGCAGGCTCTCGATCGTCGTGTCGTAGATGACGGTGCCCTCGCGGACCACGCGCACGCGCGCGCCGCGCGTGACCTTGCCCTCGGTGACGAACGAGCCGGCGATCGTGCCGATGCGCGACGCTTTGAACAGCTGGCGCACCTCGGCCTGGCCGAGCGGGGTCTCCACCTCGGCCGGCTCGAGCATTCCCTGCATCGCCGCGCGCAGCTCCTCGATCGCGCGGTAGATGACCGCGTAGGAGCGGATCTCGACGCCCTCGCGGTCGGCGATATGGCGCGCGTCGCCGACGGGACGCACGTTGAAGGCCAGGATCACGCCATCGGAGGCCGATGCGAGCATCACGTCGGACTCGTTGATGCCACCGACGCCGCGGTGGATGATGTTGACCTTGACCTCCTGCTGGGGCAGCTTCGCGATCTCGTCCTCGATCGCCTCCAGCGAGCCCGCGACGTCGGCCTTGACCACCAGGCCGAGCTCCTTGACGGTGCCCTCCTGGGCGAGCTTGAAGACGTCCTCGAGCGAGACCTTGCGCCCGGAGCGCCGCGCGAGCGCCTCGGTCTTCAGGCGGTTGGCGCGCTCGCCGGCGAGCTGGCGCGCGCGGCGCTCGTTCTCGACCACGCGCACGTGCTCGCCCGCCTCGGGCACGCCGTCGAAGCCGAGCACCTCGACCGGCTGGCCGGGCATCGCGCGTTTCAGTTTGCCTCCGGTGAAGTCGTGCATCGCGCGCACGCGCCCGAAGTGCGCGCCCGCGACGAGCGCATCGCCGACGCGCAGCGTCCCGCGCTGGATCAGGATCGTGACGACGGGACCGCGTCCGGGATCGAGCTTGGACTCGATCACCGCGCCCGACGCCTCGGCGCCGGCGTTGGCCTTCAGCTCCTCGAGGTCGGTTACCACCTGGATCGTCTCGAGCAGCGTGTCGAGGCCCTCGTGGGTCTTGGCGCTGACGTCGACGAACTCGGTGTCGCCGCCCCACTCCGAGGGCTGCAGCCCGTGCTGGGTCATCTCGGTGCGCACGCGCTCGGGCTGGGCGCCCTCCTTGTCGATCTTGTTGACGGCCACGATGATCGGCACTTCGGCGGCCTTGGCGTGATCGATCGCCTCCTCGGTCTGCGGCTTGACGCCGTCGTCGGCCGCGACCACGATCACCGCCAGGTCGGTCACTTTCGCTCCGCGGGCGCGCATCGCCGTGAAGGCCTCGTGGCCGGGCGTGTCCAGGAAGGTGATCTCCTTGCCGGCGTGGCGCACCTGGTAGGCGCCGATGTGCTGAGTGATGCCGCCGGCCTCGCCGGCGACGACCTCGGTCTCGCGGATGGCGTCCAGTAGCGAGGTCTTGCCGTGGTCGACGTGGCCCATGATCGTGACCACCGGCGGGCGTTCGATCAGGTCCTCCTCGGCATCCTCGAATTCGGGCTCGACCTCGACGTCGTCGGCGGCGTGGACGATCTCGATCTGCTTGTCGAACTCGTCCGCCAGCACCTGGATGGCGTCGTCGGAGAGCGTCTGCGTGAGCGTTGCCATCTCGCCGAGAGACATCAGCTTCTTGATGATCTCCGGCACCGCCACGCCGAGGTACTCGGCGACGTCCTTGACGGTCGAGCCCGAGTTGACGCGGATCAGGTCGGTGGCCTCCATCGCGGCGGAGTCGATCGGGGCGATCGTGTCGTCGTAGGTGCCGCGCCTGCGCCGTCCGCGGCGGGGACGGCGCTGGGGCTGGTTGGAGGGGCCGCCCTGCTGGCGGCGCGAGGCCTGCGAGTCGATCACCACACGCCGGCGTCCGCCCGGCCCGATGTCGCCGGGCGTGCGCTCGCCGGTGCGCGAATCGCGTGTCGGTCGCACGCGCTCGGCGGCGGCAGCGGCGGCGGCCGATCCCGCCGGAGCGGAGCCAGCCGGCGCGGAGTCGCCCGCGGCGGGTGCCGCAGGCGCAGAGCCGGACGCAGCCGCTACGGCGGGGGCCGCGGCGGGCGCGGGCGCCGATGCGCTGGCGCTGGGTGCGGGCGCGCTCTGCGCGGGCGTCGCCGCTGGGGAAGCGATGCTCGCCGCTGTGGGCGAGGGTGCGGCGGCACGCGCCGCCGGCGCTTGGGCCTGCGCCGCGGACTTGGCGGGCGCAGCGGCGACGGGCGTCGAGGGCGGCAAGTTGAGCCCACCCGCGCCCCCGTTGGAGCTGGCGGGCGAGGCGCCGGCGCCGAGCGCGCTCAGCGCGGCGTCCTCGTCGACTGAGGAGGCGGCCGCCTTGGCCTCGATGCCGGCAGCCTTGAGCTTCTCGAGCAGCTCCTTGCTCGAGAGCCCGTGCTCCTTGGCGATCTCGTGTACGCGCTTCTTGCTCATCAGCTCACCGATTCTACGAGCTTGGGGTCGAGCGTCACCGGCGAGCGCAGCGCGCGTGCAATCCCGCCACGGCGCACGGCGCGCTCCAGGCAGGCACGATCGACCGCCGCGGGCTGGTCCGGATATCCGCCACGGCAGAGGTAGGCGCCGCGGCCCGGCATCGTGCCGTGGCGATCGACGATCGCGTTTCTGCAGGCACCGTCGCCGTCGCCGGCCGACCCCCGATCGGCTACGGCGATGCGCAACAGCTCGGACTTCGGCGCGATCCGTCCACAGCCGACGCAGCGGCGCCGGGGCACGTGCCGGTCTATGTCGCCTGCTCCTCGGCTGCCGTCTCGGCCGCCTGCTCCTCGACGTGCTCCGGCTGCGCGTCCGCGGGGCCCTCGGCGGGCGCGTCCTGCGGCGCCGCCTCGGCGGCAGGCGCCTCGGCAGGTCCGTCCTGCAGGGCGGCCGTCTGCTCGGCGGCAGGCACCTCGGCAGGCGCCTCGGCAGGTGCGTCCTGCGGGGCGGCGGTCTGCTCGGCGGCGGGCGCCTCGGCGTCGCCACCTTCAGAGGCGGCGAGGTCGCCGACGTTGTCGCTGGCGATGTTGGCGAGCGCCTGATGGCTTTCGAGCCCGCAGTAGCGCGAGTTGGGCAGCGATGCGTTGGGGCAGCGCCTGCCGTTGGAGAGGATCGCGGCGCAGCGGCCCTGGACCTCCTCCTCCTCGTAGCCGTGCTCGGCCTCCTCGGCGGCGAACTCGGTCTCCGAGCGGATGTCCACGCGCCAACCGGTCAGCCGCGCGGCCAGCCGCGCGTTCTGGCCCTCGCGTCCGATCGCCAGCGAGAGCTGGTCGTCGGGCACGATCACGGTGGCCTGCTTGGCCTCGTCGTCGACGAGCACCTCGCGCACACGCGCGGGCGAGAGCGCCTTGGCGACGAAGCGCGCGGGCTCGTCGTTGAAGGGGATGATGTCGATCTTCTCGCCGCGCAGCTCGGAGACGACCATGCGCACGCGCGAGCCGCGCGGGCCGACGCACGCGCCGACCGGGTCGACGCCGTCGGTGTGCGAGATGACGGCGATCTTGGAGCGGTAGCCGGGCTCGCGGGCGACGTTGGCGATCTCCACGAGACCGTCGGCGATCTCCGGGACCTCGAGCTCGAACAGCTTCTTGATCAGCTCGGGGTCGCGCCTGGAGACGATGATGGCCGGTCCCTTGGTCGAGGGCGAGACCTCCTTGATGACGGCCTTGATGCGCTGTGAGTGGTCGTAGCGCTCACCATCGACCTGCTCGGACTTGGGCAGCAGCGCCTCGACGCGTTCGCGCAGCTGCACGAGCGTGTAGCGCGAGTCCGACTGCTGCACGATGCCGGTGATCAGCTCGCCGACACGGTCGCGGTACTCCTCGTACATCATGTCGCGCTCGGCCTCGCGGATGCGCTGCAGGATGACCTGCTTGGCGGTCTGCGCGGCGATGCGGCCGAAGTCGTCGGGCGTGACGTCGCGTTCGTCGATCTGGTCGCGGTATTCGGCGAACTTCTTGGGGTCGATTTCCGGTTCCTCGGGTTCGCGCATCTCGCCGGTCTCGGGATCGACGGTCGTTTCCTCGTCGATCGTCTCGACGATCAGGTGCGCCTCCAGGCGTTCGGGGATGATCAGCTCGATGACCCTGAAGTCGGCGGTGTCGCGGTCCATCTCAACGCGCGCGTACTTGGCCGAGTCGGGCTGCTTCTTATAGGCGGACAGGAGGGCGTCCTCGAGCGCGATCATCAGCTTCTCGGGCTCGATGCCCTTCTCGCGTGCAAGCGCGTGCATGGCCTCAAGGATTTCGCGTGACATGGGCGGGCGTGCTCCTTAATCTTCGATCAGGTTCGAACGATGAATCTCCGAGTAGGGGATCGCGATGATGCCCCCGTCGGCGGCCAGCGTGACCTCGTCCTCGGATGCGCCCACAAGCTCCCCGGTGAAGCTGCGCACCGGCCGTGCGCCGGGGGGCCTCTCACCGTCGAGCTGCGTGATCGGCCTGGGGTGGCGCGTGCGTACCCGCGCGCGGTGCCCGACGAAGCGGCGGAAGTGCGCGGGCTTGGTCAGCGGGCGCTCACGACCGGGCGATGAGACCTCCAGCGAGTAGCGCTCGCGCAGGTCGTTCAGCGCCAGCGTCACGCGCTCGCACATCGCGAGCGTGACGCCGTCGGGGTGATCGATGAACACGCGCAGACAGCGCCCGCCGGAGACCTCGGCGAGGAGCACCTCGATGTCGGGCTCGCTGTCGGCCAGACGCCTTTCTATCTCTGTCTGCAGCATGGTCATGAACTGGCTCCTTACGCAAAAAAAGCGGGCGGGCGCCCACTCTCGGTACTGCTACCGGCGCCTGCGCGACGGTACGAAAGCTGTGGTTCGAGGATAGCAGTGGGCCGTCTGCACATACCCGGCTCAGCCGCGCTCTGCATCCCGACGTGCGCGTTCGCGGTACAGCCGGTAGTCCGCCCGCTCGGGCGCCAGCGAGCACGCCAGCGCCAGCGGCTTGCATGCCTCGCGGTGGCGTCCGAGCAACTGCATGGAGCGCCCCACGCAGAACTGCGCGTAATCGTTGGTGGGCGTCCTCGAGGCGACCGCATCGAACTCGGCGGCGGCGCTTTCGTAGCGCTGGGCGTGGAACAGCGCGCGTCCGAGCGCCTCGCGGATGGAGGCCTTGTCGGGCTCCAGGTCCCGCGCCCTGCTGAGCGGCACGATCGCGGCCTGGTGGTCGCCGTGGTCGAGCAGCTCACAGCCTCGCTGGTAGAGGTCGTAGACACTCTCCATCGGGGGCAGTTTAACGACTGCCGCGCAGGCTCTCGACGGCGTCGAGGATCGCCCCGGCGACCTGTGCCTTGCTCGCTCGAGGCACGTGGCGATCCTCGCCGGCGGTGAGGATCGTGACCTCGTTGGCGTCGGCGTCGAAGCCGATGTCGGTGCGTGAGATGTCGTTGACGACGAGCGCGTCAAGGCCCTTGCCGGTGAGCTTGCCGCGCGCGCTCTCCAGCGCGCGCTCGCCGTGCTCGGCGGCGAAGCCCACGAGCGTCTGGCCGTCGCGACGCTGAGCGGCCAGGCCGGCGAGCACGTCGGCGGTGGGCTCGAGCACGAGCTCCAGGCGCTCGCGACTTGACTTCTTGATCTTCCCGTCCGCGGGCGCGGCGGGCGCGAAATCCGCCACGGCGGCGGCCATCAGCAGCACGTCGCAGCCTGGGAACTCCTGCTCGCAGGCATCCTTGAGCTGGGCGGCGGTGACGACCTCGCGCCGGACCACGCCGGGAGGCGTGGCGAGTGCGACGTTGGCGGCCACGAGCGTGACCTCGGCGCCGCGCTCGCGCGCGGCCTGTGCGAGCGCGAAGCCCATGCGCCCGGACGAGCTGTTGCCGACGAACCTGACGCTGTCGATCGGCTCGCGCGTGCCGCCGGCGGTGACGAGCACCTTCAGCCCCCGCAGGGGCGCGGAGCCGCCGGAGTCCGCTCCCGGATCCCGGCCGGGGGCTCGATCGGCGAGCGGCTCAGACGCACGATCGGCGACCGCCTGCACGCACGCCGCGAGCACCCGCGCGGGCTCGGCCAGGCGCCCGACACCGTGCTCTCCCCTGGAGGCCAGCCGTCCGACGTCGGGCGCGACGACGATCGCGCCGCGCTCGCGCAGCGTGCTCAGGTTGTGCTGGGTCGCGGGATGCGAGTACATGTGGCTGTTCATCGCGGGCGCGATCACGAGCGGGCAGGTGGCCGCCAGCGCGCAGCTGCTGAGCAGGTTGTCGGCGAGCCCGCCGGCGAGCTTGGCGATCGTGTTGGCGGACGCGGGCGCGATCACGAACACGTCGGCGTTGGCCGCCAGCTCGAGGTGGCTGAGCGGCTCGTGCTGCGGCGGCGGCTGGTCGGGGAACGCCCCGCGCGCGGGGTCGCGCTCGAACTCGCTGCTCAGCACCGGCGCACCGGTCAACGCGGCGAACGACGCCCTGCCGACGAACCGCTGACTGGCGGGCGTCTGCACGACGCGCACCGCATGCCCGTCAGCGGTCGCCAGGCGCACGAGCTCGAGCGCCTTGTATGCGGCGATGCCGCCGCTGACGCCGAGCAGGATTCGGGACATGACTAGAGGTTGTAAACCGCCTGGCCGGCGCTAGCAAGCGCTGGCCGCCCCCTTGCGTCCCTGAGCCGGCCGAGGGGCAAGCGAGGCAAGGACGCAGTGAGCAAAATGTGCTGCGCACATGAGCGATCGAGGACGCAGCATCGCGCCGCCCATCGGTCGGCTCAGCGGTAGTGGTACTTCATCTTTCCTGCTGCTACCTCCTCGAGGGCGATCGTGAGGTAGTTTTTGGAGCCGGTTTCGACCATCGGCGGCGGGAACTCGTCGAAGGTGCCCTCGCCGAGGTTGTGGTAGTAGCTGTTGATCTGACGGGCGCGCTTGGCGGCGACGATCACGCCGGCGTAGTTTGAGTCGACCTGCTCGAGCAGGCGGTCGATGCGGGGGGAGATCACGGTTGCTGTGCCCTTTCCTTGTTGACCTTGCAGTGTAGTGCGCCGCGGGCGCGGGTCACTCGTGCGGCGTGCAGCGTATAACTATCGTTATACAGGTTCGCAAGGGGACACGTTCGCAAGGGGACAAATGCCGGGCAGCTGCCGAACACTGCCGGGCAGCTGTCAGTCGAGCTGCCCGGCGACGATCGCGGTGAGCCCGTCGAGCGCCTCGTCGAGCCGGTCGTTGACGACCACGTGGGCGAACTCGGGTTGCGCGCCGAGCTCCTGCTCGGCCACCTGCAGGCGCCGCTCGACCTCGTCCTGGTCGTCGGTGCCGCGACCGATCAGCCGCGTGCGCAGCGCGGACAGCGACGGTGGAGCGATGAACACCTGCACCGCCTCGGGCATCGCCGCGCGCACCTGGCGGGCGCCCTGGACCTCGATCTCGAGCACCACGGGCACACCCGCGCGCACGCGATCTTCTAGCTCGGAGCGCAGCGTCCCGTAGCTGCGCCCGGCGTAGTCGGCGTGCTCGACGAACTCGCCAGCGGCCACCCTCGCGTCGAACTGCTCGCGCGTCAGGAAGTGGTAGTCGACGCCGTCGCGCTCGCCGGGGCGCGGGCCGCGCGTGGTGGCGGACACCGACAGCTCGAGCTTGGGCAGGCGCTCCATCAGCCCGCGGATGAGCGTTCCCTTGCCGACCCCCGAGGGCCCCGTTATGACGAACACGCGCGCCACCGCCGGCACCCTAATGCCGTGCTCGGCGGGAAGCGCGCGCCCGCTGAGTGGAGACGGGCTCAGTGGTGCAACAGCGAGATGAGCTCGCTGCGCTGGCGCTCTGACAGCCCGCCGATGGTCTTGCTGGGGGCGATGCGGCAGTGGGCGAGGATCTTGTTGACCTTGACGCGCCCGTACTTGGGGACGGCGAGCAGCATGTCGAAGACCTTGGCCGTCTCGACGTACTCCGGCGGGTCCAGCAGCAGCGAGTGGATCGAGCGCCGCCCGGACTTCAGGTCGCGCTTGAGCTGTGCCCGCTGGATGCGGATCTGGTTGGCTCGCGCCAGCGCGTCCATCCTCTGGTTGAGCGACCGCTCAGGGGCGGTGGAGGTGTTTGCGGACGTCGTTCCGGTGGCCGGCGCCATGGGCGGCGAGTCTACACACCCGCGGGCGGCGATCAAGAAAAATCGCCCAATTCATCTAAACCTCAAGCTTAGGTATAGGAACATCGAGGTAGGTGGACGGTCTCGCGGTTAGTTTGCAGGGGTTTTTATGCGCCCCATACCTTCGAGCAGCCGGGACGCTGTCTCGCCTATTGGACCGCTTGCTCGCCGCGCGGGACGCTCCGGTATGGCGGTATCAACCCCCGTCGAGCGCGCTCCGCGCCAGCTCTCGCGCGATGCTCGCGCCGACGGCGGGGTCGCGGAAGCTCTCGGTCCCCACGGCCACGAGCGTCGCGCCGACGTCCAGCAGATCCCGCGCGTGGGATGCGCTCTGCACGCCGCCCATGCCGATCACGGGGATCGCCACGCGCGCGGCCACGGCGGCGACCTGCGCGAGCGCGACCGCACGGATCGCCGGGCCGGACAGGCCGCCACTGCCGCCGCCAAGCCAGGGATCCGCGCCACCGGCGCGCCGGCGCGGCGCGAGCGCCATCGCGCGCAGTGTGTTGATCAGCGAGACGGCGTCGGCGCCGCCGTGCTCGGCGGCGAGCGCACAGGCGGGCACGTCGGCTGTGTTGGGTGTGAGCTTGACAATAAGCGGCTTTGCCGTGCGCCCTCGCACCGCGCGCAGGACCTCCTCCAGCTGGCGGGGGTCGGCGCCGATGTCGAGGCCGGTCTTGACGTTGGGGCAGGACACGTTGAGCTCGATCGCGGCGATCTCGGCGCGCGCGTCGCATGCCTCCAGCAGCGTCGCGAGCTCGTCGGCGCTGGCGCCCATCACGTTCGTGATCAGCGGCACGCCGCGCCCGTCAGCGCCGGCGTCCGCGCCGATGCCCAGCTCGGCCAGCTGCGGGAGATCCTCGCGCAGGTATCCGTCGAGCCCCTTGTTGGGCAGGCCGATCGAGTTGATCAGGCCCGCCGGCGCCTCCCACAGGCGCGGCGGCGGGTTGCCGGCGCGCGGCTGCAGCGTGATCGTCTTGGAGACGTAGGCGGCGAACGGGAAGCGCTCGCGCAGCTCCTCGCCGAAGACCCGTCGTGCGGCGATCGCGTCGAACGTGCCAGAGCCGTTGATGATCGGATGCGCGAGCCGCAGGCCGCACAGCTCGACGCTCATGCCGGCGCGCCGATCGCTGCGCCACCGGCGTGGCCGCCGCCGGCGGAGTCGCCGCGGGTGTCGTGCTCGCCGGCGTGGTCCTCGACGCGCTCGAGCTCGGCGGCGTCGATCACGGGGCCGTCGACGCACACCCGCAGGTAGCCGCCGCCACGCCGGGGCACGACGCAGCCGAAGCACGCGCCGAAGCCGCACGCCAT
>JBEKGK010000082.1:0-16954 GCA_050012835.1 Solirubrobacteraceae bacterium | reverse complement strand
CGATGAGCGCAGCTCGGCGAACAACTGCGACTCCAGCCGCGCCGCCTCACCGAATACCGGAGGCGGCTCCTGGCCGAAATGAAACCGCTGGGCAGCACATCCACGTAAGCCAGCCCAGCCCGGCTGTCTCAGATGGACGGGATTCCCGTCTCACATGAACGGGACGCCGCACTCAGCGATCCAAGACTGACCAGCTCCCCTTTCACGCCCGATAATGCATGTTATGTAAACCCGATACGAAAGAGACCCCCGCGAGCCTCACCGTGGCCGGCCTCCCGGCGCCCGCAAGAAGAGTCTCAGAGCCTCATCGTCGGCGCGCGTGTGGCCTCGATCTGCAGGCGGACGAAGTCGATCGCGGGCTCGGGCAGCCGATCGCACACGTCCGTCACGAACGCCGCCCGCTGATCGCTCGGCATCTCCCGCAACGGCGCCGCCAGCACCACCGTGGCCACGAACGCCTCCAGCTGGGCGCGATCCTCCAGGCGTGCCTCGTCGGGCACCAGCCGCACGGCGATCTCCCGAAAGCCGGCCTTGTGCAGCCGCTCGCTCGTCTCGCCGATGTCGGCGAAGTTCCAGAAGCGCGAGCCGTCGTAGTGGCGCACCGCGCCGAGCACCTCCAGGAACCCGGCGATGTTGCCGTGACCGCCAGCCTCGATCACGATCCGCCCGCCCGGACGTAGCACCTGCGCGAGCTCGTCGAAGATGTGCTGATGGTCGGGCAGCCAGTGCAGCGTCGCGACGCTCATGACCGCGTCGAAAGGCCCGTGCAGGTTGAACGGCTCGCGCAAGTCGCGGTGCAACGTCTCGAGGCGACCTTCGCCGTCGCCAAGGCGCCCGCGCAGCTGGTCGAGCATCTGCCACGAGCCGTCGACGGCCACGAGCCGACCGCGCGGCAGCGCCTTGAGCAGACGCTCGCTATCGCGGCCGCTCCCGCAGCCGAGCTCCAGCACCGTCTCATCGCCCCGCAGCGGCAGGCGCTCGAGTGCGTCCCTGCCCCAGTGCTTGTGCGGCAGATCCAACGAGTCATAAGTGCTGGCATCCCACTCCAGAAGCTCCATGCCCACCACCCCTTCGATCGGCGATCTCAGATAAGAGTACGTTATAACATACGTATGTATGTCGCCCGCGGCCTCACCCCGACAGGCGCGAGTCAGCCCGCAAGGACGCCGCGGGTCGGGGCTGTCGAGATCACGGTTCGCCGTTCGTCTCAAGCGACAACCACTTCCAAGGAGGACGCGATGAAGTACATGCTGCTGATCCACCAGGGCACGACGCCGACGCCACCGTCGGCGGAGTGGGACGCCCTCCCCCAAGACCAGAAGGGCGCGATCTACGGCGCCTACAAGGCGATCAACGAGACCCCGGGCGTGACCTCGGGCGTGCGGATGCAACCACCTGAGACGGCTACCACCGTGCGCGTGGCCGACGGCAGGACACTGACGACCGACGGCCCGTTCGCGGAGGTCAAGGAGGCGATCGGCGGGTATCTGCTCTTCGAGGCCGACGACCTCGACGCGGCGATCGAGCTGGCCGCGCGGATTCCGGCGGCGAGCATGGGCGGCGCGATCGAGGTGCGCCCGCTGGTGGAGCGGTAGCAACGCGCTCCGCGCAGGCTCTGACCGGCACGCGCGCCCGTGTTGACCCTCTAGCATCTGAGCCGCCCGGAACCCGCGAACGAGAGGGATGTTGATGGCAGACAAGCTCTACACAGCCAAGGCGCACGTGACCGGCGGGCGCATGGAGGGACACGGTCACTCGAGCGACGGCGCGCTCGACGTGGACTTGCGCATCCCCGAGGAGATGGGCGGCCCGGGTGGTGGCACCAACCCCGAGCAGCTGTTCGCCGTCGGCTACGCGGCGTGCTTCGAGGGCGCGCTCGGCGTGGTCGCGCGCCGCGCAAAGGTGGAGGCCGGCGACGCGGCGATCGACTCCGAGGTCTCGCTCTCCCCCGACGGCCACGGCGGCTTCCTGCTGTCCGTCGGCCTCAACGTGACGCTGCCGTCGATCGCCGACGTGCCCGCGGCGGTCGAGCTCGTGCGCGCGGCGCACAAGGTGTGCCCGTACTCGAACGCCACGCGCGGCAACATCGAGGTCACGCTCACCGCCAACGGCGCGCCCGTCGAGTAGCGCGCGCCGCCGGTCGCCGGCGCCCTGGCGCGACGCTAGCGCCCGAGCGTGCGCTCGAGCTCGCGGGTGCGTGCGCCGAGGCCGGCGAGCAGCGAGCGGATCTGCTCGAGGTCTGCGCGGAGCTGCTGGTCGCCGACCTCGACCGGCAGCATCGAGTCCTGGAGCGTCGCCAGCAGCTGGTCCGCGTCGCCGACCGCCGCCACCGCGCTGTCCAGGAAGCCCCTGGCTCCCTGCGCGGGAGCGCCCGCGATGGCAGCCTCGAACGTGCGCGCCGGGAGGTTGTGGCGCTCGGCGAAGGCGGAGTGCGCGCGCCGCGCGCGCCCGTAGGCCATCTGCACGGGCCTGAACAGCGCCTCCTCGACGGCGTCGGCGTTGCGTTCGTCCAGCTGCTCGTAGGCTTCGCTCAGCGACGCCACCGCCGCGCCGAGCTTGTCGGCAGCCGCGGCAATGGTGTCGAGCAGCTGCTGCCTGGCGTCGGCGGTCGTGTATGGCATGCGCACCAGGTTAGTGCGCGCCGGTGCGGTCGGCGTCAGTTGATGGCGTATACGAGCGCGACCTGCGCGCTGAGCGTACACCCGGCCACGCTCGCCTTTTTCGCGGCCGGGTGCTTCTTGCGGCGCTTGCCCGCCGGTTTGGAGCCCGACCGCGCGGCTGGCGCGGTTGCCCGAAGCACCGACACCGACTGTGCAGACGAGCCGAAGTCGGGCTGTTCGCCCTTGTATTCCACGTAGCCCGATTCTTCGTTGCCGGTGCAATTGATGAAGCCGCCACCCTCGACGATGCTCTGCACGCTGCCGAGCGTGCCTCCGGCCTTGCCCGTGAGGAATTCAGCCTTGCTCTGACCGTCGGCGAGCGCGGCGGCCATGCCTTCGCGATACACCGCCGTCGCTGTGGC
Organism: Solirubrobacteraceae bacterium; assembly: GCA_050012835.1. Lineage (GTDB taxonomy): Bacteria > Actinomycetota > Thermoleophilia > Solirubrobacterales > Solirubrobacteraceae > Palsa-744. The sequence continues at coordinate 13,932 of JBEKGK010000082.1, read as the reverse complement.
GCGGTTCGCTTCCTGCGCGATCGGCACGGTGGCGACGCCCTCGACGCTGACGGTGCGCACCGGCGTGGGCGTGGTGGGAGCTTCCGCGGCGGCGACGCCGAGCATGTTGGCGGCCACCAGGCCGGCCAGCACCACCATCGTCGCTGCGATCGCGTTCCTCATCGTTGCAACCGATGCTAGCGCGGGCTGTCGGCCAGCTCCCTGGCGCGTACTAGTACTGCGTCGATCATCGGCTCGGTGAGCCTGCCCGTGAACGTGTTCTGCTGGCTCGGGTGGTAGCAGCCGATCAGCCGATGCTGCCCGCCCGCAAGCTCGACGCCGTGGCCGAAGCGCGGCCGTGGCCGGCGCGGCGCGTTCGGCGGCTCGGTGAGCGCGGCGGTCAAGCGCAGGGCCGCGTCCCACGCGAACGCGCCGAGGCACACCAGCACCCGCGCATCGGCGAGCAGCTTCATCTCGGCGACGCTCCACGGCAGGCAGTTGTCGCGCTCGGCTGGGGTTGGGCGGTTCGCCGGCGGCGCACAGCGCACCGCCGCGGTGATCCACGCGTCGCTGAGCTCAAGGCCGTCCGCGCGGTCGCGCGAGAGCGCCTGGCTGGCAAAGCCGGTGCGGTGCAGGGCAGCGAACAGGAAGTCCCCGGAGCGATCGCCTGTGAACATGCGCCCGGTGCGGTTGGCGCCGTGCGCGGCCGGCGCAAGCCCGAGCAGCAGCACCCGAGCCGAGGGGTCGCCGAAGCCCGGGACGGGGCGCCCCCAGTACTCCTGCTCGGCGAACGCGGCGCGCCGCTCGCGGGCGACCTGCTCGCGCCAGCCGACCAGCCGCGGGCAGCGCCGGCAGCCGCTGACGTCCGCCGCGAGCGCGCTCAGCGCGCGGGCTCTTTGCGATTGCACACGGCAGTAGTACCATCGCGCAGGAGATGCCGTTGTGGGTCTGGATCCTGTTTCTCGCCGCGCTGGTGAAGATTCCGCTGGCGGGCCTGTTGCTGTGGATCCCCTTCCGCAACGACGAGGCGATGAGCTCCACCGACGTCCCCGACTCCTCCGAAGAGGATGGCGGCTCCAAGGCGCTCCCCGGCGGACCACTCGACCCCCACCCCCGCTCGCCGCGTCCGCCCAGGCCGCGCCGCGATCCGCACGGCTCGCCATCTCCGGCCTCCCCGCCGCGCGTGCGCACGAGCACGGCCCGCACGGGCCCGCTGCGCGTCTCGCACTGAGCTCAGCGCGCCGGACGTCAGCGGGACGTCAGCGCGCCGGACGTCAGCGGTTGCGCTTGCGCTGCTGGCGCGCGGCCTTGGCTTTCGCGCGCCGCCTGCGCATCGCGGCCTCGGAGCGGCGCGCCGCGCTGCCTTCGAGCATCTCGCCGGTGGTCGCGGGCGCGACTTTGCGCACGTCGCGCATGATCACGAACACGATCCCCGCCAGCAGCACGGCCGCGGCGGCGAGCCCCAGCACGAGCACGGTTTTGGAGTCGTGCGGTTCCGAGGACGCCGTGCTCGACGTCGTTGCGGTGGTCTTCGTTTCCGCTTCTTCTGTTTCTGAGGGTTTCGTCAGTTCGCTCAGCGCCCCGCCCCCGTTGAGGCTCGCCGCGAGCGCCGCCGGGGCGGCTGTGCCGGCCAAGGCCAGCAGCGCTGCCAGCAACAGTGCGCAGGAACTCGCGCGCAGGCTCCGCGATGGCAAACGGAAACGGCTCAGCACGTGGCGAGCATACCGGCTGGGCGGGCAGGCGCTGGGCATGACCGCGCATCCGCGCCCGCTCCTGCGCCGGGATCTCGCCACACCATAGAATGGCCGCTCATGGCCCCCAAACAACGCCAGGTCCGGATGGAGCAGCGCGGCGGCCTCGAGGCCATCCAGGCGCTCGAGCGGCGCACGGACGAGGAGCTCGAGGCCGAGACCAAATACAAGGCCGCCGCGATGGCCATCCTGGGCGCACGCGCGTCCGAGCGCTTCGACGCGGAGTCCGCCCGTTCCTACTTCCAGCGGGCGATCGCGGCCGCGCGGCCGCAGGAGCGGATGCAGATCAGGCGCATGGCGGACGCGTCGCTCGCGCTGGCGGAACGTCGCGCGGGGGATCTCAAGAGCGCGGTCGAGCGGCTCGGTCAGGCGCCCCCCAGCGGTCGCCAGATGTTCGCGCTGCGCGCGATGGGGCTGCTGGTGCCCCCCTCCTCTGCCGGCATCCTCGTGCGCGTGCGCGGCGTGCTGCTGATCATCGCGCTGATCCTCGTGCTGCTCGCGCTCGGCGCCGGCATCGTCGAGCTGATCGCGCTCCCGTTCGGCGGGCTTGGTCTGGCGCCCGGCATCCTGCTCGGGCTGTTCCTGGTGATCGCGGTGCTCGCGGTCGTGAGCATGATCGGGCGGCGCCGCCGCAACCGCGCGCGCAGCGCGGGCCCCTCCTGACGCTCGTCCTGCGCTGCCGCGCCCCGCACGAACAATAGGCTTGCCCGCATCGTGTCTGCACCTGTCTGCCTGGTCGTGAACCCCGCTGCGGGCGGCGGCAGGGCCGGGCGCCTCGCGCCAGAGGCCGAGCGGGCCCTGCGCGCGCAGGGCCTGACGGTGCGCCGCGTGGACACGATCCACCTCGACCACGCCCGCGAGCTCGCGGCCGAGGCGGCGGGCCGCGGCGAGACGATCGTGGCGCTTAGCGGCGACGGCATGATCGGCGCGCTCGCCGACACCCTCAGGCTGCTGCCGGGAGCGGTGCTCGGCGTGATCCCCGGCGGACGCGGCAACGATCTGGCGCGGGTGCTGGGCATACCGGATGACCGGGAGGCGGCGGCCGCGATCATCGCCGCCGGACACACGCGTGCGGTCGATCTCGGGATCGTGGAGAGCGACGAGCCGGAAGCTGGAGCTGGAGCCGGACCCGGAGATGGTGGGCGGGCGTTCGTGGGCATCGCGTCGGCGGGCTTCGACAGCGACGCCAACCGCATCGCCAACGAAGCCCCGGCGTGGCTCGGGGGACTCGTATACGTGTACGGCGCGCTCGGCGCGCTCGTGTCGTGGAGGCCGGCGCGTTTCGAGATCGAGCTCGAACCGCCGGGCGAGCGTCGTGCGTTCACGGCCTTCTCGGTGGGAGCGGCCAACTCCAAGATGTATGGGGGCGGCATGCGCGCAGCGCCGGATGCGCTGCTCGACGACGGCCTGCTCGAGGTCGTGGTGCTGGAGAGCGTCGGCAAGCTCAGGTTCCTGACGAGGATCCTGCCGAAGGTGTTCAAGGGCACGCACGTGCGCGAGCCCGGCGTGCATGTCTTTCGCGCGCGCGAGATCGCGCTCAGCGCCGACCGCCCGTTCACGATGTACGCGGACGGCGACCCGATCGGCGAGCTTCCGGTTCGCGTGCGCGCGCTGCAGGGCGCCGTCACGATGATCGTCCCGGCACAGCCCGGGTCGGCCTTCTCGGAGGGCTGATGGCGGACACGCTCGCTGCGAAGCTCGCGCTCGCTCGTGGCGTCGGGGCGATCTCGCGCCGGCGTGGTGGCGGCGGCACGAGCGCTCCGGGCAAGCTGTTGATGCGGCTGGCACCCGGTGCGATCGGCCGGCTCGGCGCGCGCCTGCCGCGCGGCAGCGTGCTGATCTCGGCGACGAACGGCAAGACGACGACCGCGGCGATGGCCGCGGGCATCCTCGAGCGCGCCGGGATCTCGCTCGTGCACAACCAGGCGGGCGCGAACATGGCCGGCGGGATCGCCACGACGCTGCTGGCCGCGGCGCGGCCGCGGGGCGCGATCGCGGGCGAGCTCGGCCTGTTCGAGGTGGACGAGCTGTGGCTGGCGCAGCTCGCCTCGGAGCTGCGCCCGCGCGCGATCCTGCTCGGCAACCTGTTCCGCGACCAGCTCGACCGCTACGGCGAGCTCGACACGATCGCCGAGCGCTGGGAAGAGGTGCTGCGTGAACGTGGGGCCGCGAGCGGAGGCGAGCGCAAGCTCGTGCTGAACGCCGACGACCCGCTGATCGCGGATCTGGGGCGCGAGCATGCGGGCGTCCTGTACTTCGGGATGGACGATGACTCGCTGGCGCTGCCCGGGATGGCGCACGCGGCAGACGCCAAGCATTGCCGCCGTTGCGGCGCGCCGTACGTGTTCGACGCGATCTACCTCGGCCACCTCGGGCACTACCACTGCGCGAGCTGCGGCCGGTCGCGCCCAGCGCCGGCGGTGACGGCCACCGACGTGCGCCTGGAGGGCGTGCGCGCGGCGCGCTTCACGCTGAGCACGCCCGCCGGACAGGCGGAGGTGTCGCTGGCGCTGCCCGGCCTGTACAACGTCTACAACGCGCTCGCCGCGGCGGCGCTGGCGACGGCGCTGAGCGTTCCGCTGGGAACGATCGTCGCGGGCCTCGATGCGACCAGGCCCGCGTTCGGTCGCGCTGAGACGGTGACCCTGTCGGTCCCCGCGCTCCCTGCCGCTGCGGCGGCCGCAGCTGGCACGCCCGCGGGCACCGACGCCGCGGCGTCACCTGCCACGCGCGAGCTGCGCATCCTGCTCGTGAAGAACCCGGCGGGCGCCAACGAGGTGCTGCGCACGCTCGCGCTGGAGCCCGGCGAGCACGACCTGCTGGGGGTGCTCAACGACCACATCGCGGATGGCCGCGACGTGTCGTGGATCTGGGACGCGGACTTCGAGCTGCTGACCGGACGCATCCGCCGGGCGACGTGCAGCGGCACGCGCGCGGCGGACCTGGCGGCGCGGCTGAAGTACGCGGGCATCGACCCGGCGCGCATCGACGTGCGCGAGGACCTCGCGGATGCTCTGCGCACCGCGGCGGCCGACCGCCCCGGGCCCGCCAAGCGCCTCGGCGCCGGCGACGAGCGCGGAGGCTCCGCCGCCGCACCGCTGTTCGCGCTGCCGACGTACACGGCGATGCTGGCGCTGCGTGAGCTGCTGGTGGAGCGCGGAGAGGCGAGCAGCGCGTGGTCGTGAGCGACTCTCACGCGGTCGTGTGGCATGACCTGGAGTGCGGCTGCTACACGGCCGACCTGCCGCTGTGGCGCGAGCTCGCGGGGGCCACCACCACCATCACCGGCACCGACGATGCGGAGCGGGACGCGAGCGCGGGAGCGCCGCCGAGCGCGGTGCTCGACGTCGGCGCTGGGAGCGGACGGGTAACCCTGGATCTCGCGCGCGCGGGCCACGGGGTGACGGCGCTGGACCTGGACGCGGAGCTGCTCCAAGCGTTGCGGGAGCGCGCGGCGGGGATGCGCGTGGACACGGTGTGCGCGGACGCGCGCACGTTCGAGCTGGATCGTCGCGACTTCGCGCTGTGCGTGGCGCCGATGCAGACGGTGCAGCTGCTGGGAGGCCCGGTGGGCCGGCTGGAGTTCCTGCGCCGTGCTCGCGCGCATCTGCGCCCGGGTGGCGCGCTGGTGTGCGCGATCGCCACGGAGATCGAGCCGTTCGACTGCGACGCGGGCGACGTCGGGCCCTCCCCGGAGATCGCGCGGGTGGGCGGGACGACCTACATAAGCCGCGCGACGCGCGTGCGGGTGGGCAGGCGCGTGGTGCGCATCGAGCGCGAGCGCGCGGTGCTCGCGGGCGAGGATCCCGCCGCGCAGGAGCAGCCGGCGTGGGTGCGCGACGTGGTGGAGCTCGATCGCGTGAGCGTGGGCCAGCTGCAGCGCGAGGGCCGCGAGGCTGGCCTGACGGAGGCGGGGACGCGCGCGATACCGGCGACCGAGGAGCACACGGCGAGCGTGGCGGTGATGTTCCGTGCCTGAGCAGGCGGCTGGCGCGTCGGTTCCGTCGCGCCCGACTCCCCCGCGCCCGCTGCGCGTGTGCGCGCTGTATCCGGACCTGATGAACATCTACGCGGATCGCGGCAACCTGATCGTGCTCGAGCGTCGCTGCTCGTGGCGCGGGATCGGCTTCGAGCTGTCATCCAGCGGCCTCGGCGAGCGTCTGGAGGCGGACGCGCACGACCTGTTCTACATCGGCGGCGGACAGGATCGCGACCAGCGCCTGTGCGCGCAGGACCTGATCGAGACCAAGCGCGAGGGGCTGCATGCGGCGGCGGCGCGCGGCGCGGTGGTGCTGGGCGTGTGCGGCGGCTACCAGCTGCTCGGGCACTCCTACACCCTCGGCGAGGAGGAGATCCCCGGTGTGGGGCTGCTGGACGTGCGCACCGTGCGCGAGGACGGCCCGCGCCTGATCGGCAACGTCGCGATCGAGGTGTCGCTCGACGCGCGCGCCGACGCGGCGGGCGAGGGCGTCCTGGCGCGGAGCGCTGCATCTGCTGGAAGGGCTCTTAAGGACGCCGCCTCCGGCGGCGCACGCGTGCTGGCGGGGTTCGAGAACCACGGTGGGCGCACGCATCTGGCTGAGGGTCAGCAGCCGCTCGGACGTGTGCTCAAGGGTTACGGCAACGACGGGCGCAGCGGCTTCGAGGGCGCGCGGACGGCGAGCACGATCGGCACCTACCTGCACGGGCCGCTGCTGCCGAAGAACGTGTGGTTCGCCGACTGGCTGATCGCCCGTGCGCTCTGCATCGACCCTGGCGAGCTGGCGCCGCTGGAGGACGAGATCGAGCGCCAGACGCACCTCGGCGCCCGCCACGCGGCGGGGGTGTGAGGCGGGCGGCGCCCGCGAGCCCGCCGGGGAGCGCTGCGTGCTAGGACGCGACGGCGAAGCGCGCGAAGCGCTCGGCCAAGCGGGCGGGCACGAGCGCGTGCACGCGGACGCCCTCGGCGGTGTCCTCGCGGCTGACGTCGCCGGCGAGCTCGTGCAGCTCGGCGAGGCTGCCTCCGTCGGCATAGGGCACGAGCAGGTCGAGCGGGCGCAGCGTGTGCGCGAGCGCATCCTCGAGACGGTCGCGCAGCTCGTCGAGCCCCTCGCCGCTGACGCCGCTGACGAACACCGCGTCGGGGTGGCGAAAGCGCAGCTCCTCGCGGGCGTCGTGGTCGAGCAGGTCGACCTTGTTGAGCACGAGCAGGCGCCGGCGCTCGCCGGCGCCGATCTCCTCGAGCGTGCCCTCGACGGAGCGCTTCATGATCTCCTGCTGGGCCTCGGGCGCGGAGGCGTCGAGCACGTGCGCGAGCAGCTCCGCGCGGCTGGTCTCCTCGAGCGTCGCGCCGAACGCGTCCACCAGCTGGTGCGGCAGCTTGCTGATGAAGCCGACGGTGTCTGTCAGCAGGTGCGCGCGGCCGCCCAGCTTGAGCGTGCGCGTGGTCGGGTCGAGCGTGTGAAAGAGGCGGTCGCGCACGCCCACCTCCGAGCCGGTGAGCGCGTTCAGCAGCGTCGACTTGCCGGCGTTGGTGTAGCCGACCAGAGCGATCGTCGGCAGCGCCGCGCGCTCGCGCTCGGCGCGCTGAACGGCGCGCGTGCCCTTCACGTGCTCCAGGCGACTGCGTAGAACCGAGATTCGGTTGCGCGCCAACCTTCGATCCGTCTCGATCTGGGTCTCCCCCGGTCCCCTCGTGCCGATGCCGCCGCCGAGGCGCTCGAGGTGGCTCCACAGGCCGCGCATGCGCGCGAGGTTGTACTCGAGCTGCGCGAGCTCGACCTGGAGCTTGCCCTCGGCGCTGTTCGCGTGCGAGGCGAAGATGTCGAGGATCACGGTCGTGCGGTCCACCACGGGCAGGCCGAGCGCCTCCTCGAGGTTGCGCTCCTGGCGCGCGCTCAGCTCGTCGTCGCAGGCGATCAGGTTCGCGTCGCACGCCGCGGCGGCGGCCTTCGCCTCGGCGACCTTGCCCGGGCCCAGGTACGTGTTCGGGTGCGGCTGCTCGCGCCGCTGGACCATCTCGCCGACGACTGCCACGCCGGCCGTGCGCAGCAGCTCGCCGAGCTCGGCCAGGTCGTCGCCGTCGGGCAGCGCGGCGATGCAGAAGGCACGCTGCGCCGCGCGCTGTGTTGGCTCGGTGCCGTTACGGCTTGAATCCATCCACTGTCAAGTCTAGGGCCTGTAGTCGAGCTCGCCGCGGCGAGCGTGCTCGACGCGGACGAGACCTCGACGACTTCAATCCCCGAGCGTTCCCAGCCGCTCGACCGCCTCCAGCAGGCGCTCGTCGGGGGTCGTCAGCGAGATGCGAAACCAACCCTCGCCCGCGGGTCCGTAGACGGCGCCGGGCGTGAGCACCACGCCGGTGCGCTCGAGCACGTGCTCGCAGTAGGCCTCCGAGTGCTCGAAGCCGTCGGGCACGGGCGCCCACACGTAGATCGTGCTGTGCGGCGGGCGCACGTTCACGCCGATCCCGCGCAGCGCGTCGCACACCAGGTCGCGCCGGCGCCGGTACAGCTCGTTCATCGACGCGACCTCGACGTCGGCGTCCGGCGACAGCGCCGCCACGCCCGCGAGCTGCACCGCCTCGAACATGCCGGAGTCGATGTTGGTCTTCAGCCGCCAGTAGGTCGCGAGCGCCTGCGCGTTTCCGACCAGCACGCCGCAGCGCCAGCCGGTCATGTTGTAGCCCTTGGACAGCGAGAACACCTCGATGCCCACGTCCTTCGCGCCGGGCGTCTGCAGGAACGACGGCGCGTGGTAGCCGTCGAACACGATCTCCGAGTACGCGTTGTCGTGCACGACGAGGATCTCGTACGCGCGCGCGAACTCGACCACCCGCTCGAAGAACCCGTCCGGCACGACCGCGCCGGTGGGGTTGTTGGGGTAGTTGAGGAACATCAGCTTGGATCTGCGCGCAACGTCCTCGTCGATCGCGCCGAGGTCGGGCACGAAGCCGTGCTCGGGCTCAAGCGCCATCAGCACGGGCTGCGCGCCTGCCAGCCACGGGCCGCCCGTGTAGACCGGGTAGCCGGGATCAGCCGCGAGCGCGTAGTCGTCCGGGTCCAGGAACGCGAGGCTGAGGTTGAAGATGGCCTCCTTGGCGCCGAGCGCGGGGATGATCTCGTTCTCGGGGTCGAGCTTCACGTCGAAGCGCCGCTCGTAGAAGTCGCGCACCGCGCCCCTGAAGTCATCGCGTCCGCGGTTGGTGGGGTAGCGGTGCGTCTCGGGCTCGCTGACGGCCTCCTGCATCGCCTCGACGATCAGCGGCGGCGTCGGCCGGTCGGGGTCGCCGATGCCGAGGCTGATCACGTCCACCCCCGCCGCGCGCTTCTCGGAGATCTTGCGCTCCAGCTGGGCGAACGCGTACGGCGGGATGCGCTCAAGGCGCTTACTCGGTCTCATGCAGCTCCTTTTGGAAGTCCTCGCTGAGGCGACCCTCGAACACGGGCCGGGCCCAGCCTGTCAGGTTGATGTGCAGATCCTCCCCCACCTCGACCTCCAGCTCGCCGCCGTCGAGCTCGACCCTCACGCGCGTATCGGCGCGATTGGCGCGATCGGCGCGTGATCGCTCGACGTGCGCGACCGCCGCCCCCGTCGCACCCGTGCCCGACGACAGTGTCTCCCCCACCCCGCGCTCGAAGATCCGCGCGCGGATCATCGCGGGCACACCCCGCGATGGCGATGGCTGATCGGGCCCGGTCGCCGCGTCAAGCTCGGTGTACCACGACACGTTCGTGCGGTTGGGGAATCGTGCGTCGCCTTCGATCGACGGCCCCAGCGCGGGCAGGTCGAGCGCCTCGAGCTCCGCCACGGACTCGACGTAGATGGCGCACTGCGGGTTGCCGATCGACACGTGGCGGAAGCTCCACTCGCGCCCACCAGAGGCGACCGTGCCGCGTCCGTCGGCGGGGCCAGCCGGGAAGTCCTGCGAGCTGAGGCTCGCACGGCCCATGTCCACCCTGCATGTGTCCAGCCCCGTAATCGTCGGGCGGATCTCGCCGGCGGCGGTGTGGATCGTGAAGCTGTCCTTGTCCGTCCAGCCGCGCCGGCGCAGGTACAGGATCGCCTCGCGCGCGCCGTTGCCCGAGAGCTCCGCCTCCGAGCCGTCGGGGTTGAAGATGCGCAGGTCGGCCACGTGCGCGTCCTCGGCGGGCGGCGAGAGCAGCAGCACGCCGTCGGCGAACACGCCGAAGTGCCCGCGGCAGAGTCCGCGCACACGCGCGGGCGTGAGCTCGAACGGCAGCTCGTCGCGCTCCACGATCAGATAGTCGTTGCCGAGCGCCTGCCACTTCTCGAATCGCATCGGGGCCATCAGGCGCCGGAGTCTAGGTCAGGCGTCGCGGCCAGGATCTCGCGGGCGATCGCCAGCGGGTCGCGACCGGTCGCGTCGATGACTCGCACGCCCGCGAGCTTGCGCATCCACGTGAGCTGACGCTTGGCGTAGTTGCGCGTGCGCCGCTTCATCGCCTCCACGTCGCCCGCGAGCAGCTCATCGAAGCCGAGCGCCTTGCGCGCGGTGTCGGAGGCGCCGCCCGCATGCGCCCGCAGCACCTCCTCGCGCGCACCCGCCGCCAGCATCTCCTCGACACGGGCGTCGATCGCCGCGTACAGCGCCTGACGCTCCATTGTCAGCCCAGCCAGCAGCGTCGGCTGACGCAGCTCCGCGCTCCACAGCTGGGACGGCCCCTCGGGCGGCTCGAGCTCCCCGAGGTCGAGCAGCTCCAGCGCCCGCACGATCCGCTGGCGGTCGTTCGGGTCGATCCCGTCGGCCGCCCACGCAGCGCGCTCGCGCAGCGTGGCATGTAGCGCCGGCGCCCCGCTCCGTTCGAGCTCCGCCGTCCAGCGCTCGCGCACCCCCTCCGGCGGCGGCGGGCGCAGGCTGAGCTCGCTCAGCGCGGCGCGCAGGTACAGGCCGGTGCCGCCCACGACGATCGGGCGCCTGCCGGCTGCGAGCAGGTCATCGATCTCGGCATGCGCGAGCTGCGCGTACTGCCCGGCGCTGAACGTCGCGTCCAGGGGCAGGAACGACACGAGGCGGTGCTCCAGGCGCGCGCGCTCGGCCGGCATGGCAACGCCGGTGAGCGTCTCCAGGCCCGAATACACCTGCAGCGCGTCAGCCGACACCGCCACGGGATCCTCGCCGCGCACGCGCAGCAGCTCGGCCAGGGCGACCGCGACGGCGGTCTTGCCCACACCGGTCGGTCCGAACAGCGCGATGATCCGCATGGGGATAGGCTCACAGCTTGTGCAGATCGCTGGCTCCTCCGTGCTGCTCACCGGCGCCACAGGCGGCATCGGCCACGCGATCGCACGGGCGCTGCACGCCCGCGGCGCCACGCTGACGCTCACCGGACGGCGCGCCGAGGTGCTCGAGCCGCTCGCAGCGCAGCTGGGTGCGCGCGCGCTCGCTGCGGACCTCAGCGACCGCGTCGAGGTCGAGCGCCTGCTCGACGGCGCGGACACGGTCGACATCCTCGTGGCCAACGCGGCGCTGCCCGCGTCCGGGCGGCTGGAGTCGTTCTCGGTGCAGGAGATCGACAGGGCGCTCGAGGTCAACCTGCGCGCGCCGATCGTGCTCGCCCGCGCGCTGTTGCCGGGGATGCTCGAGCGCGGTCGCGGGCACCTGCTGTTCGTGTCCTCGCTGGCCGGCAAGGCGCCCGCGCCGGGCGCCTCGATCTACGCCGCCTCGAAGGCCGGCCTGCGCGCCTTCACCGCCGGTCTGCGCGCGGACCTGCACGGCAGCGGTGTGGGCGCCTCGACGATCTTGCCCGGCTTCATCCGCGACGCGGGCATATTCGCCGACGCGCACGTCGAGCTGCCCTCGGGCGTCGGCACGCGCACGCCAGAGGATGTCGCGCGCGCGGTCTTCACGGCGATCGAGCGCAACCGCGGCGAGGTCGACGTCGCGCCGCTGGGACTGCGCATCGGCGCGATGTTCGCCGGCCTCGCACCCGGCCTGGCCACGAGCGTGTCCCGGCGCATGGGCTCGGATGACATCGCCCGCAGGATCGTAGTCGGACAGCGCGACAAACGCTGATCGGCAGGCGCCTAGTGTCTAGGAGCATGACGAGCGGCTACTTCGACGACGACTCGATGTTCCGCATGATCTACCGGGAGCGCGCCGTTGCGCTCTCGGGCCAGCGGGCGCTGCTGATGCAGGCCGCGCACCCGCTCGCGGTGTTCGGCCTGCTTGCGCACACGAGCGCGCTCGATGAGCCGTATGACCGGCTCGCGCGAACGGCCGAGACGATGAACACGATCGCCTTCGGCTCGCGCTCGGATGCCGACCGGATCACGCGGCGCGTGCGCGCGATGCATCGACGTGTGAGCGGCCGGCTTCCCGAGCCGATCGGCTCCTATGCGGCCGGCACCACCTATCGAGCTGACGATCCCGGGCTGTTGCTGTGGGTGCTGTTCACGCTGGTCGACTCGGCGCTGGTGGTCTACCGGCGCTATGTGCATTCGCTCTCCCGCGCGCACGAGGCGGCCTTCTGGGAGGACTACAAGGTGGTCGGACGACTGTTCGGGCTCAAGCGCAGCGACATGCCGGCCACGCTCGATGACCTGAACGCCTATCGCGCTCGCATGCTCGAGGGCGACGAGCTGCTGGTGACAGACTGGGCGCGGCGCCGAGCCCGCCAGATCGTGCTCGCTCCGCCCGTGCCGCTGCTCGCGCGCCCGCTCCTGGAGACCGCCAACTTCGTGACGATCGCCCTGCTCCCGGACTCGATCCGCGAGCAGTATGGCTTCTCACCGCTGCCGCCGACGGTGATGCGCAAGGCGCTTGTCGCCGGTGGCGCCGACTACGTCAAGCGCGCGGTCATCCCCTTCCTCCCCAGCCGCTTGCGGCTGGTCCCGAGCGCCCGCGCGGCGTGAGCTTAGGAATGACGCTTCGGCACCACGAGGCGGATCGTGACGACCGCGTGAGTGGTGTGCGTGATGCCGGCTGTGTCGTGGGCAGCAATCGTCACATTCGCTCGCAGCCGATGCAGGCGCGCAAGCACCGCACGTGCCTTGGATGAGAGGTGCAGCTTCACGCTCGTCGCACGCCCGCCGGCGACCGCAAACGAGCTCGTCGCGAGGGTCAGAATCGACTTCTTGGCTTGGCGATGCTTCGCGATGACGGCGGTGAGCGTTCGCAGCGTGACCGTGCCTGCGCAGTTGGTCACATCCTCGGGACAGCCCACCCTGACGGTGATCGTGCCGGATGAGTTGGCCGTCAGCGCGGTGCTGCCCAGCACGGCGTCGGGCAGCGCCGGGGCAACCAGGCTTTCCAGGTCGGGTAGGACCCCTGTGAGCGGCCCGAGGCTCGGTGGCGCAAGCGTCGTGAGAGTCGCGCCGGCACCGTAGCTCGCGCCCACCGAGTTGCCCGCCACGATCCGGTAGTCGTAGGTCGTACCTGTAGCCAGCCCTCCGATGGCAGCGGAGACTTCGATCGCGCCGCTACCCGACCCGGGAAGCGGCGTGCACGGCACACTGGAGCCATAGGCGGCCGTCGTTCCGTATTCGAAGCGACAGTCGCTCACGGCTTCGCCGTTCGGATTCACGGTCCCGTTCAACGTCGCGGACGTCTGCGCAATCGACGACGCCGCACCCGTTTCCACCGCAGGGGCAGCAGGCTTCGTCGTCAAGCTCACAGCGGCCCCGTAGCTCGTGCCGGTCGGGTTGGTGACGACGATCCGGAAGTAGTAGGCGGTGTCGGGGGCCAGCGCTTCGATCGAGGCGGACACGCCCACCAAGCCGCTGCCGGACCCGGGAAGTTTCGTGCAGGGCACGCTAGACCCGTAGGACGTCGTCTTGCCGTATTCGAAGTGGCAGTCGCTCACGGCTTCGCCGTTCGGGTTCACGGTCGCGTTCAGCGTCGCGGACGTCTGCGCAATCGACGACGCCGCACCCGTTTCGACGGCCGGGACTGTGGTCCCGGCACCGCTGAAGTGCACTTCGCGCAGACCGCTCGTACCCGTGCCGTTGATCACCCAGACTCCTTCCGCCGTGCCCAAGGCGGTCGGCGCAAAGACAACCTGCTCGGTCAGGCTTTCACCCGGCGCGATCGTCGTGCCCTCTGGCAATGAGGTCGTCGCGGTGAAGGCGCCTTCACTCGGCGGCTTGGACTTGGTCACCGTGACGGTGGTCCCGCCGGTGTTCGCGACAGTGAACGTCCGCGTGACGTGGCTTCCCACCGGGACCTGGCCGAAGTCATTCGTTTCGCTTTCGATCTTCAACG
>JBEKGK010000081.1:0-17045 GCA_050012835.1 Solirubrobacteraceae bacterium | reverse complement strand
GGGCACGGTGCACGAGTCGGTGCGCTCGCGCAGCGCCTGCGCGGGCTCGTGCGTCTCGGTGTCGACCGAGCGCAGCGGCTTGGTGAGCGTCGGCAGCGGCTTCATCGCGCCGCGCACGATCAGCGGTAGGCCGTTGGTCATGCCCCCCTCCAGTCCGCCCGCGCGGTTGGTCTCGCGGTAGTAGCCGCGCTCCTCGGAGAAGAAGATCTCGTCGTGCGCTTGGGAGCCGGGCACGCCGGCGATCGTGAAGGCGTCGCCGATCGACGCGCCCTTGATCGCCTGGATCGAGCAGATCGCCATCGCCAGGCGCCCATCCATGCGCTCCTCCCAGGAGACGTGCGAGCCGAGGCCGGGCACGAGCCCGAACGCCTGCACCTCGAATACCCCGCCGAGCGACTCGTTGGCCTTGCGCTGCGCGTCGATCTCGCGCACCATCGCCGTCGAGGCATCCGCGTCCAGGCAGCGCACGGGCGAGCTGTCGACCTCGGCAAAGTCCGCGTCCGTCAGCGGGCGCTCGCGCTCGGGCGCGTGCACGGAGGCGATCTGGATCACGTGCGAGTGCACGCTCACCCCCAGCGCGCGCAAGAACGCCTTGCACACGCCGCCGCCGGCGACGCGCGCGGCGGTCTCGCGGGCGGAGGCGCGCTCGAGGATGTTGCGCACGTCGCTGTGCTTGTACTTCTGCGCGCCCACCAGGTCGGCGTGCCCGGGGCGCGGCAGGTGCACCTCGGCCGCCTCCTCGGCAACCGGCCAGGGATTCATGCGCTCCTGCCAGTTGGCGTAGTCGCGGTTGGCCACCTGCAGGGCGATCGGGCCTCCGAGCGTGCGCCCGTGGCGCACCCCTCCGGTGATCTCGGCGGTGTCGCGCTCGATCTTCATGCGCCCGCCGCGCCCGTGGCCCAGCTGGCGGCGCGCCATGTCGCGGTTGAGGTCCTCGGGGGAGAGCTCCAGGCCCGCGGGCAGTCCCTCGACGATGCACGTCAACCCGGGGCCGTGCGACTCGCCGGCGGTTATCAGACGGAGCTCCACGGCTCCAAGCTTATTTGCTGGCGACTCAGCGCCCGCGGCGCCGGCGCGCGGCGGCACGGGCACGCGCAGCGAACGCCGGATGCCCGGCGAACACGAGCACGCCGGCCTGCGAGGAGTAGCGCAGGTCGGGGACCGTCACGAGGCCGGCATGCTCGAGCAGTTCGCGCCCCGCCTTGGACTCGCCGCGCAGCATGCGCTTGACCGCAGCGCTGGTTGCCTTGGCCGAGACGATGCTCACGATCCGCAGTTCGTAGACGACCGGCTGGCCGCTCGCCGAGACGTATTCGAGCTGCTCGGACTGCCCCGACTGCAGGTCGATCGCTTCGCACTGCGAGGCGCTGGGCAGGCACGCGGCGCTGCCGTGCAGGATCGCTTCGCCGACGAGCGTGAAGGTTGCGCTCTTGCCGCCCGCCGTCACGCCCCGGAAGACGATCAGCGGCTGCTGCGCGGACGGCAGCGGCGCGAGCAGCTTGAGGTTCTCGTAAGGGGTCAGCTGCGCGGTCTGCGGGGTGGGCAGCACGCCGAACAGCACCGCCACGTGGTAGATGGCCTTGGGCTTGGCCGGCGTGGAGGGCTTCGACGGCGTCGTGGGGCTGGAGCCACCCGAGCCCTGCGAAGAGGAGCCCGTGCCCTTGGTGGGGCTGGCGGCACCGGAGCTCGACGAGGCCGTAGTGGTCGTAGTGGTCGTTGTGGTGGAAGTTGCCGCCTTCGCCTTCGCCGCCGGCAAAGGACTGAAGGGATCGCGGGCAGTCCCCTGATGCTGCTCGGAGACACCGCCGGTCATCTCGGAGACCGCCTTTTCCGGGTTGACCTGGCTTATCGCCAGACCAGAGGAGCCGGTGACCGGAGCCCTGGGGACGCCAGCCACTTGCGTGCCGGTGGACGAGCCGCCGCCGAGCACGACGTATGCGATCGCGGCCACCAGCGCCAGCGCCACCAGCACCACGAGTGGCAGCATGCGCCTGTCGAGGAGATCGGCCTTGACGGTGCTCAGAAAGTCGCTCATGGGGTCACTTTCACGACGGCGGGCGCCGGCGTTGAGCTGCCTGCCGACGTGCTCGAGGCGGGGCTCGCACCGGCACTCGTGGAGGAGCCGGTGCCCGTAGCGCCGGTGAGGCTCGCGGTGGCGGGCATGACGTAGGCGGTAGCGGCGATCGAGCCTGTCAGCTCGCCCCCTGACTTGCCCGGTTCGCTGCCACCCGCAGGAGCGAGGCTCACGCTGCTGATCGTCAGCAGACGCCCGCTCACCTCGAGCTTGCCGGAGGTGTTGAGCGTCGCGAATTCAGTCAGCTTGTTGAAGAGGTGTTCGAGATCGAAGTAGGTGCCCTGGAAGGTGAACGAGAACGGCAGCTGAGCGAAGCCGGCCGTCGCCGTGCCGGACGCAGCGGAGCCGCTGGCCGACGCGCCCGCGCTGGCGCTGGCGCTGGTGCTGGCGCCGGGGCTGATAGTCGAGAAGTCGACCTTCTTCTGGTTTGACGCCTGGGTGAGCTGGTCGATCAGCGCCGGCACTTCGTCGCTCGGCGGCACCGCTTTGCCGAGGCTCACGAGCGAGGCATAGGCGGCCGCGTACTGCGACTGCGCAGCGCGCGCGCTCGACACCGAGCCCTCGGCGCTCGCGAGCTGCGTCTGGGCCGCGGTGACCTTGCTGGCAAGTTCGCTCGCCTTCTGGCGCTCGGGCGAGACGACCAGCATCCATGCCACGCCGAGCACCGCGACGACCGCGATCACGATCGCGACGATGCGATCACGACCGGTCATTTGGCGCTCCCGCCCGTGGGCGTGGATGGAGCCGACGCGGAGCCGACGCTCGTCGAGTCCGACACGGACTTGGCCGCTGCAGCGACCGCCGAGGAGCTCGGCAGCGCGTCGAAGACGACAGTCGCGCTGAAACTGGCGTCGCGGCCGGAGCATCCACCGCTGCCGGTCGCGGATGCGCCGGCGCTCGAGGACGCGCTGGCGCTGCCCGAGGTCGAGCCCTGCAGCGTGACTTCCTTGACGCCGTCGATCAGTTGCAGGCGCTCGAGCGTCAGCGCCACCTCGGGCTGGCTGGTCGCGCATCCGGCGAGCGTGAACGTCGGACCGGCGCCGGCCGAAGCTTTGGCGCCAGTCGAGCTCGCGCCGCCGATCGAGCCGCTCAGTGACGAGATCGAGGCTTGTGAGGGGAGCACGCGACCGAACTCGTGCAGGACGTGAGCCCAGTCGAAGCGTGAGTCAACGAGCGCGTTCACCGCCTGCACGCGTTGTTCGCGCTGCGCGATGAAGCTCGTGTAGGGCGCGAGCCGTTCAGCCTCCGCTTGGGCCTGCTGAGCCTGCGTGGCAAGCGATGCTGCCTGCGCGCGACGACTCGTGACCTGATGCTCGGACTGTCCATAGAGGAACGCCATCAGCGCCAGGCCCCCGACGAGGACCAGCACGGCGTAGGCGGCGCCCTGCGAGCGACCGGCGCCGACCGGCTGACCGCTGCGCTGCTCGACGGGAATCAGGTTGACGGCTCTCATTGCGGCGCCTCCGCGGCCGCCAGCCCGGTGGCGATCGCCAGCCTGTGCGGCGAGAGGATCTCCGGAAGACCGTCATCGACCAGACCGACCTCGCCGCTACGCACTTCGACGCCGAGCGAGCTCTGGAGGGCCTCGGCAAAGCCGGGGATGTCCTGCGCGGCGCCGCTCATGACGACGTGCGAGACCTCTCCACCACCCTCCTGCGAGCGGTGGAAGTCAAGTGAGTTGCGGACCTCGCCGGAGATGTCGCGGATGCCGTTCTCGAGCACGGACCAAAGATCCGCGTCCGACTGTGGCGTCCGCGTAACGGGTACGGCGTCAACGGCCGCCAGCTCCTCGTAGCTCATCGTGCGTTCGCTCTCCTCGGCGTCCTCGAGGCTCGGCGAGTGCCCGGCGTCCTCCGGGGCGTGCTCAGAAGCGTCCTGCTCCGCGTCCGTCTCCTCCGGCGCGGCGGGCTGGTGCTCAGCGGGCGCCGGCTTGGTGAAGTCGACCGCTGCCAGCAGCGCGCGGGCCTCCGTGAGGGCGATGCTGCGCCGCTCGGCGAGCTCGCTCGCCATTCCCTCGAGGCCGCTGCCGACGACGCGCGTGAAGCGGCAGACTGTTCCCTCGGCGATCGCGAGGTTCGTCAGCCCATCGACGTTCAGGTAGAGCACGCGGCCGGTCTGCTCAGGATCGGGGCGGTAGAGCGAGCGAATCAGCGCAAAGGCCGACAGGTCGACCCCCTCCGCGGTCAGGCCCGCACGGCGCACCGCGGCGAGCAGTCGTTCGATCATGTCGCGCTGGGCGGCGACAAGCACCACGCGCTGACGCGGACCGGCTGGTGTCTCGACGATGCCGAGCGGGTGGAAGTCCATGACGGCGTTGTTGAGCGGCATCGGCACCTGGTCCTGGGCCTGGAAGTTGACGGCCGCGGCAAGCTCCTTGTGGTCGGTGACCGGAGGCAGCTCGAGCGTGCGCAGCACCGTGCGCTGGTTGGCCACACCGACGCGGACGCGCTTGGTCAATCCACTTCCTGCGAACAGCTCGCGCAGGACGTCGCTGACGGCGTCCTCATCCATCACTTCGCCGTCGCGCACAGCGTCTGCCGGTAGCGCGAGGGACGCAGCCTGCTCGGCGACGATCGACCCATTGACGCGCGCCTGCACCGCCGCCACGAAGCCGGGCTGGATGTCCAGGCCGACCAGGCTCTCGTCCGAGCGGCGGCGGAGAGTCAGCGGGCTTGTCATGTGAAGTGAGGGGATTCGTGAAGGGAGTCGCATCTCGAGTAGCGCGCTTCTGACGGCGGGCGGATCGCCCACACGTGGGGTATCGGCGTCAAGCCGTTGGCGCTTTAGTGAAGGAAGTGGTTGACGTAGACATCGACCAGCGGGTGCCCCACGAAGACCGCGCACAGCGCGCCGAGCGCGAGGAAGGGGCCGAACGGAATGGCCGTCTTGCGTCCAGCCTGCGCGCCCTTGCGGGCGATCACGACTGCGCCAAGCGCCACGCCGGCGAGCAGCGCGATCAGCAGCGCCGGCGCGACGGCCGCGCCGAGGAACAGCCCCATCATGCCGGCGAGCTTGACGTCTCCCATGCCCATGCCCCCGGGATAGGCGAGGGCGGCGAGCAGGAGGAAGCCGCCGCCTGCGGTCGCGGCGATCAGGCGTTCTGGCTCACCGGCGGGATCGAGCGCGAGCCCGAGCGCGAGCGCGAGCACCGCGCCCAAGGCTGTGATCCGGTTCGGGATGATGCGATGCTCGAGGTCGATCAGCGCCGCGGGGACGAGGAGCAGGATCAGCGCCACGCTCAACGCGATCCCGGCGGCCGAGTGATGGGTGAGCACGGCGCCGGCGCACAGCGCGGCGGTGAGTGCCTCGACGAGCGGGTAGCGAGCGGATATCGAGGCTCCGCAGCTGCGGCAATGGCCGCGTAGCAGGAGCCAGGAGAGGATCGGGATGTTGTCGTAGGGCTTGACCGGCGTGCCGCACTTGGGGCAGTGCGACGCGGGAGTCGCGAGCGACTCGTGGCGTGGCAAGCGATGGACGACCACATTCAAGAACGAGCCGAAGACCGCCCCCAGGACTCCCGCGAATGTCGCCTCCATAGAAGACTGATCGGCCGCCCTGGCGTCGCGCTTGAGCCTTGCCAAGCGCCTGATGCGATTCGAGCGTCAGCTCGAGATCGGGTTGCCTACCAACTGGAGGCGCTTTCTTTGTGACCCGGGCAGCCTTCCTTTTTGGAGGGGCTGACGCAGAGGTGTTCCACTTCACCGCCGGCCTTCCTGTACACCGAGTACTGATCTTCGGTGTTGTTGGCCTTCACGGTGACCGTGTATTCGGTCGACGTCGGAGTACCCGTACCGGCGGTGATCGTACCGCTGCTGATGGTCGGGGGTTTTTCCGTGGTTGCGATGAGCTCGGCTTCGCTGGTGTTTTTGATGTTCAGCGACGGCTCGATCGCGTTCAGCGCGGTGGGCGTCCCACCGACGTACGAACCGGCGTTTTCGGTCGCGAACGTCTCCATCGCCGTCTGCGCGGTCTGCGCAACGGTCTTCGCCGAGGAGTCGTAGGCCTTGCTCTTCTGGCTGAGGAACGCCGGGATGGCGATCGCGGCGAGAATGCCGATGATCAGGATCACGACCAGAAGTTCGATGAGCGTAAAACCACCCTCATCTCCGGTGCGCTGGCGTAGTGAGTTCAACATGAATCCTCCTAGGATTCCGATTTGGGCGCCAGCCCTCAGTAATCGCCTCAAGCGGCGATGCGTCCCCCTTGCGAGGGCCGCCGGCTTTGATACGCACCGCAAGGATGCTCTGCCTCGGCACCTCGGTACTGGCTTTGACAGCGCCTGCATCGACCCGCCCGCCTGTGACCTTTACACGTGCACGGACGCTTGGACGGATGAGCAGCGACCGATGTCAGATCGGTCAGCGTGCAGGCCAAAGCGCGTGGCGCGTCGGGAGGGAAGCGCGTGGCGCTAGGCCGCAGGCTCAGGAGCCGAGCCCGCTGCGTGCGCATCGGCGGCTTCGGCGGCATCGGCGTTCTGCGCCAGCCAGCGGGCCTGGGCGTCGACGTCGGGCAGGCGCACGCCACCGCCGTCGCACCACGGGCACGTGAGCGTGCTCGGCGTGCCACCGAGGTTGGAGATCACCTGACCGCTGCCGCGGCAGGCCATACACTCCCGCGGCTCATGGGACGCCGGTGCCCGATCCTCGCTGTCGCTGTCGTCGCTTGCCACGAGCCGATCAGACTAGCGTTCCGCGCGTGAGAAGACGAGGACGAAGCGCGGAGTGGGCCGTCGTGGCAGCGATCACGGCCGGCGCGGCGCTGCTGCGCCTGCTGCACATCGGCCAGGTTCCACCCGACCCCTTCTACGACGCGGCCGTGCGCAGCATGGGCATCTCGTGGCACAACTTCTTCTTCGGCGCGTTCGAGCCGGGAGGCAGCGTCTCGATCGACAAGCCGCCGGTGGACCTGTGGCTGCAGGTGATCAGCGTGAAGCTGCTCGGCTTCAGCTCCACCACGCTGAAGCTGCCGGAGGCGCTCGCGGGGATCGCGTCGGTGCCGCTGCTGTACGCGGTCGTGCGCCGCATGTGGAGCCCGGCTGCGGGCATCGCCGCGGCGGCGGCGATCGCGGCGCTGCCGATCGAGGTGATAACGGCGCGCAGCGACACGATGGACGCGGTCATGATGTTCGTGCTGGTGCTCGCCCTGGCGGCGACGGTCCGAGCGGTGGAGACCGGGCGCACCGCGTGGCTGCTCGCCGCGGCGGCCGCGCTCGGAGTGGCGTTCGACGTCAAGCTGCTGGAGTCGCTGGTGGCGCTGCCGGGGATCGCCGTGTTCGCCTATCTCGGACTGCCCGGCTCGCGCGCGCGGCGCGTGCTGCGCCTGACGAGCGCCGGCACGGTGTACGTGGCGGTGGCGCTGTCGTGGCTTACCGCCACGCTGCTGTTCCCCGCGCACGAGCGCCCGTACGCGATCGGCTCGACCAACGGCAGCGCCTGGAACGCCGCGTTCGTGTTCAACGGCAGCGATCGCCTCGGCGGGAAATCGCCAGAACCGGGAGCGATCGTCTACGAACCGGGTCACCGCTATCCCGTGGCCACGCAGGAGGAGCGCGACCACATCCCGATCGTCCCCCCCTCCCCCACCCGCCTGCTCGCGCGCGTCGGGCCGCTCTCCGGCGAGCGTCTCGGCCTCGAGCTGCTGGTCGCGCTGCTGCTGGGAGCACCCGCGCTGCTCGTCGGCCTGCGTGGCAGCCGAGAGGCGCCCAGCGGCGATGCCCAAGCGGAGCTCCGCGGGCGCATGCGCCGCGCGGCGGCCGGCGGGCTGGGGGTGTGGGTGCTCGCGGGCATCGTGCTGTTCAGCCACATGGTGCGCCTGCACCCGCGCTATGTGGAAGGCCTGACGCCGGCGGTGGCGGCGATGCTCGGAGTCGGCCTCGCGTGGGTGGCCTCGGGCGCCAGCGCAGACCCGGGAGCGCCCTCCCTGCGTTCGGAGAGCAGATCGGACCGCCTGCGCCTGGCGCTGCTGGTGGCGACGCTCGCGATCACGGTCTACTACGCCGAGCGCCTGCTGTATGGGCGCCCGGCGGAGTGGTGGGTCGCGCTCGCCGGAGCGCTCGGCGCGATCGCGTGCGCGGCGCTCGCCCGCGTCCCGGCGCTGCCCTCGAGACTGCGCTCGCTGCTGGCGCCGGCGGGCGTGATGGCCCTGGCGCTGGTGGCGGTACTGGCGATCCCGCTGAAGGCCGACTTCACGGCGATCGCCAATCGCGTGAGCGACGCGGGCCTGGTCGGCCAGCTGCCCGGCGACCAGCAGCACCCGCTGAGCGCCTACCTGCGGGCCCACCAGGACGGCGCGCGCTACGAGGTGGCGGCCGAGTCGGCGACGGCGATCGGCTCGCTGATCGTGCAGGATGCTCGCCCGGTGCTCATCCTGACGACCTACAACGCGCGCGTGTTCACGTCCGTGTCCAAGCTCGAGCGGCTGATCGCCGAGGGGCAGGTGCGCTACGCCTTCCTGAACACCTTCTGCGCGGGCGCGGTCCAGTCTCTGGATCCCGCCTGCTCGGCGCCGGTGCGGTGGGTGCGCGCGCACGGCACCGACGTCTCGTTCAAGGCGGGCCTGCCCCACGGCGGCCTGCTGTACCTGCTGCCGGGGACGAGGCCGTGAGCGCCGGCTCCGAGCGCGAGCGGCTGCGGGCGCTGGCCGACGGCGCGCGCGCGGCGGGCAGGCTGGCGCTCGACACCGAGTTCATGGGCGAGGGTCGCTACCGCACGCTGCTGTGCCTGGTGCAACTGGCGATCCCCGAAGACGAGGACGCGGGCGAGCGCATCCTGGTCGTCGACCCCTTGGTCGAGGAGTTCGACGGATCGGCGCTCGCGGAGGTGCTCGCGGACCCGGCGATCCAGATCGTCGTGCACGCCGGGCGCCAGGACGTCGCGCTGGTGCGCCGGTGCCTGCGCACGGAGGTGACGAACGTCTTCGACACGCAGGTGGCCGCCGGCTTCGCTGGGTTGGGTGCACAGGTCTCATACGACTCGCTGCTCGCCGACGTGCTCGGCCTGCGGGTGGCCAAGACGGCGAGCTTCACGCGCTGGGACGCCCGACCGCTGTCGCCGGAGCAGGCCGCGTATGCGCGCGAGGACGTCGTGCACCTGCTCGAGCTGGCCACCGAGCTCGAGCGCCGCCTGCGCGAGCTCGGCCGCCTGCAGTGGGCGCGCGAGGAGTGCGCGCCGCTCGCGCGCTCGAGCGACGAGCGCGAGCCGGAGGCGATCTTCGCGCGCCTGCCGCGGATCGGCACGTTGAGCGCATCCGCGCGGCCTGTCGCGCGCGAGCTGGTGACGTGGCGCGAGCGCACCGCCGCCCGCCACGACCGGCCGGCTCAGAGCGTGCTGGGCGACGCCACGCTGGTGGAGATCGCCAAGCGCAGGCCGTCCTCGCGCGCAGAGCTCGAGAAGATCCGCGGCGTGGGCGCGAGCGCCGGCGGGCGGCGGGCAGAGGACCTGCTCGACGCGGTCCGTCGCGGCCGCGAGCGCCCGCCCGATCCGCCACCCGAGCTGGCCCGCCCGCCCGCGCACAAGCCCGACGACGCTCCGCTGGTGGCGCTCGGCGAGGCGCTGCTGCGAGCGCGCGCGCGCGAGTCCGGACTCGCGTACGAGCTGCTGGCCGCGCGCGCGGACCTGCAGGCGATCGTCGCCGCCGCACGCACCGGCGGCGAGGAGGCCGACGTGCGCACGCTGCGGGGATGGCGAAGAGAGCTGGTCGGAGCCGAGTTGCTCGATCTCCTAGACGGCAGGGTTTCGCTGTCAGTGCAAGAGACCGACCGAGGCCGGCGAGTGCAGATCAACGACAGGGGCGGAGAGCCATCGCCGTAGCCATCACCGCCGAACCGCATGACCGATGTCCTCGGCCCAGCGAAGGAGTTTTGAGCTCACGCCGACAGGCGGGAGATCAAAAGCTCCGCAGCGCTTATTCGATGCGGTTGTAAACTTCGAACAGCGGCAGGTACATGGAGATAACGATGAAGCCGACCATCGCGCCGATCACGATGATCAGGATCGGCTCGAGAATCGACATCAGCGCTTTGACCGCAGCTTCGACCTGTTCCTCGTAGAACTCGGCGATCCGGTCGAGCATCTCGTCGAGCGCGCCCGTTTCCTCGCCGACGCCGACCATGTGCGTGACCATCGAGGGGAAGATCGGCTCCTGCGCGAGCGGCGCGGCGATCGTGCCGCCGCGCTTGACCGAGGCGATCACGCTGTCCATCGCTTCCTGCACGACGACGTTGCCGCCGGTGCGCCCGGTTATCTCGAGCGCCTGCAGCAGCGGCACGCCGGCGTGGGTCAAGGAGGCGAGCGTGCGCGACCAGCGCGCGACGGCGACCTCTTGGACGATCGTGCCGATCTTCATCGGCACGTGCAGGCGGAAGCGGTCCCACTGCCGCCGTCCCCACGTGGTTTTCTTCCACTTGATAAAGGAGATAATCGTCACCGCGGTCACTCCGAACATCGCCCACCAGTATTGGGTGACGATCTTGGACATCAGGACCGAGACCTGCGTCAGCTTCGGCAGTTCGCCGCCGAATTCCTTGAAGACGCCCTCGAACACCGGCACGAGGAACGCGACCAGCGCCATCATCACCCCGATCGCGAAGGTCGCCACGAGCGCCGGGTAGATCATCGCGGATTTGACCTGGCGGCGCAGGGCGGCGTCTTTCTGCAGCTGGTCGGCCACGCGCGCGAGCGAGTCCTCGAGCACACCTCCCATCTCGCCGGCCTGCGTCATGGCGACGAACAGCGGGTTGAACACCTTCGGATGGCGCGCCATCGCATCGCTGAGGGACAGGCCGGCCTCGACGTCCTTGCGCACGGCGACGATGGTTTCTTTCAGGTATTTGCTCTCGGTCTGCTCCTCCAGCACGTACAGGGCGCGCAGGATGCTCATGCCCGAGGAGATCATCGTCGAGAGCTGGCGCGCGAAGATCGCCAGCTCGGTCGGCTTGACGCTCTTCGTGAACGCGAGCTCGATGTTCTTCGAGGAGTGCTTGTCGGCGATGTCCAGGACGATCAGCCCGCGCTGCTTGAGCTGGTCGGAGACCGCCTGCTTGGAGTCGGCCTCGACCTCGCCGCGCGCTTTGCCGCCGGCTAGATCGATGGCCTTGAAGACGTACGTGCTCATGCTGGAGTGCTCAGGCGGCCGCGAGCGACGGCGCCCCCATCAGACGCCTGAGCTCGTCTGGGGTCGAGGAACGCGATTCGGCGAGCTTCTGGGTGATCTTGCCCGCTCGCACGAGCGTGGCCAGCGCGGCGTCCATCGTCTGCATGCCCACTGCCGAGCCGGTCTGCAGCACCGAGTAGATCTGGTGGGTCTTGCCCTCGCGGATCAGGTTGCGGATCGCGGGGGTGGGGACGAGCACCTCACACGCGACGACCCGTCCCGAGCCGTCTGAGCTGGGCAGCAGCTGCTGGGTCATGATGCCCTGCAGGGCGACCGAAAGCTGCACCCTAACCTGCCCCTGCTGGTGAGAGGGAAAGACGTCGATCACACGGTCGATCGTCTGTGCGGCGTCCTGGGTGTGGAGCGTGGCGAACACGAGGTGACCGGTCTCGGCCGCGGTCAGTGCCGTGGAGATCGTCTCCAGGTCGCGCATCTCGCCGACGAGGATCACGTCGGGGTCCTGGCGCAGAGCGGCGGTGAGAGCGGCGGAGAAGCTCTGCGCATCGGAGCCCAGCTCGCGCTGGTTGACGATGCACTTCTTGTGGCCGTGCAAGAACTCGATCGGGTCCTCGATCGTCATGATGTGCTCCTCGCGCGTGGAGTTGATCTCGTCGATCATCGCCGCCAGCGAGGTCGACTTGCCCGAGCCGGTCGGACCGGTCACGAGCACGAAGCCGCGCGGCTTGCGTGTGAACTCGTGCACCGTCGACGGCAGCCCGAGCTCGTCGATCGAGGTCAGGCCGAAGGGGATCAGGCGGAAGGCGGCGCCGATCGCGCCGCGCTGGTAGTAGGCGTTGACACGGAAGCGCGCGTGGCCGGGGATCGAGTAGGCGAAGTCGATCTGCCAGTTGGTCTCAAGGCGCTGACGCTGGTCGCCGTTCAGGATCGAGTAGACGATCTCGCGGGTGTCCGTGGGCGAGAGCTTCGGGTATTCCTCCAGCGGCGAGAGTTTCCCGCGAACGCGGACGGTCGGGTGTGCGCCCGAGGCGAGGTGCAGGTCGGATGCCCGGCGGTGTACGACCTCCATCAGCAGGTCAGCGAAATCGATGTCCATGGGTCCGTCCATCGACAGATCGGCGCCCATCCATTAGGCGCCATTTCCCGAGCGCGGCGGGACTGGACGAAGATACGAGCTCAATTGGTGCCGATGACGCGCGCGATCTCGGCCATCGAAGTGCGACCCTGCCTGACCTTCTGCAGGCCGTCGTCACGCAGACGCGTCATCCCCTGACTGACGGCCAGATCGCGAATCCTCTCGGCGGGACTGCGTTCCAGCGCCAGCGCCTGGATCTCCTGGGACATCTTCATCACCTCGTACAGGCCGAGTCGCCCGCGGTAGCCGCTGCCGCCACAGCGCCGGCAGCCGACCGGCTCGTATGCCTCCAGCTCCACGCGCGCGCGGTAGCCGTTCTCGCGCAGCACCTTCGCGGGGATGATCGTGCGCCGCTTGCAGCTCGGGCACAGCATCCGCGCCAGACGCTGCGCGACCACGCAGTCGAGCGCCGATGCGACGAGGAACGGCTCGACGCCCATCTCGATCAGCCTGGTGATCGCCGACGGCGCGTCGTTGGTGTGCAGCGTGGAGAGCACCAGGTGCCCGGTGAGCGCGGACTCCACGGCGATCTGGGCAGTCTCGCGGTCGCGGATCTCACCGACCATGATGATGTCGGGGTCGGCGCGCACCATCGAGCGCAGTCCGGCGGCGAACGTCAGTCCGACCTTCGCCGAGACCTGGACCTGCGTGAGGCCCGTCATTTCATACTCGACGGGATCCTCGACGGTGATGATGTTCTTCTCTGGCGTGTTGAGCATCTGCAGCGCCGCGTACAGCGTGGTGGACTTGCCCGAGCCGGTGGGGCCGGTCACGAGCACCGCGCCGTGCGTCTCGCGGCAGGCCCTTTCGAAGCGCTCGCGCTCGGGGTCGGCCATGCCCAGCTTGTCGAGTGCGACCACCACGGACTCCTTGTCCAGGACGCGCATCACGATGCCCTCGCCGTGGACGCTCGGCAGCGTCACGACACGCAGGTCGACGTGCCGGCCATCGACGACCAGCCCCACGCGCCCGTCCTGCGGCAGGCGCTTCTCGGCGATGTTCAGCTCGGCCATGATCTTGATGCGCGAGATCACGCCCGCGGCCATCCGCCGCTGCACGGTGGTGACGTCGGCGAGCACGCCGTCAACCCTGAAACGCACCCGCAGTTCGCGCCCGTCGGGAGCCAGATGGATGTCGGAGGCGCCGCGCTCGACGGCCTGCGCGACGAGCTGGTTGACGAGCTTGATGACGGGCGCGTCTTCGGAGGTCTCGTGCAGGGAGACGACCTCCGCCCCGTCCTCGCCATCCTCGAGGACTTCGGCCGACTCGCCGACGACGTCTTCGAGCCTGTCCAGACGCGAGATCAGGGTCGCGATGTCATCCGGCGGCGCGACCGCAACGCGGATCTCATAGCCGGTCATGATCGCGATGTCATCGACCGCGAGCACGTTCGAGGGATCGGCCATCGCGACCAGCAGCGTGCGCTTGTCGGCGAAGGCGACCGGGACCGTCTGGTAGCGCTTGGCGACGGTCGTGCTCACGAGGTTGGCGGCGGCCATGTCCACGCTGAAGACACCGAGGTCGAGGTGGTCGAGTCCGTAACGCTCGGCCAGCGCGCGCGCCAGCGCGTCCTGCGTGATCGCGCCGTTGTCGAGCAGCGCGCGCTCGGGCGTGGTGCCGGACGTGCGCGAGCTCTCCAGCGCATCATCGACCTGCCTGCGCGTGGCCAGGCCCATGTCGACGATCACATCTGTGAGAAAGCGCTGCGAGGAGCCCCGGCGCGAGGGCTTGGTGATCCCCGTGTATCCCTCGGCTGACGTCGCCTGCCCGGCTGCGCCCCCGGACTGATCCTGCGAGTAGGGTTCCACCTCCAGGTCGGCGCCTGCGATCCGCTCCAGCTCGACGCTGTCGCCGGCGCCTAGGGGCGCCTCGAGCTCGAGGTCCGCCCTGGCGGCGCGCTCGACGGAGATCACGCGATCGCCGCCGTCGTCGGACGCGCCGTCGATCCCGAAGATCGCGTGCAGGTCCGGGTCGGTCTGCGGGAGGTCGCTCATCGCGCGAGCTCCCAACCGGCGCGGTTACCCGTCCCCCGGATCCTGCTCGCGGACGGCGCGACGCATGACCTCGAGCGGCGCCTTGCAGCCGGTCCACAGCTCGAAGCTGAGCGCCCCCTGGGCGACGAGCACCTCGAGCCCGTCGACGGTGCTCGCGCCATGCGCCCTTGCAGCCGCGAGCAGCGGCGTGGATCCGGAGCGGTAGACCAAGTCGACAACATACGAGTACTCACCGACTTGATCGAACGTCAATCCGAGTTGGTTGAGCGCCTCAGCCTCAGTAGCCGAGCGTTCTACGCCGTCGGCGGGCTGCAGGCCGACGGAGGTGCAATTGACGAGCAGGTCAGCCGCGTGGGGCGCCAGCGCGGCCCGCACGCCGAGATCCTGCGCCAGCGCCTGCGCGCGCTCGGGTGTGCGGTTCCACACGGATACCTCGCTCGCGCCGGCTTCGCGCAACGCCCATACGATCGCGCGCGCGCTGCCGCCCGCGCCGAGCACGAGCGCACGCGGGTGGGCGGGCAGATCAGTCAGGCGGCCGAGCGCGGCGATCAGCCCGGGCGCGTCGGTGTTCTCGGCCGCGATCGTGCCGTCGGCGGCAAACGTGAGCGTGTTGGCGGCGCCGATCTCGCGCGCCGCGGGCGAGGCGTGCGTGGCGAGCGCGAGCGCTGCGTGCTTGTGCGGGATGGTCACGTTCGCGCCGAGGAAGCCCGCTGATCCGAGCGCGCGCGTGGTCTCGGCGAACAGCGCCGGCGGGACTGGCAGGCGCTGATAGCGCCAGCCCCGCATCCCCAGCGCGGCGAGCGCCGCGTTGTGGATCGCCGGCGAGCGGCTGTGCGCGACCGGCCAGCCGAGTACGCCCAGACGCGGCATCACTTGCGCTTGCAGGTCGGCGGGTGCCCGCCGCCCCGCGCGAGCGCCGCCTTGTACGCGGCGTCGTTGGCTTCGAATTCGGCGAGCGTGTTGGAGAACATCTGCTCGCCGCAGCCATCGGCGCCGGCGACGTAGTACAGGTAGGAGACGTGGGCGGGATGGGCGGCCGCGTCGATCGAGGCCAGGCCGGGGTTGGAGATGGGGGTCGGCGGCAGGCCGACGTGCGTGCGCGTGTTGTACGGGGAGTCGATGTGCAGCTGCGCTTCCGAGAGTTCATGCGTGTATGTGGCTACACCGCTCGCCAGCTCGACCGCGTAGTAGATGCTCGCGTCGATGCCCAGCGGCATGCCGGAGGCCAGGCGGTTGTAGATGACGGCGGCGATCTTCGGCCGGTCAGCCGGGATCAGCGCCTCGCGCTCGACCATCGAGGCCACGATCAGCAGCTGGTAGGGGGTCACGTGCAGCGCATGCGCACGCGCGACCTCGCTTGCGCCGAAGTTTTCCTGGAAGGCGATGAGCTGCTCCTGCACGAGCCTTGAGACCGGCGCGCGCGGGTTCATGTCGTAGGTCGCGGGGAACAGGAAGCCTTCGAGGTCGGGCGTGCCGCGGGGGGCGCCGTAGGTGCCGGGGTTGAGCAGCGGCGAGCGTATGGAGGCCACGCGGTAGCTGCCCTTCAACCCGTCGGCGGAGGCGATCTGCGCGATCTGCGCCCGCGTCTTGCCCTCCGGGATCAGCACCTTGACGACGGGCGGCGCGGGCGGCGCGACTGATTTCGGGTCGTGCGCATGCAGCAGCGCGACGACCGCCACGATCACAGCCGCCAGCGCGAGCAGCGCGGACAGCCGCGCGATCAACGAGCGCCGCCGCCTCGACCGTGGGGGGCCTGTGGTCGGTCGGTCGGGCAGACCCAGCGACGGCGCGAGCGGCGGCCTCCCGGACGCGGGCGGCGACTGCGCGGGCTCAGGCGGCTGTACGAGCGCGGGCGGCTCGACCGATGAAGGCGATGGCTGCACGAACGGCGGCGACTCGAGCGGTGCAGGCGAGGGCGACACGGACGGCGGCGGCTCGAGCGGTGCAGGCGAGGGCGACACGGACGGCGGCGACTCGAGCGGTGCAGGCAAAGGCGACACGGACGGCGGCGGCTCGCCGAACGCAGGCGTGGAGGCGGGCGGCGCCGCCGGCGGGGGCGCTGTGTCGGCCGCCGGCTGCTCGAGCGGCGAATCGGGCGTGGGCGCGCGCCGACGCGCGCGCTCGAGGCGATCACGCTCGCGTTCCGCCGCGGTGCGCTCGCGCCCGGGTCGTGATCGATCGCCGCGAGACAAGGACAAACAACCCTAACGCGATCGGGCGGCGAGCCAGCTCTCCAGCAGGTGGGCGGCGGCACGCGAGTCCTCGCTCGTGTTGAAGACCGCGCCCGCGCCCCGCGTCCCGCCCGCCACGTCCATCCTCTGGGCCAGGCGCGTGGTGAAGCGCTCGTCGTGCATCTCCACGGGGATGCTCTCACCGAGACGCTGCGAGAGCTCGCTGGCGAACGCGCGCGTCTCGCGCGTCTGCTCGGTGTCGCTGCCGTCGAGCGAGAGCGGGAGTCCCACGACCACGCGCTCCACCCCGCGCTCGCGCACGAGCTCACGCAGCCGCGCATAGCCGCGCTTGGTGGCGGGACGCGCGACGACCTCGACGGGCGTGACGATCGTGCCGGTGGGATCGCTGAGCGCGCAGCCGCAGCGGGCGCTTCCGTAGTCCAGCGCGAGCACGCGCATGTCAGCCCGCGAGCGCCGCCTCGATCGCCCCGCGCCCGGCAGCGATGGCCTCGCCGAGGCGCTCGGGGTCGCGGCCACCGGCCTGCGCCATCGTGTCGCGTCCA
>JBEKGK010000080.1:0-17192 GCA_050012835.1 Solirubrobacteraceae bacterium | reverse complement strand
GAGTCGCCGCTCGATCGCCATGTGGATGTCCTCGTCGGCGGTGGCGAACGGGAAGCGCTGCTCGCGCAGCTCGAGCTCCACCTCGTCCAGACCCGCGAGCAGCGCGTCACGGTCCCCGGCGGCGATGATCCCCCGATCGGCGAGCATTCTCGCGTGCGCGCGCGACTGCGCGATGTCCTGCGGCCACAGCCGCCGGTCGAAGTCGATCGAGGCGTTCAGCCGCTGGAAATCCGGGTGCTGGGGCTCGTGGAAGCGGGACATGCGCGCTCAGTCTACGGTGGCCGGGCGCGCCTCCAGCACCGCGCCCAGCCGCTCCGCCACGCGCGCGACGAGGCCCTCGCTCATCTGCGGGAAGAACGGCAGCGCCAGCGAGCGCGCGGCGACGTCCTCGCATACGGGAAATTCTCCACCGCGGTGGCCGAAGCGCTCGCGGTAGAAGCTCATGAGGTGAATTGCCGGCAGGTAGGGCTTGCTCTGGACGCCGCCGGCGGCGAGCGCGCGCACGGTCTCGTTGCGATCGACCCCGCGCGGAAGCTGCACTACGAACACGAACCACCCGCGCCGGTCGCCGTCCAGGTCCGCACACGGCAGCTCCAGCTCATCGATCCCGGCGAGCGCCTCGCGATAGAGCCCGGCGACGCGTGCGCGCTCGGCGAGCATCCCGTCGAGCCGTGCGAGCTGGGCGATGCCCAGCGCGCACGCGAGATCGCTCAGCCGGTAGTTGAAGCCGAGCCGGTCGTGGTCGAGCCAGCCCATGTCCGGTGCGCGGCCCTGGTTGCGCTCGGAGTCGATCCGCTGCTTCAGCGCGGGGTCCGCGAGCGTCACCATCCCGCCCTCGCCGGTGGTCAGCTGCTTGTTCGCGTAGAAGCCGAACACTGCCGGATGCCCGCGCGCACCGACGGCGGGCCCATCGGCGTGGACCGCGCCGAGCGCCTCGCACGCGTCCTCGACGATCGCCAAGCCGTGCCTCCCGGCAAGATCCTCGAATGCCGGCATGTCCGCCGGGTAGCCAAAGATGTGCACGGGCAGCAGCGCGCGCGTGCGCTCACCCACGGCGGCCGCGGCAGCTTCAGGGTCGAGGTTGAGCGTCACGGGGTCGATGTCCGCGAACACCGGTCGCGCGCGCTCGTACAGCGCCGCATTCGCAGACGCAACGAACGAGAACGGGCTCGTCACGACCTCGTCGCCCTCCCCCACGCCGACCGCGCGCAACGCCAGGTGCAGCCCCGCGGTGCCGCTGCTGACGGCACTGGCCAGCGGCGCGCCCAGCCAGGAGGCGAACTCCCGCTCGAACTGCGCCAGGCGCGGTCCCAACGACAGCTGCCCCGAGCGCAGCACCTCGAGCACCGCCCGCTCCTCCTCCTCCCCCAGCACCGGCCGGGCGAGCGGGATCACGTCATCCATGCGCCACCGGACGCGCTCCCGCGCGTGTTCGCGTCGCGACACTCGCGCCGGCGCCCAGGCCTGGCACTAAATCCTGCCGCCCGAGCCGAGCGTCGACTCCGCGGTGGCCCTGCGCTCGCCCTGCATGCCGTACTCCAGCGAGTCCACCAGCGCATCCCAGGATGCGGCTATCAGGTTCTCGGCGACGCCGATCGACCCCCACACGCTGTGACCGTCAGAGGCGTCGATCAGCACGCGCGTGACCGCGCCGGTGCCCTTCGTCTCATCCAGGATCCGCACCTTGTAGTTGACCAGGTCGATGTCCTTCAGGTGCGGGTGGATCTCGCCGATCGCGTCGCGCAGCGCACGGTCGAGCGCGTTGACGGGACCGTTGCCCTCGGCCGTGCGCACGTAGCGCTCGCCGCCCAGCCAGATCTTGATCGTCGCCTCGGTGATGGCGCGCCCGTCGGCGTGCTTCTCGACGATCACCCGCCAGGACTCCAGTCGGAACAGCGGCTCGTACTCGCCCGCCTCCTTGCGCAACAGCAGCTCGAAGGAGCCGTCGGCGGCCTCGAACTGGAAGCCCTCGTGCTCGAGCTCCTTGACGCGCTCGACCACGCGCCGGGCGAGCTCGCCGTCGGCCGCGATACCCGCCTGGCGGGCCTTCTCGACGATCGTGCCACGGCCGGAGAGCTCGGAGATGAGCACGTCGCGGTCGTTGCCGACGACCGCCGGGTCGATGTGCTCGAACGTCTGCGAATCCGCCTGCACACCGGCGGCGTGCAGCCCCGCCTTGTGTGCAAACGCGTGCTTGCCAACATACGGCTGCGCGGGATTGGGCGCGCGATTGAGCAGCTCGTCGACGAAGTGCGCCGTCTCGGTCAGGCGCGCCAGGCGCTCGGGCGCGAGCAGCTCGACGCCCATCTTCAGCTGCAGGTCCGCGATGATCGTGATCAGGTTCGCGTTGCCGGTGCGCTCGCCGATGCCGTTGACCGTGCCCTGCACCTGCGTGGCGCCGCATTCGACCGCCGTGAGCGTGTTGGCGACCGCACAGCCGGAGTCGTCGTGTGTGTGAATGCCAAGCGGCACCCCTGGGAGCGCTTCGCTGACCACCGCGAACGCCGTCCTTATAAATGGAGGAAGAGAGCCCCCGTTGGTGTCGCACAGCACCAGCCTCTCAGCGCCGGCGTCAGCGGCCACGCGCAGGCAGTCGATCGCATACGCGGGGTCCAGCGCGAAGCCGTCGAAGAAGTGCTCCGCGTCGAGCAGCACGCGCTTGCCGGCGCCGTGCAGGAACGCGACGGAGTCGGCGATCATCGCGAGGTTCTCCTCGCGCGAGACGCGCACGACCTTCTCGACGTGCAACACCGAGGCCTTGCCCACCAGCGTGCACGCCGGCGCGAAGGACTCCGCGAGCACGCGCAGCCCCTCGTCCTGCTCGGCGGTGAGCTCGCGCCGGCGGGTCATGCCGAACGCGACGATCTCGGCGCTGTGCAGAGTCTCGCCCGCGAGCAGCCCGAACAGCTCGAGCTCCTTGGGATTCGACGAGGGGAAGCCGGCCTCGATCATGTCCACGCCAAGATCGTCCAGCGCGTGCACCACGCGCAGCTTCTCCTCGGCGGTGAGCGTCAGCCCGCCTCCCCCCATGCCGTCGCGCAGGGTGGCGTCGTATAGCTGTATGTCGGCCATCGGCTAGCCCGCCGGGGTGGTCTGTGCGCTCGGCGCAGGGACCTCGCCCGCGGGAGTCTCGAGGGCGGCCGGGCGCACGACGTCCAGCCACTCGCGGTAGCGCTCGCTGCGCCCGTGGATGGCGTCGTCGAAGGCGGCCTGCAGCACGCGCGTGATCTCACCCGGCCTGCCGGTGCCGACCTGGTGGTTGTCGACCTCGCGCACCGGCACGAGCTCGGCGGCGGTGCCCGACATGAACACCTCGTCGGCGAGGTACATCTCTGCGCGCGCCACGTTGCGCTCGATGACCTTGTAGCCGAGGTCCTGCGCGATCTGCATGACCGAGCGGCGCGTGATGCCGTCGAGGATCGAGTTGTGCTGGCCGGGCGTGGCGATCTCGCCCTCGCGCACGATGTAGATGTTCTCGCCCGTGCCCTCGCACACGTGGCCGTGGTCGTCGAGCAGGATCGCCTCTTCGTAGCCGGCCTTCACCGACTCGACCTTCGCGAGCACGTTGTTCAGGTACTGGCCGCTGGCCTTCGCGTGCGGGATCAGCGAGTCGGGGCTGATGCGCCGCCACGAGGAGGTCATCGCGCGCACGCCGTTGCGCATGCCCTCCTCGCCCAGGTAGGTGCCCCACTCCCAGCAGGCGATCGTCACGTCGACCGGAGCGTCCAACGGGTTCAGGCCCATCGAGCCGTAGCCGCGGTAGGCGAGAGGGCGGATGTAGCAGGAGCGCAGCCCGTTGCGCGCCACCAGCTCCCGCGTCGCCTCGCGCAGCTGCTCGTCGGAGAACGGCAGCTCCATGTAGAACAGCTCAGCCGAGCGGCGCAGGCGCTCCACATGCTCGGCGTTGCGGAACACCGCGGGGCCGAGCACCGTGTCGTAGCAGCGCACCCCCTCGAACACGCCCGTGCCGTAGTGCAGGCCGTGCGTCAGGACGTGGACCTTGGCGTCCTCCCAGGCGACGAATTCTCCGTTCATCCAGATGAGGTCGGTGGGCTCCACGTTCATTGCGCTCCTATTTGACGTTTTCGAGCACTGTCCTGGTTGCCTGCTCGGTGCCCGCCGCGCCACCCAGGTCGGGCGTGCGCAGGCCCCCAGCCAGTGCACCTTCAACGCCCGATTCTACAGCCGCGGCCTCGCTTTCCAAGCCGAGCCCGTGCCGCAGCAGCATCGCCGCCGAGAGGAACATCGCCAGCGGGTTGGCCACGCCCTGCCCGGCGATGTCCGGCGCGGAGCCGTGCACCGGCTCGAACAGGCCGGGGGTGGAGTGGGCCGGTGGCGGGCTCTGATCTCCGAGCGACGCGCTGGGGAGCATGCCGATCGAGCCGGTGAGCATGGCGGCCTCGTCGGAGAGGATGTCTCCGAACATGTTCTCGGTGAGGATCGTGTCGAAGTGCCGCGGCGCGGAGACCAGCTGCATGGCGGCGTTGTCGACGAGCATGTGCTCGAGCTGGATGTGGGGAAACTCCCGCGAATGCAGCTCGCTTACGACCTCGCGCCACAGCCGCGAGGTCTCGAGCACGTTGGCCTTGTCGACACTCGTCACCTTCGCGCGCGCGGCGCCGAACGCGATGCGCGCGATGCGCTCGATCTCCTCGGTGCTGTAGGCGCACACGTCCGAGGCGGAGGTGGCGGTGCGGGTCTTCTCGCCGAAGTAGATGCCGCCGGTGAGCTCGCGCACGACCAGCAGGTCGGTGCCCTCGATGCGCTCACGCTTCAGAGGCGAGGCATCGTACAGCGCGGGCAGCGGCTTGACCGGGCGCAGGTTCGCGTACAGCCCGAGCCCCTTGCGCAGCCCGAGCAGGCCCTGCTCGGGGCGCGGCTTGGCCGGATCGGTGGTGTCCCACTTCGGGCCGCCCACAGCCGCCAGCAGCACCGCGTCCGCGCGCCGGCAGGCATCGAGCACCTCGTCGGTCAGCGCGACGCCGTGCGCGTCGATCGACGCGCCGCCGAACAGATGCTCCTCGAACTCGAAGTCGCCGAGCGTCTGCAAGAGCTCGAGCGTCGGCGCCATGATCTCCGGGCCGATGCCGTCGCCGGGGAGGGTGACGATGTGGTGGGCCACGGCGCGCGACGCTACCAGGACGGAGCCGCGTGCAACGCTCGCACTGGCGGTCTGGTCACGCTCACAGCGCCGTCGTCACAGGGAGGGGCGGCATCCGCTGCTCGCGGTCGCGCTCGTACGAGTCGATCGCGTCGCCCTGCTGCAGCGTGAGCGCGATGTCGTCGAGCCCGCCGAGCAGGCGATGGCGGATCTCGTGGTCGATCGCGAACGCGACCTGCTCGCCGGCGAAGCGCACCTCCTGCGCCTCGAGGTCGATCTCGCCCTCTCCGGCGCGCGCCAGGCTGTGGCAGTCCTCCGCGCTCAGCACGACCGGCAGCAGCCCGATCTTGGTGCAGTTGGAGTAGAAGATGTCGGCGAAGCTCGGCGCCACGATCGCGCGGAAGCCGTAGTCCTGCAGGCCCCAGGGGGCATGCTCGCGCGATGAGCCGCAGCCGAAGTTCTCGCCTGCGACGAGGATCGGGTTGGCGGGCAGATCCCAGCCGGGCTCCTTGGCCCAGTCGTAGAACAGGAAGTGCCCGAAGCCGGAGCGCTCGACGCGCTTGAGGAACTGCTTGGGCATGATCTGGTCGGTGTCGACGTCGGCTCTGTCCAGGTGGCTGACCTTGCCTGCGATGACGGTGATGGGGTTCATGTGCGCACTCTCCTGCGGTGTATAGCGATGGTTATTCAGTGTGTTGAAGGGGCCACTGACTCCCCGGCCGTCGCATCGGCGTCGCAATCGCGGCACGCTCCGGTCACATTGACGCCGAACCCGCCCGCGCTCATCGCCACTCCCGGATGTCCACGAAACGCCCCTCGATGGCGGCGGCGGCGGCCATCTGCGGGGAGACGAGGTGCGTGCGCCCGCCGCGGCCCTGGCGGCCCTCGAAGTTGCGGTTGGACGTCGAGGCGCAGCGCTCGCCGGGGGCGAGGATGTCGGGGTTCATGCCGAGGCACATGGAGCAGCCGGCGACGCGCCAGTCGAAGCCGGCGTCGCGGAAGACCTGGTCGAGCCCCTCGGCCTCGGCCTGCGCCTTGACCTGCTGGGAGCCGGGCACGACCATCGCGCTGACGCTCGGCGACACCTTCTTCCCGGCGACGACCTCGGCGGCGGCGCGCAGGTCTCCGATGCGCGAGTTGGTGCACGAGCCGATGAACACGCGGTCGACGGCGATCTGCTCGATCGGCGTGCCAGCCTCCAGGGCCATGTAGGCGAGCGCGCGCTCGGTGGCCTCGCGGTCGGCGGGGCTGTCGAAGTCCTCCGGCGCGGGAACCGTGTCGGTGACGGCGCGCACCATGCCGGGGTTGGTGCCCCAGGTGACCTGCGGCGAGATCGCGGAGGCGTCGATCACGATGTCGCTGTCGAATTCGGCGCCATCGTCGGTCGGCAGCTCGCGCCAGCGCTCGATCGCGGCGTCCAGCTCTGCGCCGTTGGGCGCTCCGGGCCGCTCCTGGTCGCGAAACCACGCGAACGTGGTGTCGTCGGGGGCGATCATGCCGGCGCGCCCGCCGCCCTCGATCGTCATGTTGCAGACGGTCATGCGACCCTCCATCGAGAGCGCCTCGATCGCCGGTCCCGCGTACTCGACCGCATGGCCGGTCAGCCCGCCGACGCCGAGCTGGCCGAGCGTGCCGAGGATCAGGTCCTTGGCGGTGACGCCAAAGCCGAGCTGGCCCTCATAGCGGATGCGCATCGAGCGCGGTTTGCTCTGAACCATGCACTGCGTGGCGAGCACGTGCTCGACCTCGCTGGTGCCGATGCCGAACGCGAGCGCGCCGAAGGCGCCGTGCGTGGAGGTGTGCGAGTCGCCGCACACGATCGTCATGCCCGGCTGGGTGACGCCGAGCTCGGGACCGATCACGTGCACGATGCCCTGCCGGTCGGAGCCAAGCGAGTAGATGGGGATGCCGAGCTCGGCGCAGTTGCGCTCGAGCGTTTCCACCTGCACGCGCGAGAGCTCGTCCTTGATGCGCGCGGCCACGGGCGTGCCGTCGGTGGGCGTGTTGTGGTCGGCGGTCGCCAGCGTGCGGTCGGGCCGGCGCACGGTGCGACCGGCGAGGCGCAGCCCGTCGAAGGCCTGCGGGCTGGTGACCTCGTGCACGAGGTGCAGGTCGATGTAGATGAGGCCGTCGGCCACCTCGTGGGCCTCCCAGATCTTCTCGAACAGCGTCTTGGGCATGGTCATCGGTCCTCGTGCTCGGGGGTGGTGGATGTCGTTCTTATAAGGACCCCTACCGGGGTCCGGTGCGGCGTTCGCGTGGTGCTCATCTAGCTGCGCCTCAGTCCCGCGGAGACGACCGCAAGAAACTGGGCGTCTTCGTCGCGCTCCTTGGGGTTCTCGAAGTGGTGCGGCAGATCGGCGTCGAAGGTCACGCAGTCACCCCTGTCGAGCACGTAACGTTGCCCGTCGCACACGAGCACCACGGAGCCCTTCTCGATGAGCGCGGTCTCGCGGCTGCCTGGCTCGTGCATCGGCGGGTCGTCGGCCGCGCCAGTGGCGCCGCCGGGCGCGAGCGTGTGCCGCGAGAGCTCGGCGCGCTGGCCGGGCTGCGATGAGGTGAGCACCTCGAAGCTATGACCGCGCCTCTTGCTGCCGCCACGCTGGCGCTGGCGCGCGTGCACGACCGTGACCGCGCCGGTCTCGTCGAGGCGCAACAGCTGTGACAGGCGCAGCTCGAGGCCGGCGGCGATGCGCGCGGCGACGGTCAGCGTCGGGCTCGTCTCGCCGCGCTCGACCTGTGAGAGCATCGGCGCGCTGACGCCGCTGCGCTCCGACAGGTCGCGCAGCGAAAGCCCCGCGGACTCGCGCAGCGCCTTCACGCGCGCGCCGATCACCGCAGGCGACAGCGCCGCCGCGTGGTCGGGCGGCGTGTCCAGGGTTGCAGCGTCAGGCGTCATACAAGCGTACGTTATCACAGACGCCCGCGATCGGTCGAGAATTGCGTCCCAAGCGACCGGCATGCTGGTTCTGTGACTTCAGCCACACTCCGATCGAGACACGTAAGTCCGCCGCGTCGCGCGTCGCTACCCTTTTCGGCATGAGCACGCATGCTGTCGCTACGACCGCAGAGGAGCTGCTCAGGCTGCCCACGGGCATGGGCAAGCGATACGAGCTCATCGAAGGACACCTGCGGGTGATGTGCGCCGCCGGCTTCGAGCACGGTCGCGTGGCGATGATGGCTGGCTTCCTGTTGACCAGCCACGTACACGCGACAGGCAGCGGC
Source organism: Solirubrobacteraceae bacterium (assembly GCA_050012835.1). Classification (GTDB taxonomy): domain Bacteria; phylum Actinomycetota; class Thermoleophilia; order Solirubrobacterales; family Solirubrobacteraceae; genus Palsa-744. Next base: position 8,866 of record JBEKGK010000080.1, on the reverse strand, counting down.
GTGACGCTCGGCGCGGAGACGGGTTTCATCCTGGCGCGAGACCCCGACACGGTCCGCGCCCCGGACGCCGCGTTCGTGTCGAAGGCGCGCGCGGACGCGGTCGGCACGACCTTCGGCTTCTGGCCGGGCGGTGCGCCGGATCTGGCGATCGAGGTGGTCTCGCCCGACGACAGCCGCCGGTATACGCAGGAGAAGGCGCTCAACTGGCTCGCGGCGGGCGCGATCGTCGTGATCGTGCTCGACCCCCGTACGGGCTCCGCGACCGTGTATCGCGATGGGCAGGACGCACGCGTCTTCACCGACGGCGAGCTCGACTTGAGCGACGCGGTACCCGGCTGGCGGGTCGCGGTCGCCGACTTCTTCGCCTGACGCGAACGCGAGGGCGACGCGCGACCCCGCCGGACCCCGGAAGGGGTCCCCTAAAAGCCGCCCTCAGCCCGCGGCGGTCTCCGGCAAGCCGATCGCATGATCCGCACGCGAGCGCGCCACGGCGACCGACAGCGCGCGCACGTACGCGCGCGCGGCCGCGTCGATGATGTCCGTCGAGACGCCCTGGCCGGCGCCGGTGAAGCCGGCGACCTCGAGCACCACGGACACCTCGCCGAGGGCGTCCTGACCCTCGGTGACCGCGCCGATCGTGAAGTCGCTGAGCGCCGGCGCGATGCCGGTCGCGGCGTTGATCGCCTGGAAGACCGCGTCGATCGGGCCGTCGCCGGTGAACGAGCCGGTCGCGGAGGAGCCGTCGGGAAGCGTCACCGACACGCGCGCGTGCGGCGGGCGCAGCGAGGATGCCTCGACCTCGAAGGACTCGAGCGCATAGCCGGGTATCTCCTCGCGCAGCTCGTCGGTGACCAGCGCCTCCAGGTCCATCGCCGTCACCTGCTTCTTGCGGTCGGCGATCTCCTTGAAGCGCTTGAACGCCGTGTTCAGCGCCTGGCCGTCCAGCTCGAAGCCCATCTCCTCCAGCGCTTTGCTGAGCGCGTGGCGGCCGGAGTGCTTGCCCAGCACGATCGAGTTGCTGCGCAGGCCCACGGTGGTGGCGTCCATGATCTCGTAGGTGGTGCGCTCCTTCAGCACGCCGTCCTGGTGGATGCCGGCCTCGTGCGCGAACGCGTTGCGCCCCACGATCGCCTTGTTCGGCTGCACCTGATAACCGGTGAGGCGCGACACCAGGCGGCTCGTGCGCGCGATCTCGGTCGTGTCCGCGCCCGTCCACAGTCGCAGGCTCGGCTCGCGCGTGCGCAGCAGCATCACGATCTCCTCCAGCGACGCGTTGCCCGCGCGCTCGCCGATGCCGTTGATCGCGCACTCCACCTGGCGGCAGCCCGCTTCCAGGCCCGCCAGCGAGTTGGCCACCGCCAGCCCCAGATCGTCGTGGCAGTGCACCGACACAACCACGTCATGCAGCCCTGGAACCAGGCGGTAGAGCTGCTCGAACATCGCCGCGTACTCGCGCGGCATCGTGTAACCGACGGTGTCCGGCACGTTGATCGTGGTGGCGCCCTCGTCCAGCGCGATCTGAATCACCTCGGCCATGTATTCCACGTCGGAGCGCGAGCCGTCCTCTGGCGAGAACTCGACGTCCTCGGTGTACTCGCGCGCCTGCGCCACGGCCGCGCGCACCTGTCCCTTGACGTCCTCGCGTGTGGTCTGCAACTTGCGCTCGATGTGAATGTCGCTCGTCGCGATGAATGTGTGAATGCGAGGACGCTCCGAGTCCCTGACGGCGTTCCACGCGGCCTCGATGTCCTGGCTGCTGGTTCGCGCCAGCCCGCAGATCACGGGACCTTCGACCTCGCGAGCGATCGCCTGCACCGACTCGAAGTCGCCCGGCGAGGTGATCGGGAAGCCGGCCTCGATGATGTCGACGCCCAGTCGCGCCAGCTGGTGTGCGATCTCCAGCTTTTCCTGCTTGTTCAGCGAGATGCCCGGCGACTGCTCGCCATCCCGCAGGGTGGTGTCGAAGATCTTGACGCGGTCGGCCTCGCTGCGGCCCGTTTGCGTTGCCGCGCCGTCGCCCGACTCGCCGCTGTGTACGTCGTGAGTGCTCATGTCGTTCGTGCTCCTTCTCTATCTCGCTTGCCGTTCCTCTCTGCTGTGTATGCGGCTACGCGGCCGCCACGCGCTATTCCCCCCGAGGGGGGAGCAGGAGAAGCTGGAGAAGCGAGAACTGAAACGACATCTACGAGCAGATTAGCACCGGGCGCGCCGCGCTTCCACAGCGCACCTGAGGCGGTCGAAGGCCGCCTCAGGGAACCAGCACGACCTTGCCGACGTTCCTGCGCTCGGTGATCATGCTCTGCGCCGCGCCGGCGTCCTCGAAGGAGAAGCTCTCGGCCACGACCGGCGCGACGGTGCCATCGTGGAGCATCCGTTCCAGCGGCTCGATCCAGGGCTCGAGCGTCCCGCGGTCCTTCCACAGGCTGAGCATGTTCAGCCCGATCACCGCCTTCGATTCGGACATCTGCTTGACGAGGTTGAAGCGCGGCATGCGCACCACCGTGCGCAGCGCCGTGACCAGGTTGCGCCGCTCCCCTGAGACGACCGCGGAGGCGCCGAACGCGACCAGACGGCCTCCGGGACGCAGCAGGTCATAGCTGCGGCGGAAGCTCGGCCCGCCCACGGCATCCATGATCACGTCGAACTTCGGCAGGCCGCGCTCCCAGCCGGGCCTGGTGTAGTCCAGGGCGTGATCGACGCCCAGCTCGGTGATGCGCGCGTGCTTGCCCGGTGACGCGGTGCCGTAGACCTCGGCCCCCGCCCGCTTGGCGATCTGCGTGGCGGCGATGCCGACGCCTCCCCCGGCGGAGTGGATCAGCACGCGCTCCTGCGGCTGCAGGTTGCCGTAGCCGATCAGGCCCGCCCACGCGGTGGCGTAGTTGACCGGGATCGCCGCGCCCTGCTCGAAGGTGAGCGCGTCCGGCAGCGCCACGACGTCGCCGGCCGCAGCCACCACCTGTGAGGCGTAGCCGCCGAACTGGGTGCCCGCGAACACGCGCTCGCCGATGTTGAAGTCCCCCGCCCCCTCCCCCAGCTCGAGGATCGTGCCTGCGACCTCGTAGCCGACGACGCAGGGGGTCTTGGGCGCGTCGGCATAGAGCCCCATCCGCGCCATCACGTCGGCGAAGTTGATCCCCGCGGCGGCCACCGCGATCCGCACCAGGCCGGGACCGAGCTCAGGGTCCGGGCGCTCCTGCACCTGCAGCACGCCGGGCCCGCCGTGCTTGGTGATGACGACTGCCCTCATCGGTAGGCGACCCTACCCGATCAGCCGAGATCGACGGACCAGCCGTCGACGAACCCCTCGGAGGCGACGATCTCCTGCACGACCTCGCGCGGCACCCGCGCGTCGGTCGTGACCACCATCGCCGCCAGGCGGCGGTCCTCTCCGTCGGACCCGCCGTCGGGCGTGTGACCGACGGCAGCGGATGAGATGTTGATGCCATGTGCGCCGAAGATCGTGCCGACGCGGCCGATCATTCCCGGCAGGTCCTCGTAGCGGAAGACCGTCACGTAGGGCTCCAGCTCGATCGTCAGGCGCCGGCCCTGCACCTCGACGAGGTGTGGCACGCGGTTGGGGCCGATGCCGGTGCCGGCGACCGCCACCCGCCGGGAGCCGGCGACGACGGTGACGCGGATCAGCTCGTTGAAGTCCTGCGCCTCGGAGACGGACTTCTCCTCGAACACGATCCCCCGCTGATGGGCGATCGTGGGAGCGTTGACGAGGTTGACCTGCTCCTCGCCGCGGCCCTGCAACGCGCCCACGATCACAGCGAGCCCCAGCAGGCGCGTGTCGAAGTCGGCGATCCTGCCGAGGAACGCGGCCTCGATGCGCTCTACAGAGCTGCCCTCGGCGAGCTCCATCGCCAGGCGCCCGAGCTGCGTGGCGAGCGGCAGGAACGGCCCGAGCATCTCCATGTCCTCGGCCGCGATCGCCGGGATGTTGACGGCCGTGGAGACGACCCCGCCGGTCAGCGCGGCGACGACCTGCTCGGCGCTCTGATAGCCGGCGCGGTCGGTCGCCTCGGCGGTCGACGCGCCCAGGTGCGGGGTGACGACGACGTTGGGATAGCCGAACAGCGGATGCTCGGTCGTGGGCTCCTTGGCGAACACGTCGAGCGCAGCGCCCGCGACCTTGCCCGAGTCCAGCGCATCCTTGAGAGCCGCGTCGTCGATCAGCCCGCCGCGAGCCACGTTCAGGATGCGCACGCCGTCGCGCATCTTCGCGAACGCGTCGGCGTCGATGAAGCCTTCGGTCTCGGGCGTCTTGGGCAGGTGGATCGTGATGAAGTCCGACTGCGCGTACAGATCGTCCACGCTGTCGGCCTTCTCGACCCCGAGCTCGCGATAGCGCTCGGCGCTGACGAACGGGTCGAACGCGAGCACGCGCATGCCGAAGCCGCGCGCGCGCTGTGCCACCAGCTGGCCGATCCTGCCGAAGCCGAGGATCCCGAGCGTCTTCTCGTACAGCTCCACGCCGGAGTACTTCGAGCGATCCCATTTGCCTGCGATCAGCGAGGCATACGCCTGCGGGATGTTGCGCGCGAGCGCGAGCAGCAGCGCCATCGTGTGCTCGGCCGCGGTCACCACATTGGACTCGGGCGCGTTGGCGACGACGATTCCCCGCCTGGTGGCCGCCGCGACGTCGACGTTGTCGACGCCCACGCCGGCGCGCCCGACGACCTGCAGGCTGGTGGCGCGCTCGATCAGCTCCGCGGTCAGCTTCGTCGCCGAGCGGATCACGATGCCCTCGTAGGCGCCGATGCGCTCGGCCAGCTCCTCGTCGCTCCAATCGATCCCGAGATCCACGTCGAAGTGCTCGCGCAGCAGCGCCACGCCGGAGTCGCCGATCTTCTCCTTGACGAGGACCTTCGGACGCGCGCCGTCGGAGCGCTGATCGGCGGCGGTGTCCGGCGCTGTGGCGCTCATCGTCCGAGCCTTTCCACGATCCACTCGATGCACGCCGTCAGCGCCTGCACGTCGGCGGTGTCGACGGCCGGGAACATCCCGACCCGCAGCTGGTTGCGACCGAGCTTGCGGTAGGGCTCGACGTCGACGATCCCGTTCGCGCGCAGCGTCGCCGCCACGGCGGCCGCGTCGACGGCGTCCTCGAAGTCGATCGTGCCGACGACCAGCGAGCGCTTGGTCGGGTCGGCGACGAACGGCGTCGTGTAGGGGGTCTTCTCGGCCCAGCCGTACAGGTGCTCGGAGGATGCGCGCGTGCGCGCCACGCACCAGTCCAGCCCGCCGCCGTCCAGCATCCAGCCGATCTGATCGGCGAGCAGGAACAGCGTGGCCACGGCCGGCGTGTTGTAGGTCTGGTCTTTGAGCGAGTTCTCGAGCGCCGTGTGCAGCGACAGGAACTCAGGGATCCAGCGATCGGATGCGTGCAGCTGCGCGATCCGCTCCTGGGCGGCCGGGCTGAGCAGCGCGAGCCACAGCCCGCCGTCGGCGGCGAAGCTCTTCTGCGGGGCGAAGTAGTACGCATCGACCTGCGAGACGTCTACGGGCAGGCCGCCGGCGCCGGAGGTCGCATCGATCGCCACGAGCGCGCCGTCGCCAGCGCCGGACGGACGCACGACCGGCACCATCACGCCCGTCGAGGTCTCGTTGTGCGCCCACGCGAGCAGGTCCGCGCCGCCGTCCGCGGCGACCGGACCGAGGGCGTGCGGATCGGGCGCGTCGCCGGCGTCGGCGGCGATCGTCACCGGGTCATCCAGGAACGGCGCGCCGGTGCTCACGGCCGCGAACTTCTGCGAGAACTCGCCGAATGTCAGGTGCGCCGAGCGGCGCTGCACGAGCCCGAACGCCGCGGCGTCCCAGAACGCGGTCGTGCCGCCGTTGCCGAGCGCGACCTGGTAGCCGTCGGGAGCGTCGAACAGCGTCATCAGGCCGCCGCGGATCTCCTTGGCGAGCGCCTTCACCGGCTTCTGCCGGTGCGAGGTGCCCATCACCGCGCCGCCCTCGCCGACCAGGCGCTCGAGCGCCTGCGGGCGTACCTTCGAGGGCCCGCAGCCGAAGCGCCCGTCGCCGGGCCTCAGCTCGTCGGGGATGACCAGCGGCGTCTGCTCTGTCACGGGACTAGTACTCATGCGGGCTCCTCGCTTGTCGGACCTCGAGGTATGAACGGTGCGCTGCGGGTGCCCAGGCGCGCGGCGGTGCTGAGCCGTCACTTCCCGGTGGTGAGCTCCACCCGAGCGCCAGTCGCGACGACGAGGGCGAGTGTAGCGAACGCCGCGCGCGGGGCGTTCGCAAGAGTTGTGAACCGCTACGGGGCGTCGATCCCCGTGCGATCGCTCCAGTCATAGCCCGGACCGACCGGAATGATGCGCTTAGGGTTGAGCTCGTCGTGGGTGGTGTAGTAGTGGCGCTTGATCTGGTCCATCGCGACGGTCGGCGCGACGCCCGGCCACTGGTAGAGCTCGCGCGCGTAGCGCCACAGGCTGGGGTAGTCCACGAGCCGGCGGCGATTGCAGCGAAAGTGCAGGTTGTAGACCTCGTCGAAACGCACGAGCGTCGGGAACAGCCGCCAGTCGGCCTCGGTCAGCCGTTCGCCCAGCAGGTAGCGCCGCTTTCCCAGCAGGCCCTCGAGCCAGTCGAAGCTGTCGAACAGTGAGGCGAACGCGCGCTCGTATGCGTCCTGGCGACGGGCGAACCCGGCGCGGTAGACGCCGTTGTTGACGGTGTCGTACACACGCTCGTTGATCGCGTCTATCTCTGCGCGCCACGGCTGCGGATACAGCTCCAGCTCACCGCCGCGCCCGAGCCCGCCCAGCGAGTCCGCGCGGGACATCATGCGCATGATGTCGCTCGACTCGTTGTTGACGATCGTTCCTGTCTCCGTGTCCCACAGCACCGGAACGGTGATCCGCCCCCGAAATCCCGGGTCGCTGAGGCGGTAGGCCTCGCTCATCAGCTCCCAGCCGTGTAGCGCGTCGGTGTACTTGCCCCCCGGCCCGTCGGTGAAGCGCTCGCCCGTGAACGCCCAGCCACGCTCGTCGCGGAACGGCGCCGCGTAGGAGACCCCGACGGCCTGCTGCAGGCCCGCCAGCTCGCGCAGGATCACGGTGCGGTGGCACCAGGGGCAGGCGAGCGATACGTACAGGTGATAGCGCCCGAGCTCGACCGGAAGCCCGCCTGCGGGCGCGGTGTCGAACAGCTCGCGCCCGCCGCCGACCCACTCGCGAAAGCGGCTGTCCTGGCGCTTGAACTCGCCGTCGGTCAGCTCGCCATCGACGATCGGGTCAGCCACGCCACAGCGCCTCGCGCTCGAGCGTCGTCGCCGTCCAGCCCTTCGGCAGGCGGCTCGGCGCGACGCCGGCCGATGCCTCGGAGGCGAGCAGGCAGAACTCGGGCGCGGGCCCAAGGCCGAGGCAGCGGCGCCACAGCCCGTCAACGGCGGGGTCCATGCCATCGCCGAGCAGTGCCGACAGCGAGGGATGCTCATGGCCGCCCGAGCGCGCCACCCACACGGCGACATGCGTCTCGTCAAGGCCCGCGTTGCCCTCGAGAAAGCGGTAGACGGCGCCGGTCGCGACGCCCGATAGCGACGCGACCTTGTCGTGCGCGCTCACGTGCCCGCGCGAGACCGCGGCCTCCTCGAGCACGCCGAGCGACGCCCAGTCATCGAGCAGGTACCAGTCCTCGTAGCCCGCGCCCGCCTGCGCCTCCTGCGAGCGCTGTTGAGCCGATGCGAGCCACGGCAGCTCGGCCGCGCGAAACGTCGCCGAGCCGCGAAAGCCGCTGGGCGCGCGGTGGGCCAGCGAGCGATGGAACTGCTCGAGCGCACGCTCGTAGGCCGCAGGGTCCGCCGTCGGCGCCGGGCGATGCCAGGAGAGGTAGGCGAGCACCGCGGGCTCGGCCCTAGAAGGCGGGCTTGATCCAGTCCATGTGCGAGCGCAGCTCCGCGCCGACGTGCTCGACCTCGGAGTCGGCCTGCTCGGCGCGCATGCGCTTGAAGCTCTCCTGACCGGCGCGGTTCTCGGCGATCCACTCGCGCGCGAAGTCGCCCGACTGGATCTCCGCAAGGATCTGGCGCATGTTCTCGCGCGTCTGCTCGGTGATCACGCGCTTGCCACGCGTGTAGTCGCCGTACTCGGCGGTGTTGGAGATCGAGAAGCGCATCCCCGCGAGGCCCTTCTCGTGCATCAGATCGACGATCAGCTTGAGCTCGTGCAGGCACTCGAAATAGGCCATCTCGGGGTCATAGCCGGCTTCGACGAGCGTCTCGAAGCCCGCCTGGACGAGCTCGGAGGCGCCGCCGCAGAGAACCGCCTGCTCGCCGAACAGGTCGGTCTCGGTCTCGTCCTTGAAGCTCGTCTCGATCACGCCGCCGCGCGTGCAGCCGATCCCCTTGGCGTACGCGAGCGCCAGCGCGCGCGCGTTGCCGGTGGCGTCCTGCTCGACGGCGATCAGCCCGGGCACGCCGCTGCCTTCGGTGAACTGGCGGCGCACCAGATGCCCGGGGCCCTTGGGTGCGACCATCGTCACGTCCACGCCGGCGGGCGGGGATATCTCCTTGTAGTGGATCGAGAAGCCGTGACCGAACAGCAGCATGTTGCCCTCGGCGATGCCGTCGCGGATCTCCGCCTCCCACACCTGGCGGTGCAGCTCGTCGGGCAGCAGGATCATCACCAGGTCTCCGCGGCTGGCGGCCTCGACCACGGGCAGCACCTCGAGACCCTGCTCGCGTGCCTTGGCGACGGACTCGGAGTCCTCGCGCAGGCCGACCACCACTTTGACGCCGGAGTCCTTGAGGTTCAGCGCGTGCGCATGGCCCTGCGAGCCGTAGCCGATGATGGCGACGGTCTTGCCGTCGAGGAGCGTGAGGTCTGCATCGTCGTCGTAGATCATTGGCCGCAGGCTA
>JBEKGK010000079.1:0-17329 GCA_050012835.1 Solirubrobacteraceae bacterium | reverse complement strand
CGGAACCGTCGGGCGGCGCGAGATGCCGGACTTCGAGTCGAACATGCCACGCGAGCAGTTCGAAGCCATGGTGGCCCGCATCGTGGAGTACATCTATGCCGGCGATGCCTTCCAGGTGGTGCCCTCCCAGCGCTGGTCGGCGAAGGTGCCCGTGGAGGCCTTCTCGGTCTATCGCGGCCTGCGTGCCGTCAACCCCAGCCCCTACATGTACTACCTGGACTTCGGCGACTTCCAGGTCGCCGGTGCGAGCCCCGAGCCGCTGCTGACGGTGAGCGGGCGCCGTGTCAGCACCAAGCCCATAGCCGGGACCCGCCCACGCGGGGCCACCCCGGAGGAGGACCGCCGCATAGCGGGAGAGCTCCTGGCCGACGAGAAGGAGCGCGCCGAGCACGTCATGCTCGTCGACCTCGGCCGCAACGACCTCGGCCGCGTTTGCGAGTACGGGACCGTCGAGGTGGACGAGCTGATGGAGGTGGAGTTCTACAGCCACGTCATGCACATCGTCTCCTCGGTCTCGGGCACGCTGCGCGCGGACGTGGGGGCCATGGACGCCCTGCGATCGGTCCTGCCGGCGGGGACCCTCTCGGGGGCCCCCAAGGTGCGCGCCATGCAGATCATCGACGAGCTCGAGCCCGTCAAGCGCGGCGGCTACGGCGGCGCGATCGGCTACCTCAGCTACGCGGGCGATCTCGACACCGCGATCCACATCCGCACCGTCGTCGTCAAGGATGGCGTCGCCCACGTGCAGGCGGGCGGCGGCACGGTCGCCGACGCCAAGCCCGAGTACGAGTACGAGGAGTCGGTCGCCAAGTCCAGAGCGGTGATGCGCGCCGTCGAGCTCGCCTGCGAACAGCCCGACTGGTCATGAGAACAGCGGTTACCTGCCGATGAAAGTCCTCGTCCTCGACAACTACGACTCGTTCACCTACAACCTCGTTCAGTACCTGGGCGAGTTGGGGGCCGACGTCCACGCGGTGCGCAACGACCGAGCGACCGTGGACGAGCTGCTGGGCGGCGCCTATGAGCGCTGTGTGGTCTCACCTGGACCGTGCACGCCCGATCAGGCCGGCATCACGCTCGAGCTCGTGCGGCGGATGCCCGAAGCGGGGATACCGACGCTCGGCGTGTGCCTCGGCCACCAGGCGCTCGCGCAGGCGTTCGGCGGGCGCTGGAAGCTGCACGCGCCCGTGCACGGCAAGGCGACGCGAATCGTGCACGACGGGCGCACGATCTTCCGCGGGCTCTCATCGCCGCTCACCGTGGGGCGCTACCACTCGCTAGTGGTCGACGCCGATCTGCCCGACTGCCTGGAGGAGTCCGCGCGCGGGGACGGTGTGGTGATGGGCGTGCGCCACCGCGAGCTGCCCGCCGAGGGCGTGCAGTTCCACCCCGAGTCGGTGCTCACCGAGCAGGGCCGGGAGCTGCTGGGTAACTTCCTCGAGAGCTCGGCGTGACCTTCTTGCTCCTCGAAACCCCTGTATAGCCATTGCGATACAGCATGTTCAGCGTGACTATTGAGAGCTCCCCATGCCACTCGAAAACCCTGTATAGCCATTGTGATACAGCATGTTCAGCGTGACTATTGAGAGCTCCCCATGCCCAACGCGATCCTGACCCGTGCGATCGACGCGCTCGCGTCCGGGCGGGACCTGAGCGAGGATCAGAGCGCGGAGGTGCTCGCCGAGATCATGCACGGCGAGGTCTCAGAGACGCAGATCGCCGGCTTCCTGATCGCCCTGCGGACCAAGGGCGAGACCGTCGATGAGCTGGCGGGGCTGGCGCGCACGATGCGCTCGCTCGCCGCGCACGTGCCGAGCGAGCGCAAGGACCTGCTCGACACCGCTGGCACGGGCGGCGGGCGCAGCAGCTTCAACGTCTCCACCACCGCCGCGCTGATCGCCGCGGGCGCGGGTTGCGCGGTCGCCAAGCACGGCAACCGCTCGGCCACCAGCCGCTCGGGGTCGGCCGATCTGCTCGAGGCGCTGGGCGCCCGCATCGACCTCGGTCCGGAGGCCGTGGGGGCCTGCATCGACGAGGCTGGCTTCGGGTTCATGTTCGCGCCCGCGCACCACCAGGCCACGCGTTTCGTCGTCCCGGTCCGGCGCGATCTGGCGGTGCGGACGATCTTCAACCTGCTGGGGCCGCTGACGAACCCCGCCGGGGCGCCCCGTCAGCTGATCGGCGTCTCCGATGCCAGCTTCCAGGCGACGATGGCGGGCGCGCTGGCGAGGCTGGGCGTCGATCGCGCTCTGGTGGTGGCCGGCGAGGACGGGCTCGACGAGGTCTCCGCGAGCGCGGCCACGAAAGTCTTCGAGGTCAACGGTGAGGAGATCACGCAGTACGTGCTCACCCCACACCAGGCCGGCCTGCGGCCCGCCTCCGACGCGGAGTCCGCACGGGCCCCCGACGGCGGCACGCCCGTCGAGAACGCGCAGGTCACGCGCGCGATCCTGGAGGGCGAGGCCCGCGCGGGCGAGCGGCCCGCCGGCGAGGCGCTGGCGCTGATCAACGCCGGCGCCGCGATCTACGCGGGCGGCAGGGCGGACTCGATCGCTGAGGGCGTGGACGCTGCCCGTGCGGCGCTCGCCGAGGGACGCGCCGCGAGCGCGCTCGAGGCCTACGTCCAGGCGAGCCGCGCACACGCGCCGGCGCACCCTGACGGGCACAGCCAGGCGGCCAGGTGAGCCAGCGCGCCACGACGGTGCTCGAGCGCATCCTGGCGCAGACGCGCGAGGAGGTGGAGCGTCGCAAGCGCGAGCTGCCGTTGGAGGCGGCCTCGCTTGGGCACCCGCGAGCGCTCACGGGCGAGCGCCGCTTCCGCGACGCGCTGCGCGCGGAGGGCATCGGCGTGATCGCCGAGTTCAAGCGCCGCTCGCCCTCGGCGGGCGCGCTGCGCGAGCGCCCGGACCTGGCCGAGATCGTCGGCGCCTACCAGCGCGGCGGGGCGGTCGCTGTCTCGGTTCTCACGGAGGGCCCGAACTTCGATGGCACGCTCGAGGATCTGCAGGCGGCGCGCGCCGCCTGCGATCTGCCGCTGCTGCGCAAGGACTTCATCGTGGACGCCTACCAGCTGCACGAGGCGGTGGCGGCCGGGGCTGATGCGGTGCTCCTGATCGTGGCCGCGTTGGAGTCGCAGCAGCTCGCGTCGCTGCACGGCGCGGCACGCGCGCTCGGCCTCGACGTGCTCGTCGAGGTCCACGACCGCGATGAGCTGCGCGTCGCGCTGGATGTCGGCGCCGAGATCGTGGGGGTCAACAACCGCGACCTGCGGGACTTCAGTGTCGAGGTGCAGCGCACGGAGGCGTTGATGGACGACATCCCCAGCGGGGTGACGGTCGTCTCGGAGTCGGGGATAGCCCGCGCCGAGCAGGTGTGGCGACTGCGCGAGCGCGGCGTGCAGGCGGTGCTCGTCGGCGAGTCGTTGATGCGCTCCGCGGACCCAGCCGCCGCCATCAGGGCGCTGATCTCAAAGCCAGCCGGCACGGATGTCAGGGCGCCCTGACATGAGGCGCCCTGACATCAGGCGCCGCGACATGATTACGCCGCGACATGATTTAGATACCCGCGCGCCAAGCTTTAGATGGCGTTGATCGCCGCCGTTCATGCTCTTCTGCAATGAGACGCATGTTCGTGATCCCGTTCGTGTCCGCCCTCGTCGGCGGCGGCGTGGTCGTGGCTGTGATCGCCGCGGCCGGGGGCCTCGGCGAAAAAACGAAGACGCTCGTCACGACCGTCGAAGCCACGGCGCCGGCGGCCCCGTCGAACGCCTCGCAGCGCAGCAGCGGGCTGACGCCGCACGAAGCCTACGTGCGTGACGCGCCCGGCGTGGCGTTCGTGACCTCGACCGTCGTGCAGAAGTCGGAATCCTCGCCGTTCAACCTGTTTGGTGAACAGAGCCAGCGCCAGGGCACGGCCACCGGCTCGGGCATCGTGATCGACGCCAACGGCACGATCCTGACCAACTATCACGTCGTGGAGAACGCCGTCAAGGTCACGGTCAGCTTCGAAAAAGGCAAGTCCGTCGAAGCCCAGGTCGTCGGCAAGGACCCCTCCAACGACCTCGCCATCCTGCACATCTCGACCGACGGCCTGACGCTGCACCCGCTGCGGCTCGGCGATTCGAGCGCCGTCCAGGTCGGCGATCCCGTATATGCGATCGGCAACCCGTTCGACCTCGAACGCACGCTCACGACGGGCGTGATCTCGGCGCTGCAGCGCGAGATCACAGCTCCCAACGGCTTCGCGATCAACAACGTGCTGCAGACCGACGCGCCGATCAACCCCGGCAACTCCGGCGGGCCGCTGCTCAACGTCGAGGGCGAAGTCATCGGCATCAACTCCCAGATCGAGACCGGCGGCAGCGGCGACGGCAGCGTGGGGATCGGCTTCTCGATTCCGATCAACACGGCCAAGTCCGAGATCGCGCAGTTGGAGAAGGGCGGGACGTTGCGCGGCGCCTACCTCGGCCTGACCTCGCTCACGATCGACGGATCGCTGTCGGCGCTCAACCTGCCTGTGAAAACCGGAGCGCTGGTGCAGAGCGTCGAGCGGGGCACGGCCGCCGCCAAGGCGGGCATCCACGGCGGCTCGGTCAGCACGACCACCGAAGACGGGCAGGTCGCGGTCGGCGGCGACATCATCGTCAAGATCGATGGCAAAGAAGTGGGCAGCTCCGAAGCCCTCGCCAACGACATCGAGGAAAAGAAACCCGGTGAGAAGGTCGCGATCGAACTGGAACGCGCCGCGGGCAATGGGAAGTACCAGCGCAAGACCGTGACCGCGACGCTCGGCGAACGGCCCAACTCGGTGCCCAACCCGAACACGCCCGAAGGCTGAGGGCGGGCGGGCATCCAAACAAGCTACCGCTACCGTTGGGGCCATGTCAGATGCGCCTCGCGTGAAGATCTGCGGCATCACCAACCTCCCCGACGCCGAGCTGGCGGTGGAGCTGGGGGCGTGGACGCTCGGGATGATCTTCTACGAGGGCTCTCCCCGCCAATGCTCGCCCGCTGAGGCACAGGCGATCGCGGCGGCGCTGCGTCGCCGCGTGGAGCTGTGTGGGGTGTTCGTGAACGCGCCGCTGGAGCGGATCGTGCGCGACAGCGAGGAGTTGGGGCTGAGCATGGTCCAGCTGCATGGGGACGAGGGCCCGTCGTTCTGCGCGGAGGTGGCGCGCAGGACCGGCGCGCGCGTGATCAAGGCCGCGCAGGTGTCCGGGTCGGGCGACGTGCGCGACCTCGAGCGCTTCCACGTGGACTTCCATCTGCTCGACGCCCGCTCGAAGGCGGTGGAGCGCCAGGGCATGCGCGGGGGGACGGGGGAGACGTTCGATTGGGAGCTGGTGCGCGCCCGGCGCTCACAGGTTCCGCTGATCCTCAGCGGGGGGCTGACGCACGAGAACGTCGCCGAGGCGATCGCCGTGGTGGAACCGTACGCGGTCGACAGCGCCAGCGGCACGGAGTCCGCCCCGGGTCACAAGGATCCCGAGCGGCTGCGGGCGTTCTTTGGAGCGGTCGCGCAGGCGCACCCCGAGCCGGCGACGATCGGCACGGCCGACCCAGCGCTTCGCGCTGTGGGCCCCCCAGCCGCCCGGGCCGTGCGCCCCGGGGCTCCGGCGTGAGCACGGGCATCGAGGAGCGCGCGCTCGAGCATCGCTTCGGGCCCTACGGCGGGCAGTTCGTGCCCGAGACGCTGATGCCCGCGCTGGCCGAGCTGGAGCACGCGTGGCAGGCGGCACGGGCGGACCCCGACTACCAGGCGGAGCTGAGCGGGCTGCTGCGCGACTTCGGCGGGCGCCCGACGCCGCTGTATCGCGCGCGCCGGCTCTCCGAGCGAGTTGGGCGCACCGTGTACCTGAAGCGCGAGGATCTCAACCACACGGGCTCGCACAAGCTGAACAACGCCCTCGGACAGGCGCTGCTCGCCAAGCGCATGGGCAAGCGGCGGATCATCGCCGAGACGGGCGCGGGTCAGCACGGTGTGGCGACGGCGACCGTGTGCGCGCTGCTGGACATGGAGTGCGTGGTGTACATGGGCGTGGAGGACACTCGCCGTCAGCTACCGAACGTGCAGCGGATGGAGCTCCTGGGGGCGCGCGTGGAACCGGTGGACGCGGGGGCGAAAACGCTGAAGGAGGCGACCTCGGCGGCGATTCGCGACTGGGTCACCAACGTGCAGAGCACGCACTACGTGATCGGCTCGGTCGTGGGCCCGGCGCCGTATCCGGCGCTCGTACGCGACCTGCAGCGGGTCATCGGGGATGAGGCGCGCGCGCAGATGCTCGAGCGCGAGGGCAGGTTGCCGGCGCGCGTGGTGGCGTGCGTGGGCGGCGGCTCGAATGCGATGGGGATCTTCGCCGCGTTCATCCCCGACGCGCAGGTGGAGCTCGTCGGCGTGGAGGCCGGCGGCGAGGGCATCGAGACCAGCCGGCACGGGGCGCCGCTGACGGTGGGCGGGCGTCCCGGCATCCTGCACGGCTCGCGCTCGGCGGTGATGCAGGACGAGGAGGGGCAGATCGTGCAGGCGCACTCCATCTCGGCGGGCCTTGACTACCCGGGCGCCGGCCCCCAGCACGCGCACCTCAGGGATACCGGCCGCGCGCGCTACGTCGCGGTGCCCGACGCGCAGGCGCTGGACGCGTTCAAGGAGCTGGCGCGCCTGGAGGGCATCATCCCGGCGCTGGAGACCGCGCACGCGCTGGCGTGGGTGCTTGCGCAGGAGGATGGCGAGCTGGACCTCGTGTGCCTGTCCGGGCGCGGCGACAAGGACCTGGCCGAGGTATTGAAATCGACCGCCACCACCTCCGGCGAGGATGCCACGTGAGACGGCCGCTACCAACACGGGATGC
Source organism: Solirubrobacteraceae bacterium (assembly GCA_050012835.1). Classification (GTDB taxonomy): domain Bacteria; phylum Actinomycetota; class Thermoleophilia; order Solirubrobacterales; family Solirubrobacteraceae; genus Palsa-744. The sequence goes on along the minus strand of JBEKGK010000079.1, from coordinate 10,482 downwards.
CCGGTGAGCACCGTCGAGGCCACGGGAGTCGAGCGCATCGCGCACGCGTTCGCCGGCACGACCAAGCGCGCGGCGCTGATGCCGTATGTGATGGGCGGCTTTCCCACGCTCGATGAGTCGCTGCGGATCGGCCAGGCGTGTGTGCAGGCGGGCGCGGACCTGATCGAGCTTGGACTGCCCTACTCGGACCCGCTCGCGGACGGCCCGGTGATCCATGCCGCCGGCACGCGGGCGCTGGCCGCGGGCGCGAACGTGGCGGGCGTGCTCGAGGTGGCGCGCGCGCTCTCGGCAAGCGTCCCGGTCGCTCTGATGTGCTACGCGAACATGGTCTTCGCCCCCGGCGCGGACGCCTTCGTGGAGCGCCTTGCGCGGGCCGGCGCGTGCGGGATGATCGTGCCCGACCTGCCCCTGGGCGAGGGCCCGGAGGTGCTGCAGGCGTGCGATGAGCATGGCCTCGCGCTGATCCCGCTGGTGGCGCCCACGACCACCCCCGAGCGCTTGGCCGAGATCGGCGCGAGCGCGCGGGGCTTCCTGTACACCGTGTCGGTGGTGGGCACGACCGGTGAGCGGCGCGCGCTCGGCGGGGACCTCGCTGAGATCATCGCTCGCGCGAAGGCGAGCACGCAGGTGCCGGTGGCGATCGGCTTCGGTATCGCCACGCCCGAGCAGGCTCGCCTGGCGGCCGAGGCGGGCGCCGACGGCGTGATCGTCGGCACGCGCCTGGTGCGCGCGGCCGGCGAGGCAGAGGACCCGGCGGCGGCCGTGGGAGCGGTGGTGGGCGAACTCGCGGCGGGCCTCGCCGCGGCTCGCTAGGATTCGCCGGACATGGGATTCATCCTCACCGTCACAGGCGGCCTGGTCGTGTGGATCGTGCTTTGGGCGCTCGGGACCAAGGGCTTCGACGCGTTCCTGCTGGCCGCGGCGATCATCCTCGTGGGAGCGTCGCTGAAGATTCTCTCCGGTTATCTGCCCAGCCGTCGCAGCTAGCGCCTCCGTGCTCGCGCGCTGGCTGGGCCTGCTCGCTCTCGCCGCGGTGCTCCTGGGCGTGGTCGGTTGTGGCGGCGTGGCTGTCTCGAACGTCGCCGAAGCGACCGGCGGGCAGCTGACGGTCTACTCGAGCCTGCCGCTGCAGGGGCCCTCGGCGAGCATCTCGCAACAGATCGTCGACGGCGAGAAGCTCGCGCTGCACGACGCGGGCGGGCGCGCGGGGCTGTTCAAGATCAGCTACTACTCGCTCGACGACTCGAGCCCGACGAGCGGCGAATGGAACTCTGACATCACGGCCACCAACGCGAAGGTCGCTGCGCAGGACACCAGCACGATCGCCTATCTGGGCGACCTCGACTCTGGCGCCACGGCGATCTCACTGCCGTTCGTGAACGGTGCGGGGATCCTGCAGATCAGCCCGGGCAGCCCCTATGTCGGGCTGACGTCGTCCTTCGAAGCCGGGCAGGACGAGCCTGACCGCTTCTACCTGAGTGGCAAGCGCACGTTCGTGCGTCTGGCGCCAGGCGACATCGCGCAGGCCGAAGCGCAGGTCCAGCTGATGCGCTCGCTGGGCGTGCGCAAGCTGTACGTGCTCGACGATCAGGATCCGTTCCAGGTGCCGCTTGCGAACATCGTCGCGGACTACGCTGAACGAGCGGGGATCACGGTGGCCGCCCACGACAGCCTCTCGACGGTTCCCGGAGCGGTGTTCACCGGTGAGGTCGAAAAAATCGTGGAAAGCCATGCGCAGGCGGTGTTCCTTGCCGGCGGCACCGGCAAGGGGACGGCGGCGCTGTGGCGCGACCTTCACAGCGCGGACCCGAGCCTGCTGCTGCTCGGATCGAGCGCGCTGGCCAGCGAATCGTTCACCTCGCAGATCGGCGGCGCCGGTGCGATGACGTATCTGACGACGCCGGTGCTTCCCGACGCGCTCTACCCGCCGAGCGCCCAGCGGGTGCTGCGCGACTACCTGAGCACGTTCGGAGCCGAAGGCGGCGCATACGCGTTGTATGGATATGAGGCGATGACGGTCGTGCTCGACGCGGTCAGGAGCTCGGGCGCGCGCGGAAACGACCGCCAGACCGTGATCGACCGCGTGTTCGCCACGAAGAACCGCAACTCGGTGATCGGCAGCTACTCGGTCGAACCGGACGGCGAAACGACGCTGTCGCGGTATGGGGTCGACCGTGTCAGCGCCGGGCGCCCGGTGTTCCTGCGCGCGATCACGGTCAGCCGGCCCGCGCAGTAGCGCGCCGGCTCAGCCGCTCGGCGGCTGCAGGCCGAGAACGAGCCGGAAGCGCTGCACGCCGGCGGCGAGCTCGTGCCCGCCGCCGGCGAGCGTGGTGGTCGCGCGCAGGTAGGGGACGAACTTGGATATCGACGGGCTTTCGCTGAGCCCGACGCCTTCGAGCAGCGTGAGCAATGTGGGGAAGTCGACGATCAGGCTCGGCTGGATGCCTTCTGCGAGGCTCGCGGCCGCGGCGGTGCGCGGCGCTGCCGCCGACAGCGTGCTCGGCGGGTGCAGCGCGGCGGCGACGGACGCTTCGCCGATGCCCAGCACGAACTTCGTCTGCCCGGCGGAGTCGCGCCCGTCGGCGATGTCGAGCACGACCGGCAGTCCGCTCAGTCTCGCTCCGACGGCGGCGTCGGTGCCGGGGATCGACACCGGCGCGACCGACCCGCCTGCTTTGCGCAGCTGGGCGGCGAGCTCTGCGACCGCCGCACGGGAGGCTGCGGGGTCCTTCGAGGAGATGACCACCGCGCCTCTCAGTTCCAGCAGGTTGCCGCCGCTCGCGAAGATCCCGGCCGAGCCCATCCAGCTGGCGAACTGCCGGCGCGCCTGCGGGGTGGGGGCGCCGAGCTCGAGCAGCGGCGTGAGCAGCCCTTTCACCAGCCCGCCGATGCTGAGGCCAGCGGAGCTTTCCGGTCCGCCGCCTCCGAGCGTGCTCCCGAGCGAGGCGAGCCCCTGCAGATCCTGGGCGTCCTGGTCGAGCGTCGCGCCGACGTGGCCCAGGCCGATCGCCAGCCACGATTCCCCGGGCAGTTCGCCGAGCGCCTGCGCGCTTTCCGGATCGGCGGCCAGCAGCCCGCCTTCGCCGGAGCTGGCGGACGCGAGCGTGTCGGCGTCGAGGCTCAGCGAGCTGGCGGAGGGCACGAGCGAGACGTTCGCTTCGTGGGCGCCCGCGAGCCCCCGCAACAGGCCGGTGAGCCCTTCCTGCGTGGAGGGCTGCGCGAGGCTCGCCGGTTTGGAGTAGATGTGCGCGAGCGCATTGGAGGGAGCTGCGGCGAGCAGCTTGGAGTAGCCGCCGGCGTGCGCCAGCGCGCTTGCGCCGTGGGTGGTTTCGATCACGCCGCGCAGCCCCGATTCGCTGCCGATGACCGCGAAGCGGTCGACCAGCCCGAAGGCCACGCCGCCCGAGCTCACCTGGTAGGAGACGCCGCGGTAGCTGGTCGCGTGCGCGCCGGCCTTGGCGGCCTGCGCGTTCAGGAACGAGCGCGCCTTGGCGCTGTCGCTCGTGTCGAGCACGATCGCGCCCTGCGCGCCGCTCGTGCCGAATGCGAACGCGCTCGAGCCCGAGCTGCCGAGCAGCCCCTGCGCCAGCAGCGAGGGCAGCGCGCCGGATGAGCCGAGTGAGGTGAGGAAGACGCCGGCGTGGGGGCCCAGCCAGGGCGCCACGTCGCGAGTGAAGCTCAGCTGCGCCGAGCCGGGCGTCTGTAGCGCCCCCAGCAGTCGTAGGTAGGGGTCGGCCTGGTGGGTGACCGCCTTGCCGGCTGCGAGCGCGTTCGTCTTTTCGGCGCCGCTGGGTCGCACGCTCGCGCCCGCATACAGCGCCGCTGAGGCGGGCACTGCGTCCGCCGGGTCGGCGGCGGTGCCGCTGGAGCTGCTCGAGCCGCAGCCCGCGAGCGCGACGCCGAAGCCCGCCAGCAGCGCGGCGCACATGAGCTTGGCACGCGCGCGCCTGGCGAGACGAGGGCGCTGCGAGGTGGCGGACGCTGAGGGCAAGGCTTGGTTCCTTTCTGTGATCAGCCGGGGGGAGGGGCGAGGCGATCCTAGCGCCGCGGGCGGATTCCGGCGCGGGGTGCGGATCTGCAAGCGCTGTGTCAGCACGGGCGGTTGCACGCCGCGTTGCACCATCCCGCAGCTGCGACACGCATGCCACGTCAGTGCAGAAATGGCCTGTTAGCAGGGATTTTGCCCGATCGGATGGTTGAGGGACGAGGAAGTGGGAGAAGATGTGCAAACTGAGTTGCATTGTGGGAGAAAGTGGGGTATGTTCGGCGACAGCGAGCCGTGGTGGAGGGGCTCCTCCCACTCCTCCACCTCGGCTCGGTTTACAAGCTTGGAGCTCCCTTGGTCCCCTTTCGCGGCACCTTCGACCACACGCTCGACGCGAAGAACCGGCTCACGGTGCCGGCGCGCTACCGCGCTGCGCTCGCGGAGGGCGTGGTGCTGGCGATGCCCATCGACCTGAAGCCGTGCGTGGGCGTGTGGCGTCCGGAGGAGTACGAGCGCTACACGCGGCGCGCGCTCGCCGAGCTGCCGCCGCTGTCACCGCGGCTGACCGAGCTGGAGCGCTTCTTCTACGGCAGCTCCCACGACGCCGAGCTCGACTCGGCGGGGCGCATCATGGTCCCGAGCTTCCTCGGCGAGCACGCGCAGCTGGTCAAGGAGGTCGTGGTGGTTGGCGTGGGCGACCGCCTGGAGCTGTGGGCCAAGAGCGCCTGGAACGACCATCGATCGACGCTGCTGAGCGGCGTCGCGGAGGTGACGGCTCGTGTCGACGACGCTGCTTGAGGGCGGGCCTGAGCTCAGAGACGCCCGCGAGTGCGACAGCCGGGCGCCCGAGCTGACGCGGCGTCGTGGTGGCAAGGGCGAGTCCACGCGCCCCTCGCGGGGACGGCGTCCCGGCGCGGCGTCGAGACCGGACGCCCGCCCGCCTGCACGCGGCGCATCGGACTGGCAGGCGTCGCACACGCCGGTGCTGGCGAGCGAGCTGCTCGAGCTGCTCGACCCCCAGCCGGGGCAGCTGGCGATCGACTGCACGTTCGGCGACGGTGGACACGCGCGGCTGGTGGCCGAGCGCCTCGGCGCCTCGGGAACGCTCGTGGCGATCGACCGCGACCCGCTGGCTGAGCAGCGCTTCGCCGCGCTGGCGGCTGAGATGGCGTGCTCGCTGCGCTTCATCCGCTCGGGCTACGCGGAGGCGCTCGAGCTGCTGGCGAGCGAGGGCGTGCGTGCCGACATGGTGTATTTCGACCTGGGGATGTCCTCGATGCAGGTGGACACGCGCGAGCGGGGCTTCTCCTACTCCTACGAGGCGCCGCTGGACATGCGCATGGATCCCGCGCAGCAGCTGAGCGCGCGTGAGATCGTGGCCGAGTGGGACGAGCGCCGCCTGGCGCGCGCGCTGCGCGACTTCGGCGAGGAGCGTCACGCCGGCGCGATTGCCCGTGCGATCGTGCGCCGCCGTGAGCAGGCTCCGATCGAGACCACGTTGGAGCTCGTCGAGACGATCAACTCCGCGCTGCCGGCGCCGGCGCGTTTCGCCGGCGGGCATCCGGCGAAGCGCTCCTTCCAGGCGCTGCGGATCGCCGTCAACGATGAGCTGGGGCAGCTCGATCGCGCGCTTCCGCGCGCTTGGGGGCTGCTGCGGGAGGGCGGTGTGCTCGCGGGCATCGCGTTTCAGTCGCTCGAGGACCGGCGCGTCAAGCGCTTCCTCGTCGAGCGCGCGCGGGGTTGCATCTGCCCGCCCGACCTGCCCGTGTGCGTGTGCGGCCGCGAGCCTGAGGCGGCGCTGCTGACGCGTCGCTCGATCGTGCCCTCCGCGGATGAGCTCGACAGCAACCCGCGAGCTGCCTCGGCGCGACTGCGCGCGGCCAGGAAGCTGTCAGAGGATGGGGAGGTGGACGCGTGACGCCGCCCGCCGCCGCTGCTTCGACGGTCCACCGCGGGCGCGTCGCCGCACCGCCGCGCCCGCGCGTCGCTCCGCCGCGGCCCAGACGGGTATCCGGTCCCGCCCGCCCATCCGCCCGCCCGCCCGCTGGGCGAGCGGCGCCGGCGGCGCAGCCGTCCATACAGGCCGAACGCGGTCTGGTGCTCGGCCTGCTGGAGGCGGCGGCGAGCCTGACGAGTCACGCGGCGCTCGACCGGCTGATCAGGGGACGGATCTGGATCGCGGTGATCGCGTTCGCGTTGATCGGCATCGTGACGCTGCAGCTGCTCGTGCTGCAGCTGAACGCGAACATCGGTCGCGCGCTGGTGCGCGAGACGCAGCTCCAGCGCGAGAACGCGGCGTACAGCATCGAAGACTCAGAACTGGCGGGCGGCGAACGCGTCGAGTCCAAGGCCGAGCGCCTGGGAATGCAGCTCGTGCCGGCCGGCGCGCTGCGCTTCCTGACGGCCGATCCGCGGGCGGACATCGCGCGAGCCGCCACCGCGCTGAGCACGCCCGTGCACACGGCCACATCCACATCCACATCCACATCCGGCGCTGGCTCCGGCGAAGCGGGTACGACCGCACCGGCGACGACCGCGACCACCGGCGCGAGCACAGCTGCTGCGGGCGCCTCCGGCGAACAGGCGCCCGCCGCTGGCCAGGCGCCGACCGGCGAAGCGAACGCGCCGACGGGCGAAGCAGCCGCACCGCCGTCGACGCAGGCCGCGGCTAGCCCCACCGGCGAAGCACCCCCCGCGAGCGCGCCGAGCGCGTCGGCCTCGGCGCCGGCAACGGCGGCGGGCGGGACAGAATCAACGGGCGCGGGGTAGACGCGTGGCGGGCGTGCAGCGCCGTGTGGGGGTGATCTTCGGGCTGTTCCTGGTGCTGCTGGTGGTCGCTGCGGGACGCACCGTGTATCTCGGCGTGCTGCGTGGCGCGACGCTGCGCAGGGCGGCCAGCAACGAGCAGTTGACCGAAGAAACCGTGACCGCGCAGCGCGGCACGATCTCGGACCGAAACGGCGTCGACCTGGCGGTCTCGGAACCGGCGCAGGACATCTCGGCCGATCCGTATCTGGTCAAGGAACCGCTGGTCGCCGCGCGGGAGCTGGCGCCGCTGCTGGGCCAGACGCAGGCGAGCGTGTTGACGAAGCTCTCCGAACGCCGTGGCTTCGTGTACCTGGCGCGAGCGCTCCCCGCGAAGCCGGCGCAGGCGGTGCTGGCGCTGAAGATCGCCGGCGTCACGGGCACGCCGGTGATGCGCCGGGTGTACCCGCGCGGGACGCTCGCGGCGCAGGTGCTGGGCGTGGTCGGCTCCGAAGGCAAGGGGCTCGCGGGCCTGGAGTACTCGAGCAACGGTCTGCTCGCGGGCAGATCCGGACAGCGGCGGGTGGTGAGCGATGAGATCGGTCAGCCGGTGTCGATCAGCGAAACCCGCCGGGTGCTGCCGGGCGAGTCGCTGTCGCTGACGCTCGACGCGAACATCCAGCAGCGCGCGGAAGACGTGCTCGCAGCGGTCGCGCGGGTGTTCGGCCCCAAAGACGCGACCGCGATCGTGATGGACCCGCGCAGCGGGGCGATCCTGGCGCTGGCCAACTGGCCGCAGGTTGACGTCAACGATCCGTCCGCGTACTCGCCGGAAGCGATGGCCAACGCGATCGAGGACCGGGCGGTGGGCTTCGACTACGAACCGGGCTCGACGTTCAAGGCGGTGACGGTGTCCGGCGCGCTGGAAGCCGGCGTGATCACGCCGAGCACGCCGTTCAACATCCCCGACCAGATCCAGATCGCTGAAAAGACGATCCACGACGACACCGAACACCCCGAAGAAACGCTGACCACGGCGCAGATCCTGGCGCGCTCGAGCAACGTCGGCGCGATCAAGATCGGCGCGCTGGAGGGCGCGCCGCGCTTCAACGAATGGGTGCACCGCTTCGGCTTCGGCGCGCCCACGGGCGTGGACCTGCCCGGCGAGGAAAAGGGCGTGGCGCTGCCGCTGAGCGAATACTCCGGCTCCTCGATGGGCAACCTGCCGATCGGGCAGGGCGAGCTGGTGACGCCGCTGCAGATGGCGACGGCGTACGCGGCGATCGCCAACGGCGGGATCCTGCGCCCGCCGCACATCGTGCGCGCGCTCGGCGGGCGCGTACAGCCGGAGCCGGCGGGGCATCGCATCATCTCTCCCACCACCGCAGCCGAGTTGCGGCGCATGCTCAAGGGCGTGCTCGGCCCGGAAGGGACCGCCAGCGAGGTCTCGATCCCGGGCTACGAACTGGCCGGCAAGACGGGCACGGCGAGCAAGATCGACCCGGCCACGGGCGAATACTCCAAGTCCGCGTACGTGGCCTCGTTCATCGGCTTCGCGCCGGCGAACGACCCGAAGCTGCTGTGCGCGGTGGTCGTCGACGAACCGAGCGCAGGATCGATCTACGGCGGCACGGTCGCCGCGCCGGCGTTCGGGCAGATCATGAGCTTCGCGCTGCCCTATCTGGGCATCGCGCCGGGGTGAGCCGCCCCGGAGGCCTCCTGCCCCTTGAGTAGCATCAGCGCATGCGACTCGACGCGTTGATCGCCGCCGAGCCCACGGGCGAGGCGGCCGGCGTGGAGATCACGGGCCTCGCGTACGACAGCCGCGAGGTCGCGCCGGGCGACCTGTTCTTCTGCGTGAGCGGCTTTCGCAGCGACGGCCACGAGTTCGCGCCCCAGGCCGTGAGCGCGGGCGCGGCGGCGCTGGTCGTGGAGCGGCCCCTGGGCCTGGGCATCCCGGAAGTGGTGGTCGAGTCGGCGCGCGCGGCGATGGCGCCGGCGGCGGCGCGCTTCTACGGCGACCCGGCGCGCAAGCTGCGCGTGGTGGGCGTGACGGGCACGAACGGCAAGACGACGACGGCGTATCTGGTGCGCGCGCTGCTGGAAGCAGGGGGCGAGCAGTGCGGCCTGCTGGGCACGGTCAAGTCGGTGATCGGCGGCGAGGAGCGACAGGTGGCGCGCACGACCCCGGAGGCGATCGACCTGCAGGAGGATCTGCGGGCGATGCTGGACGGCGGCGACGGCGCGTGCGCGATGGAGGTCTCCTCGCACGCGCTGGAGCTCGGGCGCACCGATGCGATTGCGTTTGCGGCGGCGGTGTTCACGAACCTGACCCAGGACCACCTGGACTTCCACGCGAGCATGGAGGACTACTTCCAGGCAAAGCGGCGGCTGTTCGTGCCGAGCGCGGCGCCGGATGGCTCGCGCTCGTCGCTCGCCGGCGCGCCGGAGCCGCCGGCGATCAGCGTGGTCAACGTGGGTGACCCGTACGGCCGCCGGTTGGCGGCGGAGATCGAGGGCGCGCTGACGTTCGCGGTGGACGCGCCTGCGGACTACAGCGCGAGGGACGTGCGCTGCGGCTTCGAGGGGTGCAGCTTCACGCTGGAGACGCCCGCTGGCCGGCGCGAGCTGACGCTGCCGATGCCGGGGCGCTTCAACGTGGCCAACGCGCTGGGCGCGCTCGCGGCCGCGCACGCGCTGGGCGTCGAGCTCGACGTGCTGGTGGCGGCGCTGGAGCGCGGCGTGCGCGTGCCGGGGCGCTTCGAGCCGGTGGAGGCGGGCCAGCGGTTCGCTGTGCTGGTCGACTACGCGCACACGCCCGACTCGCTGGAGAACGTGCTGCGCGCGGCGCGCGAGCTGATCGAGTCGGGCGGCGAGCGTGGGCGGTTGCTGTGCGTGTTCGGCGCGGGCGGCGACCGCGATCGCGGCAAGCGACCGCTGATGGGCGAGATCGCGGCACGGCTGGCGGACGTCGTGATCGTGACCTCTGACAACCCGCGCTCGGAGGACCCCGAGCGGATCATCGAGGAGATCATGGATGGCGCGGTGGGTGCCCGCCGCGAGGTGGGAGCGTGCTCCGGCGCGAGCGGCGACGAGCGGGCGGGTACGGGGCACGTACGCTCGGTGGTCGATCGCCGGGCCGCGATCGAGGCGGCGATCGCGGCGGCGCGACAGGGGGACGCGGTGGTGATCGCGGGCAAGGGCCACGAGCAGGGGCAGGAGCTCGCGGACGGCCGCAGGGTGCCCTTTGACGACGTGGCGGTCGCGCGTGCCGCCTTGGACTCCACGCATGCGGCGGGGGTGCGATGAGGGATTGGGACGCCCGTCACCTCGCGGCTGCCGCGGGCGCGACGCTCGTGCGCGCGCCGTCCGGCGCGACTGGGCGGGGTGCGACGGGGCCGCCGGGACCCACGGGCGTGAGCATCGATTCGCGCGCGCTTGCGCCGGGCGAGCTGTTCGTGGGCCTGCGCGGCGAGCGCGTCGACGGCGGAGACCACGCGGCACAGGCGCTGGCGGAAGGCGCGTGGGGCGTGCTGGTGGCGCCCGAGCACGCGCATGCGGCCGCCGAGGCCACGGGCGCCGCGCCCGAGCCGGTGGGCGGCAGGGGCGCTGTGCTGGCGCACGAGGACCCGCTGGCGGGCCTGCAGGCGCTGGCGCGGGCATGGCGGCGCGAGCTGCGCTCGCGCGGAGCGATGGTGGTCGCGATCACGGGCTCGACGGGCAAGACCTCGACGAAGGACATCCTCGCGGCG